>NZ_JABMCZ010000002.1:1800000-2022443 GCF_013186535.1 Nocardia terpenica
CCGTCGGTGGCGGCGAAGGCCGACCCGCGCAGATCGCCGACATCGGCCTTGCCGCGGGCGATCGGCCGATCGGGGTCGGTGAGCAGCGCCTCCAGCGCGGGTCCCGGCCGGGTGCGCAGGATCAGATCCGGGGCGACGGCCATCGGCTCCGGTACGGACAGGGTGCGCTCGAACGCGCCCGTCTCCTCCGCGGGCAGGCCCAGCCCCTTGCTACAGCGCACCCGGTCGGGCGCGTCGAAACAGCCGCTGCGGCCGGGGAATTCCTGCCCGAGGTCCCAGCCCCGCACCCGCGCACCGGCCGGTGGCGGCGGCAGCACGGTGCGGTGCCGGATGTCCACCCGCCGCGGCGCGTCCCGATCCGCGTAGTCGTCGAGGGTCAGCTCGCTGATGCCGAATTGTCCACCGGCGCTGCCGCCCTCGGTGCGGGTGGCGGTGATGGTGAGCCAATCGGTCCGCCCCGGCGGCAGCGAGATCGATACCGGCGCACCGGGTTCGCCGATGCGCGCGGCGACGGTGCCGTTGCGGGTGCGCACCTCCAGCCACTTGACCGGGTCGCCCAGCGCGGCCGGGCTGGTCGTCACGCGCAGCAGCCCCGCCTGCACCGGGCGGTCCAGATCGAGCCGAAGCCACTGTCCGACGGCGTGTTCGGCGCTGTTGCTCAGCCAGGCGGTGCTGGGATCGCCGTCCACGACGGCCGCCGTCGAACTGCCGGGCGCGGTGCCGCCCAGCTGGGTGGCGTCGGCGGCGGAGCTGGAGGCGGTGATGGTCGCGCCCGACCACTCGCCCTCCACCGGCGGTGTTCCCGCGACGGCGTAGTCCGGCACCAGATTGTGGGTGCGCCGGGCGTCGGTCGGGGCGCGCAGCGCCGAACTGTGGTCGTCCACCTTGCCGAAATCCGTCTCGCGGTCCATCGGCGTATCGGTGACGGTCATCGACCCGGCCGCCACTCCCGCCCGGGCGGCATCCGCGGCCAGCAGCATCGGGCCGTCGCCGCGATCGGTGCGCCGCACTCGTTCCAGCACCTCGGGACCGCCCGCCACCACCGGCACCGAATCCATCGGCACCGTGTACGCGCCCGGGAATGATCCGGGAGCGCCGGGGCCGCTGTGGGTTTCGGCGGGTGTGCCGGGGCGGGGCAGCCGCACCCGGTAGATCTCGATCGCCGGGTAGGCCGGGCGCAGATCGCCGTCGACCACCAGCCCGGACGCATGGCCGATCGCGATCGGGTTGCCGAATTCGGCGACCTTCGCGATGCCGGGCGAGCCCTCGATCGCTTGGTGCGCCAGCAGCGGCCGGGCCGACCGGGAGGTATCGGGGTCGAGATCGTTGCGCAGCACCAGGATTCCGATGCCCTGATCGATCAGCGTCGGCGCCAGCCCGGCCGAGGGCCGCCCGTCGGCGATGAGCCGCTGCACCGAATCCATGGCCCGGATCGCGCCCGGCGGTGTCAGCGGCACCGCGTCGCGCACCGCCCACGGCGTGCGGGCCAGCGCCTGCAGCGGCTCGTCCCGGGTGAGTCCCCAGATCTGACTGCCGAACGGGGCGCCGGGCACCACCAGCGCCCGGGTGTCGGCGGCATTGCGCGCCAACCAGTCCGCGGTCTGCTGCCAGTAGGCGGGAACGCGGTCGTAGGCGCCGCGCGGCGCCAGCTTGCTGGTCCAGGCCAGCGAGGTGGACAGCGCCAGCGCGGTCAGCACCAGCGCGGCGACGGCCACCATCCGGTCGCGTTCGGGATGGGCGAAGGCCCGCCGCCACACCGGCATCGGCGCCGAGGCGGGCAGCGGCACCCGGCCCAGCAGATGGGCCAGGCCCAGCACCAGCGGCAGCCGGATCAGCGGCTCCAGCTTGTGCACATTGCGCAGCGGCGCCCCGGCCGAATCCAGGAAGACCCGGATCGGCTCGGCGAACGGCCCGCCCAGGTCCCCGGCGTAGCCCGCGCAGATGCCGACCAGCCCGACGATCAGGATCAGCGCGAACCGGCCGCGGTCCGGCATGGATTTCCGTGCGAGCCCGGCCATTCCGGCGGCCGCGAGCAGACCCGTGGCCAGCACCGCCGCGGGCTGGGTCACCAGCACCGCGCCCGCGATGCGCTCCGGCGAGACGAACGGGGTCCAGCTGTCGGTGCCGCGCAGCACCTCACCCAGCGACGCCCACTGCGTGGTGACGCCGGAGGATTCGATGTAGTCCAGGAACGGCGGACTCACCCTGCCCAGCAGCAGCAGCGGCACCACCCACCACAGCGTGGCGAGCAGCAGCAGCGGAATCCACGCCCGGGTGAAGCGCCACCAGCGCCGGTTCGGCCGATACGACGCCCACCACAGCGCGGCGGGCAGGAACGCGGCGGCCGTCGCCACGGCGTTCACCGCGCCCATCAGCGCCAGCGCCAGCGCGCTGCCCGCGGGCGAATTCGCGCCGCGGCGACGCACCCCGGCGACGGTCCCGAGGGCCGCGGGCGCGAGCAATACCCAGGGCGCCAACATCATCGGCAGCGTCTCCGACGAGATCGAGCCGAGCGTGGTCAGCACCCGCGGGGACAGCGCGAAGGCCAGCGCCGCCACCACCCGGGAGCCGCGCGTCCCGATGCCGAGCGTCTCGCACAGCCGCACGATCCCCCAGAACCCGGCCAGGATCAGCAGCGCCCACCAGACGCGCTGGGTCACCCACGCGGGCAGCCCGAGCACGTGCCCGAGCGAAAAGAACGCGCCGTGCGGGAAGAAATAGCCGTAGGCCTGGTTCTGCACCTGCCCCATCGGGGCCTGGCTGCTCCACAGGTGCGCGGCGCGTTCCAGAAAGCCCAGCGGATTCTGGGCCAGATCGTATTTGGTGTCGGCGACCGTGCGGCCGGGTGCCTGCAGAAAGGTCAGCAGGAACGCCGCGACGACGCTCCCGGCGAGCCAGCGCCGCCCCAGCGGCGCGGTGGATAGGGGTGGGTCGGCGCTCGGCGACTCAGCGAGCGCCGTACTCAACGTTGTTGAGCAGCGACGAGGACTGATTGCCGCTGCGATCGACCTCGGGCCGCGAAGTCTGCTGCGCCGCCATCGTGACCACGAACACCGCCACCACCCCGAGCACTGCCCCAGCGACGGCGCTAGCCACACCCGGCACAGCAAACTTCATCGCGAACTCCCATACATCGTCGGCGCAGTCCTGTTCCGAGCCAACCTACAACATGCACCTGTGCCCGGCCTCGCCGTCAGGCCCTTCGCATGTTCCCGGCCGTACTCCCTCATGGTCCTGGCGTGTACTTCGTCGTGGTCCTGGCGTGTACTTCGTCGTGGTCCTGGCACCTACCCCGTCGTGGTCCCGGCGTGTACCCCGTCGTGGTCCTGGCGTGTACCCCGTTGTGGTCCTGGCGTGTACTTCATCGTGGTCCTGGCGTGTACCCCGTTGTGGTCCTGGCGCGTACCCCGTCATGGTCCCGGCACCTACTCCGTCATGATCCCGGCACGCTTTTGGCCGGGATCACCGCTCCGGAACCCGGCACCGCAGCTCGCCCAGCAGCGTGCGCAGTTTCGCCGTGGTTCTGGCGTGTACTTCGTCGTGGTCCCGGCACCTACCCCGTCATGGTCCCGGCACCTACTCCGTCATGATCCCGGCACGCTTTTGGCCGGGATCACCGCTCCGGAACCCGGCACCGCAGCCCGCCCAGCAGCGTGCGCAGTTTCGCCGTGGTCTCGTCCAGTTCCGTGTCCGGGTCGGAGGCCGCGACGATGCCGCCGCCGGCGAAGGCGCGCACCGTGTGTCCGTCGGCGGACAGTTCGGCGCAGCGGATCGCCACCACCCATTCGCCGTCGCCGCGGGCGTCACACCAGCCGACCGCGCCGCCGTAGAAGCCGCGGTCCTCTTCCAACTCGACGATGGCCTCGAGGGCCAGATCGGTGGGGGTGCCGCAGACCGCGGGCGTCGGATGCAGCAGCAGCGCCAGGTCCAGGGCGGTGGTGCCGGGATCGCGCAGCCGCCCGCGGATCGGGGTGGCCAGGTGCCAGACCTCGGCGGTGTGCAGCAATTCCGGGCCGTCGGGAATGACGAGTTCGCGGCATACCGGCCCGAGCCGCTCGCGGATCCAGTCGATGACGAAGGCGTGCTCGTCGCGATTCTTGGTGCTGCCCAGCAGTTCCCGCGAGCGCTCCCGATCGATGGCGGGGTCGGCGTGCCGGGGCGCGGTGCCCGCCAGCGGATGCAGGGTCACGGTGTCGCCGTACCGGGCGACCAGCACCTCCGGGGTGGCGCCGACCAGCGTCGCGCCGGGCCGCCCGGCCGGGGTGAGGTCCACGGCGAACACATTGGCCCGCGGGTGGCGGGCGAGCAGGTGCGCGGCGACCACCGCCGGGTCCAGCGGCGCGTCCGCCTCGGCCAGCAGCGATCGGGCCGCCACCACCTTCCGCAGCGGCTGCGCCGGATCCGACAGCTGCTCCACCAGTTTCGTCACCCGCGCGACATGCTCTGCGGCACTGGGGATCTCGGTGACAACCTGGACCGCCGGGAGCTCGGGCAGCGCGGCCGGTCGCCACGGGCCCGCGGTGCGCTCCGCCCGCTCGGGCTCGCACAGGGCGGCGGGCCGCCGCGGATCGAACGCCAGCGCCCCGACCACCAGGTCCGCGCCGTCGCGGAGCGCCGCGACCGCGCGCTCCGGGTCGTCGAACACGCGTCGGCTGCCGCTCGTCCGGACCACACCATCGGGTTGTGCGAGCAGAAAGCCGTCCCTGGTTCCCCGAAAGCCGTCCATAGTTCCCCGACGATAGTCCGGGGCCACGGACGCGGTGGCCCGGTAGCGATCGATGTCTCAGTGTGTTCGGCGGCACGTGCCGCGGGCTAACGCGTTCCGTCCGGATGCTTGCCCGGCGGCACCAGCAGAATCGGCCGATGACAGTGTTTGAGTACCGCCTCGGCGACGCTCGAATGCATCAGCGCCCGAATACCGGTGGCGCCCCGGGTGCCCGCCACGATGATGTCCACATCGAGCTCGTCGGCGACATCGACGATGGCATTCCAAATGGTCGAGGTGCATTCGGCAGTGCGCGCCTCGGCGTTGAGACCGGAGAGTTTGGCCAGCCGCACGCCCTCGGCATTGATCTGCTTGGCATCGACGAAGGCGATGTCCTCGAGCTCCTCGTCGGGCAGCCATTCCGGCTGCATCACTCCCGACATTCCCGACAGTCGGGCGGCCTGGCGCACCATCGGCTCCCACGCGGTCAACACCACCGCCCGGGTGGCCGACAAAAACCGCCCCGCGTATTCCACGGCCCGTTTCGCGTTCTCGGAACCGTCGTAGGCAATGAGCATCAGGTCGCACGGCATGACGAACCTCCCAGGGTTCCGGTGCCTCGGCTACGCTCCAGAGAGTACCCGGACAACCGGCCCACATCCGGTAATGCCGACCCCGCCGTTCGGGTGGAAATATGGACGGTCGCTCAATTCAACTTCGGACTACGGTACGGCCGGTCGGTATGTGAGCCGAGCACGCGCTCTTTCTCGTTAATTCGCTAACGATTCACCCGAAAGCTTCGGCCGGACTTGCCGTTCGGGGCTTCACTTGGCATTACCCGGCAGTGCAAAGATCCGGCGCCGGGACAGAAGGAGCCGAGTGGGGTTTTGGATCGTGCGAGTGGAAGAAATTGTCACGCCCCAGGATTGGGCGGAAGCCTATCGGTCGCTGTTCGGATTGCCGCGCGTGCACGTCACCTCCCCTGGATTCGTGGTGCTGCCGCTGGTCGATTCCATCGCCGCGGTGAACACGCCGGAAGCGTTGGGCGCGTTGATACTCGACGAGCTCACCGCGCGCGGCATCGCCGGGCCGGTGCTGGTGCGCGAACGACCGGCGCGCCGGACGTTCCTCGCGGTCTTCGATGGGTACCCCTGTCTGGAAGCCATCGTCCGACTGGAGCGTCACGGCGTGGATATCGGCCCGCATCGCAGCAACGTCATACTGCCCACCGGTCTCGGCCGGTGCACCCATGAGGGCCGCTGGTGGGCCCGGGCGCCACAGCGCGACGAATCGCTACCGCTGCTGTCCGAGGTCGTCGGGGCGGTCATCAGCATCCTGTGAACACCATGGAACCCATCGAATCGGCCTACTTCGGCCATCCCGAGGGTGACCCGCGCGCCCTGCTCTACTTCGAGTGGCTGCAGTGCCGCGAATCCGGGCACCTCGTGGAGGATTTCGCCGAGGAAGTGCACGATCTCACGCACACCGACGTGCCCAATGCCGCCGCGTGCCTGCGCCTGCTCGACCGCGTCGAGACCACCCCGCGCGACCCGGCCTGGCCCTACGACGAGTCCGGCCCGGCTCCCGCGCTACACATCCCACCACCCCCGGAGCCGCCGACCCGGCTCTACGACCGCATCCTCGGCGGTTGGCTGGGCCGCTGCGTCGGCTGCACCCTGGGCAAGCCGCTGGAGAACGGATTCCTGTGGACGCCACCGCGGATTCGCGCCTACCTCGAGCGCTGCGACGCCTATCCGCTCGCCGACTACATCCCGGTGCTCAGCCCGATGCCGGAAGGCTATCGGCTGCAGGGCAACTGGCCCGAATCCACCCGCGGCCACATCGACGGCGTCCCGCGCGACGACGATCTCGACTTCACCGTGCTAGGCCTGCACCTGCTGGAGCGGCACGGCATCGGATTCGTGCCCGCGGACGTGGCCGCCGAATGGCTGGAGCGCCTGCCCTTCCTGCAGACCTACACCGCCGAGCGGGTGGCCTACCGCAACCTGATCGACGATCTGCAACCCCCGGCGACCGCGCACTACCGCAACCCGTACCGGGAGTGGATCGGCGCGATGGCCCGGGCCGACATCTACGGCTACGTCTGCCCCGGCGACCCGGCCACCGCCGCCGCCCTGGCCCTGCGCGACGCCTCGGTCTCGCATACCGCCAACGGCGCCTGGGCCGCGGCCTGGGCCGCCGCGCTGGTGGCCGCCGCGTTCACCGCCGGGGACGCGCTGTCCGCGATCACCGTTGCGCAGCAGGCGATCCCGGAACACTCGCGGCTCGCCGTGGCCCTGACCCAGGTCCTGCACGACCACCGCCGCGGGCTCGGCTGGGAGCAGGCGGTGGCGGCCGTGCACGCCCGCCACGAGCACTACAGCTGGGCGCACGCCATCGGCAACGCCTGCCTGGTGGCGACCGGGCTGCTGTGGGGCGGCGGCGATTTCACCACCATCGTCGGCAATACCGTGCAGAGCGGCTGGGACACCGACTCGATCGGCGCCACGGCCGGTTCGGTCGCCGGAGTCCTGCTCGGCGCCAACGCCATTCCGCCCCACTGGACCGCCCCCCTGCACGATCACCTGCACACCGCCGTCTCCGGCTCCGACGGCATCCGCATCTCCGCCCTGGCCCGCCGCACCTTCGACCTGGCCCGCCAGCATGTCTTGAGCCGGTGAGGGAAGGCCCCAGCCAAAAGCACGCCGGGGCCGACGGATTTGCCAGCATGCCGGGGCGACGGATTCGTCGGCACGCTGGCCGACGGATTCGTCGTCAGCGCTCCAGGATGGCGACTACGCCCTGGCCGCCTGCGGCGCAGATGGAGATGAGGGCGCGGCCGGAGCCCTTGTCCGCCAGTTGCTTGGCGGCCTGGGCGATGATGCGGCCGCCGGTTGCGGCGAAGGGGTGGCCCGCGGCCAGCGAGGAGCCGTTGACATTGAGCTTGCTGCGGTCGATCGAGCCGAGGGCGCCATCCAGGCCCAGGCGCTCCTTGCAGTACTGGTCGGACTCCCAGCCCTGCAGGGTCGCGAGCACCACCGACGCGAACGCCTCGTGGATCTCGTAGAAGTCGAAATCCTGTAGCTTCAGGCCGTTTCGGGCCAGCAGCCGCGGCACCGCGTAGGTCGGCGCCATCAGCAGGCCGTCCGGGCCCCACACGTAGTCGACCGCGGCGACCTCGCTGTCGACCAGGTAGGCCAGCGGCTTCAGATTGTGCTCGGCCGCCCACTCGTCGCTGGACAGCAGCACCGCGGAGGCGCCGTCGGTGAGCGGGGTGGAGTTGCCCGCGGTCATGGTCGCGTCGCCGAGCTTGGAGCCGAAGACCGGCTTCAGCGTGGCCAGCTTCTCCAGCGTGGAGCCCGGGCGCAGGTTGTCGTCGCGGGTCAGGCCGAGGAACGGCGTCACCAGGTCGTCGAAGAAGCCGCGGTCGTAGGCGGCGGCCATGTTCCGGTGCGACAGGTAGGCCAGCTCGTCCTGCGCCTCGCGGGTGATGCCGAATTCCTTGGCGGTGATGGCCGCGTGCTCGCCCATCGACAACCCGGTGCGCGGCTCGGCATTGCGCGGGATCTCGATGCCCACCATGCTCGGCCGCAGCCGCCCGACCAGCTTCACGTAATCGGCGTTCTTGCGGGCGCGATTGGCGTCGAGCATCCACTCGCGCATCGACTCGCTGACCCCGATCGGCGCGTCGGAGGTGGTGTCGGTGCCACCGCCGACGCCGGCCTCGATGCGGCCCAGGGTGATCGCGTCCCCGACGGTGACGATCGACTGCAGGCCCGTGCCGCAGGCCAGCTGCAGGTCGTGCGCGGGAGTGTAGGGCGACAGCTCGCTGCCCAGCACGCTCTCGCGGATCATGCCGTGCTCGCCGACGCGCTTGAGCACCGCGCCGCCGACCACCATGCCCAGCCGCTCGCCCTGCAGGCCGAACCGGCTGATCAGCCCGTTCAGCGCGGCGGTGAACATATCCTGGTTGGAGGCATGCGCGTAGCGACCGTCGGAGCGAGCGAACGGAATTCGATTACCGCCCAGAATCGCGACCGGGCGGGTCTGCTTGGTGTGCTTGGCCGCGCTGGTGGCGGCACCGGCCTTCGCCGAACGGGCTTTGGTTGTCACTCGAGTCTCCACTGTCTCGTCGGGAATGTTCGGCGCTCGGGGCGTTGCCGAAATTTCGACACCGCACCGATGCCCTTCGCTGTCGGTTTACATTAAACTTACTCTGGAGTAAGTTCATTGTCGACACCGGACACCCGCGATTGTGGGCGAGTACCTATACGAGACAAGGAAAAGGTAGGAACAGTGGCAGCCAGCAAGAGCAAGGGCGCTCCCAACCTCTACGGATCGTTCGTCAACTCGGCTCCCGGTAACTTCCTCGCGAGCAAACTGGGCCTACCGAAGCCGGAGCCGCTGCGCCGCTACCGGCCCGGCGAGCCGGCGCTGCCCGGCCCGGTGCTGCTGGGCGGCAAGGGCCGCGTGGCCGATGCGGTGCGAAACCTGCTGTCGGACTACACCTTCGTCGATTCGCTGGCGCCCGGGGTCAAGTTCGGCGCGCTGGTGTTCGACGCCACCGGCCTGGCCACGGTCGAGGACCTGGCCCAGCTCTACGAGTTCTACCAGCCGGCCATGCGCTCCATCGCGCCGTCGGGTCGCATCCTGGTCGTCGGCACCACCCCGGAGCTGGCCGCGAGCGTCGACGCGCAGATCGCGCAGCGCGCGCTGGAGGGCTTCACCCGCAGCGTCGGCAAGGAGCTGCTGCGCGGGGCCACCGCCAACCTGGTCTACCTGCACCCGGAGGCCGCCACCGCCGCCACCGGTCTGGAGTCCACGCTGCGGTTCGTGCTGTCGGGCAAGTCGGCATTCGTCGACGGCCAGGTCTTCCGGGTCGGCAAGGACGACACCGCCGCCGCCGGAATCGATTGGGACAAGCCGCTGGACGGCAAGGTCGCCATCGTCACGGGCGCGGCGCGCGGCATCGGCGCGACCATCGCCGAGGTCTTCGCCCGCGACGGCGCGAAGGTCATCGTCGCCGACATTCCCGCCGCCGGGGAGGCGCTGTCGGAGACGGCCAACAAGGTGGGCGGCGTGGCCATCGCGGTCGACGTCACCGCCCCCGACGCCGCCGACAAGCTGGCCGAGTTCGCCACCGAGCGGTTCGGCGGCCTGGACATCATCGTGCACAACGCGGGCATCACCCGCGACAAGCTGCTCGCCAACATGGACGACGGCCGCTGGAACTCCGTACTCAACGTCAATCTCGCCGCGCCGCACCGGATTACGGAGCAGCTGGTGGCCAAGGGCGCGCTGAAGCAGGGCGGCCGGGTGATCGACGTGTCCTCCATCGCGGGCATCGCGGGCAACCGCGGCCAGACCAACTACGGCGCCTCCAAGGCCGGTGTCATCGGCATGGTGAACGCCGAGGCGCCGAAGCTCGCCGAGAAGGGCGTCACCATCAACGCGGTCGCGCCGGGCTTCATCGAGACCGCCATGACCGCCGCCATCCCGCTGGGCACCCGCGAGGCGGGCCGGCTCATGAGCTCGCTGTCGCAGGGCGGTCAGACCGTCGACGTCGCCGAGACCATCGCCTACTTCGCCAGCCCGGCGTCGAACGCGGTGAGCGGCAACGTCGTTCGCGTCTGCGGCCAGAGCCTCATCGGCGCCTGATCGGAGCATGATGACCCAGAACATCACCCTCGCCGAGGTACCCGGCACCGGCAATCTGTACCTGAAGGCCGCACTGGGATCCGTTCCGCTGCCGCTGGTTTCGGCGCGCAAGTCCGAAATCCCGGACCGCGCGGTGTCTTTGGACGGCCTGACGATCGATATCGACCATCTGGCCGCCTACTGCCACGCCACCGGTCTGCGCTTCGGCGACTCGCTGCCGCTGACCTACCCGTTCGTGCTCACCTTCCCCCTGGTGATGCAGCTGGTGGTCGCCCGCGACTTCCCGTTCACCGCGGTGGGCGCGGTGCACGCGGAGAACCTCATCGAGCGCACCCGCGAGATCTCGGTGAGCGAGCCGCTGGACCTGCACGCCCACATCGAGAATCTGCGCGAGCACCCGAAGGGCCTGCTGGTCGACGCGATCAGCGAGGTGCGCGTCGGGCGCGAGCTGGTGTGGCGGCAGGTCACCACCTTCCTGCACCAGCAGCGGACCTCGCTGTCGGGCGGGCCGAAGCCGGAACCCAAGCCGGACGAGGTGCCCCCGCCGCCGCTGCGCACGCTGCGGGTCGACCAGGCGCAGATCCACCGCTACGCGGCCGCGTCCGGGGACCGCAACCCGATCCACATGTCGGCGTTGAGCGCCAAGGCATTCGGCTTCCCGCGCGCCATCGCACACGGAATGTGGTCCGCCGCAGCCATTCTCGGCGCCATCGAGGGCCGGATCCACGCCGCCGCCAGCTACGCGGTGAAATTCGGCAAGCCGATCCTGCTGCCCGCCACGGTCAACGTCTACGCCGACCACGCCGACGGCGGCTGGGACCTCGCCCTCAAACACCCCAAGAAGGGCTACCCCCACCTCACCGCGACACTGCGCTGAGCCCGGCGGCTGGCCGGAACCCGAAGAGGCCCATGTCTTTCGGCCAGCCCTCCGATTTCCCTGTGATCCCGGTCGCGCCTCCTCCCTGTGATCCCGGCGTGCTTTTGGCCGGGATCACAGGGCCCTATTCCGTCTTCTTCCGCCCCGCCAACCCACTCCACGCCAGATCATCCAGCAGGTTCACCGCCTGGGCGACATCCACCTCGCCGCTGGCGATCCGGTCGGCAATGGCCTCGCCCGCGCCGATGACCGCGACGGCCACGATGTCGAAGTTGGTGCCGGGCTGGGCGTATTTGGCGCTGGACTCGAGCAGCTTGGCGGTCAGCTCGATGACCCGCTCCCGGCTGTTGGCGATCTCGGAGGCGAACGGCTGCTGCCCCAGCGCCTGCCGGTAGAGCACCTGCCAGGACAGCCGGTGGTTGTCCACGTAGGACAGGAATGCCTCCAGACCCGCCCGTAACTGCTCGTGCGGGGTCAGCTTGGGGTTGCCCGCGACCGCGACCGCCTCGACGAATCGGACGCTCTCGCGCTGGATGCAGGCGCGAAACAACTCGTCCTTGGAGCCGTAGTACAGGTACAGCATCGGCTTGGAGATCTTGGCCTCCGCGGCGATGGCATCCATCGAGGTGTCGTGATAACCCTTGCGCGAGAACACCTCGACGGCGGCGTCCAGCATCTGCTGCTCACGAACCGCCCGAGGAAGCCGCTTCGTCCCGCCTGCCATCCACTCTCCTAGCCCATATGCGAAATCCTTATCTTACTCCAAGGTAAGTTCCCTGCGGTCCAATTGCCGATGATTCGCCGAACCGATATTGCCCGGCTGGGGCGCTCAGCAGGGGAGCGGAATGCCCTTGAAACGGGCCATCCGCAGCACCGACCGATCGACCTGCGGCATCGGCAGCTTCCCCGTGGCAACCTCCTGTTCCAGCCGGTCCAGCACCTTCGACACCGCGGTGGTGCTGATCCACAGCGCATTGTCGGCCCCGGCCTCCAGCGCTGCGGCGACCGCGTCCTCGATGCCCATCCGACTGGTGATCGCGGCCATGCCGCTCAGGTCGTCGGTGAAGATCGGCCCGTCGAACGGCGCGGCGCCGTAGCCGCTGCCCTGCCGCAGCAGGGCCATGGCCTGCGGGCTGATGCTCGCCGGGGTGTCCGGCGTGGTCAGCCCCGGCACGTCGAGGTGGCCGACCATCACCGCGGCCCCCGAGCCGACCAGATTGCGGAACGGCACCAGATCCACCTGCTGCAACTGGTCCAGCGGCGGGGTGCGCACCGCGCCTTTGTGCGAGTCGCCGGAGCCGTGGCCGTGCCCCGGGAAGTGCTTGATCACCGCGCCCAGCCCGGCATCGTGCAGGGCCTTGACGAAGGTTCCGGCGTAGTCGGTCACCACCCGCGGATCGTCGGAGAACGACCGATCGCCGATGACGGCATCGTCGGGCTCGTCGCTGACATCGGCGTCCGGGGCGAAGTCGACGGTGATGCCGAGGTCCTTCATGGCCCCGGCGCGGGCGAGGCTCTGCCGGTAGAACTCGCCGGTGGACATGCTCTGCGCGGCGCTGCGGGCCGAGGGGGCCTCGCCGATGAGGTTGCGCAGCCGCGAGACCCGCCCGCCCTCCTCGTCGATGGTCACCATGAGCGGCGCCCGCGCGGCCTGCTTCACCCGATCGATCTGCTTGTCGGCCAGCAATGCCGGTTCGGTCCAGCTACCGACGAAGATCCCGCCCACCTGCTCGGTGCGAACCACATCCTCCGCATCGGCCGCACTCGCCACCCCAACGGTCAGCAACTGCGCCAACTTCTGCCGAGTGGTGAACTGCGCCAAATACCCCGCGGCGCAATCCTGCTGCGCCGCAGTACTACTCGCCGACGCAGCGGTACTCCGCGAAGTACCCGCCGCCGTGCTCGTCGATGTACCGGAGCTCCCACCCCCACCGGAACAAGCCGACAACCCCACCGCCACCACAGCGAGAACGATCCCCGGAACTCTACGCATGGATCCCGACCGTAGCCCCTCCCACCCCCAACAAGAAACAAAGGGCGGCGAGCAACCCACCGCCCTCCGTCATCCCGACCTACACCACACCATCATCCCGGCCAGCGCCACACCATCGTTCCGGCCTGTGGCACGCCGCCGTTCCGGCGTGCGCTACATCGTCGTCCCGGCGTGCGTTGCACCCGTCATCCCGGCCAGCGCTACACCGTGATCCCGGCATGCTTTTGGCCGGGATCACTTCCCCGGCAGCTCGTTGTGGCCGCCGAAGGCCTTGCGCATGGCGGAGAGGACCTTGTCGGCGTAGAGGGCCTCGCCGCGCGAGGAGAAGCGCTGGTACAGCGCGGCCGACAGGACCGGTGCGGGCACGCCCTCGTCGATGGCGGCGTGGATGGTCCAGCGGCCCTCGCCCGAGTCCGAGACCCGGCCGCCGAAGCTGGACAGCTCCGGGTCGGCGTGCAGCGCGGCCGCGGTCAGATCCAGCAGCCAGGACGCGACCACCGAGCCGCGCCGCCACACCTCGGTGACCTCCGGCACGTCGATGTCGTACTGGTAGTACTCCGGGTTCTCCAGCGGGGTCACCTCGGCGGAGTGCTCGTCGTCGAGGTGCTTGCCGATGTTGGCCTTCGCGAGGATGTTCATGCCCTCGGCGTAGGCGGCCATCGCGCCGTACTCGATGCCGTTGTGCACCATCTTCACGAAGTGCCCGGCGCCCGCGGGGCCGCAGTGCAGGTAGCCCTGCTCCGACGGCGACGGCTCACCGGTGCGGCCGGGGGTGCGCTCGGCGGCGTCCACACCCGGCGCGATCGACCGCAGCAGCGGCTCGATGTGCGCCACGGTCTCCTTCTCGCCGCCCACCATCAGGCAGTAGCCGCGCTCCAGGCCCCACACGCCGCCGGAGGTGCCGATGTCCAGGTAGTGAATGCCCTTGGGGGCCAGCGCCTTCGCGCGCTTGACGTCCTCATGGTAGCGGCTGTTGCCGCCGTCGATGATGATGTCGCCCGGCTCCAGCAGTTCGGCCACCTCGTCGATGACGGCGCCGGTCGCGCCCGCCGGGATCATCACCCACACGATGCGCGGCGTCTCCAACTGCGCCACAAAGCTCTTGTAATCGGTGGCGCCCGAGAAACCGTCACCGAGTTCCTCGGTGAACTCCTTGATCTGCTCCTCGTGCCGCGAGTAGCCGACCGCGGTGTGCCCGTCGCGAACGATGCGCCGCACGATATTGGCGCCCATCCGGCCGAGCCCGATCATTCCCAGCTGCATGTACTCATCTCCTCGAGTCGTCCGAGCTCCGGCAGTCCGAGCTCTGCATGGCAGTCCTCCACGATTGTCCTCGTCCGGTTCGCCCGAGAATTTCCGAGGTGCGTCTGCGAGAGGTGTGTAACACCGGAACGCCCGCGCCGATAATCAGATCGGCTCCGTGCAGTTGCCAGACCCCCGACCCGGCAACCGCACGGAGCCTTCTCATTTCGCGCCGCTCACAGCGGACTGCGCATCAGCACCGCGTTGTACTGGTTGTGCACGGTCAGCGCGTAGTAGAGGGCGCTGCCGGTCTGATACGGATAGATCATCGGCGCGTACTGGGTGGGCAGCTCGCGCGCGTCGATCAGCACCCGCGGCGGGCCCCACGGCCCCTCCGGCGCGGGCGCGGTGCGCAGCACCACCGAGTTGAACGGATCGGTGGTCAGCATGACGTACTGCCCCAGATACTGATTCCACGCCACCGACAGCTCCCCGACACCACCGACGATCGGCTTGGCGGCATCGGCGGCGCCGGGCTTCCAGTTCTGACCGTCCCAGTACTCGTAGACGTCGATGTTCGCGATGTCGGCCTCCTTAACCCGCGCGATGAAGCCCGGGTTCTCGCGACCGGCCGGGGTGCCGTAGCGGTAGACGTAGCCGCCGGCCTTCAGGAAGGCGGCCTGCTGGAAGTTCTGGAAGCCGTTGTCGTTGCCGCGCCGGGTGGTCGGCAGCTGCGCCCAGGTCTGGCCGTCGTCGCCGGACACGGCGAGGGTGGAGAAGTTGGTGTCCCAGTGGCCGTCCCCGCCCCACTCCCGCACCGACATCATGCTCATGTACTGCACGCCGCCGACCGAGACGCCCGCGGTCGGGATGAAGCTGATCTCGATGCCCGGGATCTTCGGGCTGGGCAGCGGATTGTCGACGAAGCTCGTGTAGTGCACGCCGTCGACGGCGTCCGCTCCGCCCGGGCTGCGGAACAGGATGTTCGACCGCCACGCCCAGACGCTGCCCGCCAACAGATTCGGCACGCCCAGCCCGGCGGTGTCGCCGTAGGCGGTGATCATCTGCCCGCGCCCGTCGTCCCACATGATGCCCAGATCGGTGCCGAGCACATTGAACCGCTCGGTGCGGTTCGGGCTGGCCATGCCGGTGAGCTGAAAGACCGCCTGCGTCGGCCCGTTCAGGTGCGGTAGGCCGACGGACCCGTTCAGGCCCGGAATCGGGTTGATGTTGTTGGGGTCGGCACCGGCGGGTGAGGCCGCGACCGTCATCAGGGCCACCGCCGCGCAGGCTCCGGCGAGTACGGACAACGATCGAGCCATGATTCTCGTCCCTTCGTCAGGTCACGCCGTGGGTATTGTGCCCGTTCCGAGTCATCGATGTGAGACTTGCGCGCCGCAACATTTGTCACAAAGGGCTCGGACCGACCCACCGGTATAGTCCACGGTGAACGTGATCCCCTGTCCGGGCGGTAATCGAGACAGGCCGAGCAAGACCCTCAGTAGTCGGCGCTAGGCGGTACCTCGATGAGTGAGAGTCGTTCCATACTGCGAACCTGGTGGCGTGACCGGGTCGATTACGCATGGCTCGTCGGCACTTTCGAATCGCACCGCGCGCTCGCCCCGCTGAAGTTCATGGTCGGCGCCGGCGGCCTGGTCATGCTGGTGATCAATCTGTTGACCATGCTCTCGCCCGCGGGCCCGCGCGGCATCCCGGCGATGACGGTGGCCTGGACGGTCGCCGCGCTGGCGGTGCTGTGGACGGCGCGCTTCTGGCTGTTCTCCTGGCCGGGCGAGGCCGAATCGCTGATCTGGATCGCCAGCGCCGACATCGCGATCACCGCCAACGCCCTCGCCGACCACAACCGCCTCTACGGCGCGACGACCACCGTCCTGCTGGCGGTCACCGGCGGGTACATCACCGTCATGTACGGGCCGCGCATCCTGGCGCTGCACGTCGGCTGGTCGCTGGTGTCGATCCTGACGCTGGCGGCGCTGATGGTGATCCGCCATCCGACCGAATACGGCATCCCGCTGGCGAGCGCGGTCGTGCTGATCATGGTGGCGGCCACGGTCGTGGTGCTGCCCCCGGTTCAGTTCTGCCACTGGCTGTTACGCCGCGACGCCCTCTCCGATCCGCTGACCATGCTGCTGAACCGCCGCGGCCTGGACTACCACCTGTCCCGGTTCTTCGGCCCGTGCGGGCGCGGCAGCGTCTTCGTGCTGACCCTGGATCTGGACCGGTTCAAGCAGGTCAACGACACCTTCGGGCATTCGTTCGGGGACGAGGTGCTGGTGCGCACGGCCGAGCGGCTGCGGTCGGCGGCGCTGCCGGGCGCCATCATCGCGCGCTCCGGCGGCGAGGAGTTCGTCATCGTGGGGCATCTGCACGGCGAGGCGGTCGGCGCGGTCGCCGAGCGGCTGCGCTCGGCGGTCGAATCCATGCCGGGCCTGCCGATCGCCATCACCGCCAGCATCGGCGCCGCCGTCTTCGACCCGACCCGCACCAACGGCCGCCACACCCGCGGCACCCACCAGAACCTGCTGCGCCGCTCCGACTCCGCGATGTACCGCGCCAAACAACTCGGCGGCAACGCCGTGGTAGTCGCGGGCCCCACCGAGCCCGGCACCCTCGCAGACATGCCGCAGGCCCCGACCGCGACACGAATGTCGCAACCGGGGCCTGCGCGCTAGTCCCGCTGGTCCTGTCGAGCTGGTCCCGCTGTTCCCGGCCCCTGGTCCCTTTGTTCCCGGCGTGCTGGTCCCCTGTTCCCGGCGTGCTTTTGGCCGGGATCAGAAGGCTGCTTCGTCCAGCTCCATGATGTCGTTGTCCAGGTTGGCCAGCACGGCGCGGACCGCGGTCAGCTCCGGCAGGACATTGCGGGCGAAGAACTGCGCGACCGCGATCTTGCCGTGGTAGAACGCCTCGTCACCGGCCTTCGCGCCGTTGTCCAGCGCGGCCAGCGCCACCTCGGCCTGCCGCAGCAGCTGCCAGCCGATGAGCAGGTCGCCGATCGCGAGCAGGAACCGCACCGAGCCCAGGCCGACCTTGTACAGCTCGGCCGGATCCTGCTGGGCGCCCATCAGGTGCCCGGTCAGGGTCGCGGCCATCGCCTGCACGTCCTCGAGCGCGGTGGCCAGCAGCTTGCGCTCACCCTTGAGACGGCCGTTGCCCGCCTCGGACTCGATGAACTTGCCGATCTGCCCGGCCACATGCCCCAGCGCCACACCGCGATCACGAGCGATCTTGCGGAAGAAGAAGTCCTGCGCCTGGATGGCGGTGGTGCCCTCGTACAGCGAGTCGATCTTCGAATCCCGGATGTACTGCTCGATCGGATAATCCTGCAGGAAGCCCGAACCACCCAGGGTCTGCAGCGATTCGGTCAGGTACTGGTAGGCCCGCTCCGAACCCACACCCTTGACGATCGGCAGCAGCAGATCGTTCACCCGCGCCGCGAGATCGGCATCGGCGCCCGAAACCTGCTCCGCGACAACCGCATCCTGATGCGCGGCGGTGTACAGGTACACCGCGCGCAGACCCTCGGCGTACGCCTTCTGCGTCATCAGCGAACGACGCACATCCGGGTGGTGGGTGATGGTGACGCGCGGAGCGTTCTTGTCGGTCATCTGGGTCAGGTCCGCGCCCTGCACCCGCTGCTTGGCGTAGTCCAGCGCGTTCAGGTACCCGGTCGACAGGGTCGAAATGGCCTTGGTGCCCACCATCATTCGCGCGTGCTCGATGACCTCGAACATCTGCGCGATGCCGTTGTGCACCTCGCCGACCAGCCAGCCCTTGGCCGGAATGCCGTGCCCGCCGAAGGTCACCTCGCAGGTGGCCGACACCTTCAGGCCCATCTTGTGCTCGACATTGGTGACGAAAACGCCGTTGCGCTCGCCCAATTCGCCGGTCTCGTGGTCGAAGTGGAACTTCGGCACGAAGAACAGCGACAGCCCCTTGGTACCCGGCCCCGCGCCCTCGGGACGGGCCAGCACCAGGTGCATGATGTTCGGGAACAGATCATCGGAATCGGCGGAGGTGATGAACCGCTTCACGCCCTCGATGTGCCAGGAGCCGTCGGCCTGCGCAATCGCCTTGGTGCGCCCCGCACCCACATCGGAACCGGCGTCGGGCTCGGTGAGCACCATGGTGGCGCCCCAGCCGTTCTCCGAGGCGATCTTCGCCCAGCCCTTCTGCTCCTCGGTGGCGTTGTTGTAGAAGATGTTCGCGAAGCCCGCGCCCGCGGCGTACATGAACGCGGCCGGCTGCGCGCCGAGAATGAGCTCGGCGATGGCCCAGTACGCGGTGCGGGGGAAGGGCAGACCGCCCAGCTCCTCGGCGATGCCGAGCTTGTCCCAGCCGCCCTCCTGCAGCGCGCGGTAGCTCTTCTTGAACGACTCCGGCAGCGTGACGGTGTGGGTGTCGGGGTGGAACACCGGCGGGTTGCGGTCGGCGTCGGCGAAGGACTCGCCCAGCGGTCCCTCGGCAGGCGGCGGACCTCGTTGATCATCTCCTTGACGGTGTCGGTGTCGAGATCACCGAACGCGCCGCCGTCGAGGATCGAACCGATGCCGAGCACCTCGAAGAGGTTGAACTCCAGGTCGCGGACGTTGCTCTTGTAGTGGCCCATCTCTGTTACTCACTCTCCGTTGAGTTGGTGCGGTCGGTTGTGCCGTTCCCGCCCGTTGTCTCCATCGGGTAGCCCTCAACCTGCTACTCGCGGGTAACTTACACCGTATATTACCGACGGGTAGGGGTGGTTTCAACGAATCCGACCGCGGATGTGACGCGATGAACAGCCGTCATCTCGGCGTTTCGCGGGCGACCACGCGCCGACGGTGCCGACCGGCCGCGATCTTGCTGTTCGAGACCGGTTTTCGGCCCGCGCTGCCCGGTCCGCGGGCGGGTGCGAGTTACCGTTGGGCGTGCGCCTGCAGACGAGTGCCGGACCCGCGGACATCGAACTGGACCGCCCCGCGAAACCGAGATTTCTGCTATTGCTCACCCACGGTTCGGGCGGGGGAGTCGATGCGAAGGACCTGCTGGCCGTGCGCGATCGCGCGCTGGGTCTCGGCGGCGCGGTGGCGCGGGTGGTCCAGCCCTATCGCGTGGCGGGCCGACGCGCCCCCGGCTCGGCCGCCACGCAGGACGCGGCTTGGCTGGAAATCGTTGCGGCCCTTCGGAAAAAGTTCCGCGGCCTGCCGCTGATCCAGGGCGGCCGCAGCAACGGCGCCCGGGTGGCCTGCCGCACCGCCGTCCCCGCCGCCGCGAAAGGCGTTATCGCCCTGTCCTTCCCGCTGCACCCGCCCGGAAAGCCGGAGAAGACCCGCCGCGACGAACTCCTCGCTGCCTCCGAAATTCTCGATGTCGTCGTGATCAACGGCGAGCGAGACCCTTTCGGCATCCCGGACCCCGCCGACGCCGCCGAGGTCCGCGTGATCCCGGGCCAACCCCATTCCTTCCGAACGGGATTCGACGCCATCGGCGATACCGCCGAGTCCTGGCTCCGCCGCTGGTCTAATCCGTCGTAGCCTGCTCGTCCAAATCCGGCACCGTCCGCGTCGCCACCACCAGGGCGTCGATCGCATCCCGCCCCTCGGTCTCCCGAAACACCCTGTCCGCGAGGCGAATCCGTACATGGTCCCCCGCGGCGGCCAGGTCGCGCACGATGTCGTCCGGTGTGAACAGCACCGTCGGATCCTGCGGCCCCCCATAGCCGTCGGTGATGTTGGTGGTGTCGTGTCCCAGCACCAGCAGCACGCCGCCGGGGGAGAGCTGCTCGGCCACCCGGGCGAGCAGGGCGCCTCGCTGCGGGGCGAGCAGATGCAGGAAGACCATGAGCACCAGCTCGAACGGGCCGGTGATCCCGGCGGTGTCCGGATCGGTCAGGTCGGCGCAGTGCCAGTCGATCCGGCTCCGCACCGACCGCGACAGCCGCGAGGCGATGGTGCGGCCCTTATCGATGCCGACCTGGGCGAAGTCCACCGCGCGCACCTGCCAGCCGTGCGTGGCCAGCCACAGCGCATTACGCCCCTCCCCGCAGGCGAGGTCCAGGGCGCGCGGCAGCGGCGGCACGTCCCCGCCCGGAACGTCGGGTTGCAGCACGATCCGCCGCTCGAGCCCGTACACGTGCTCGACCACTGTCGCGTTCGGCGGTGCGCCCCACACCAATTCGCTGTGCGCATACCGCGCGTCCCACTCGGCCGCGTCCATGAGCCGAGTGTATGACCGGAGAAAACCACTCGACGACACACCGGTCCCGGACCGCACAATGACCGCCGTGCAGATCGACTACCGCTGGCGGGCCGAGCTCGCCGACACCGAACTCGTCGCCCTGACCCGCGCCCACGGCGGCACGGCCGAACCCGGCTGGTGGGACCGCATCCGCACGCACAGCCTGGGCTGGATGACCGCCCGGCTGCCCGGCGGCGACCTGATCGGCTTCGCCAATGTGGCCTGGGACGGCGGCGACCATGCCTTCCTGCTCGACCCCAAGGTGCACCCCGGGCAGCAGCGCCGCGGCATCGGCACCGAGCTGGTGCGGCGCGCGGCCGATGCCGCCGCCCGGTCCGGATGTACGTGGCTGCACGTCGATTTCGAGCCGCACCTGCGCCCGTTCTACTTCGACGCCTGCGGCTTCCGGCCCACCGACGCGGGCCTGATCGCGCTGTAGCGCTACAGGGTGGTGCGCATCAGGATCACGTTGTACTGGCTGTGCACCGTGGTGAGGAAGTACAGATCGCGGCCCGTCTGATACGGGAAGATCGACGGCGCGTAGGCGGTGGGCAGCTCGCGCGTGTCGATCAGCACCTCGGGCGGGCTCCACGGCCCCTCCGGCGACGCCGAGCGGCGCATCACCACGGAATTCCACGGGTCGGTGGTCAGCATGACGAACTGTCCGAGGTAGTCGTTCCACATCACCGACAGCTCGCCGACGCCGCCCGCGATCGGCGCGGCCGCGTTCACATCGCCCTTGCGCCAGCGCCCGCCGTCCCAGTACTCGTAGGCGCCGAGGTTCTGGATGTCGTCCTCGCGCACCCGCGCCACGTAGGCGGAGTTGTCGCGGCCCGACGGCGTGCCGTATTCGAAGACCCAGCCGTCGCTCTTGACGAAGGCGTTCATCTGGAAGTTGGCATTGCCGCCCTCGTTGGGCCGCCGGGTGAAGCCCAGATCGGCCCAGGTCTCGCCGTCGTCGGCGGAGGCGGCCAGCCCCGAGTAGTTGGTTGTCCACTGCCCCACCTGATCCCAGCTCTTCACCGACATCAGGCTCATGTACTGCACGCCCTTGACGGAGATCCCCGCGGTCGGGATGCGGCTGATCTCGAGTAATGGAATCTTCGGGCTCGGAATCAGATCGCGCGCCTGGCCGAAGACATCGCGCACCACGCTGTCGAAATAGATGCCGTTGCGCGGATTCTGGGTGTGGCTGCGCACCAGGATATTGCTGCGCCACTCCCATAAGCTGCCCGCCAACAGGTTCGGCAGGCCCAGCCCGGCGGTGTCGCCGAACGCGGTGAGCATCTCACCGTTCCCGTTGTCCCACATGATGCCCAGGTCGGTACCCAGGATGTTGTAGTTCTGGGTGGTGTTGGGGCTGGCCATGCCGGTGACCTGGAAGACCGCCCGCGAGCGGCCGACCAGCTGCGGTAGTCCGCTGGTGCCGTTGAGGACCGGGATCGGATTGATCGCATTGGGGTTCGCCGCGGCCGGTGCGGTGACGGTCAGGAGCACGGCCGAGGCGCCTGCCATCGCAGACAGCAGGATGGATGCGGTCCTGGACAAAACTGTGGGCCTCCGTTCTCGCCGAGGCGGGTGCGGCCCACCCGGAAATACCTGTGACACCGCACACGGTCATCGGACTGGCTGGCAAAGTGTGAAGATGCTAACAGCGAATCGCGTTTGCGCGAGTTTGCCTCACGGGGTTTCGGGGTATTCCTGATCGTTTTCGGCTCGGGGCTCGGCAGGCCCGCCGAATGCGTAACTACCTGCGGCCGAGCGCCTGCCGAAGGACGAGCGGGAGCTGGGTTGCCCGCTCGATGCCCAGTGTTCGCCAGGTGGCCGCCTGCCAGCTCCGGTCGAACAGCCGCTTGGCCGCGGCCACCGCGTGCGGCGGGCGCGCCGCGATCCGGTCGGCCAATTTCTCGGCGGCCCCGCGCGGATCGGCGGCGACCTCGGTGACCAGGCCGATGCGTTCGGCGTAGGCGGCGTCCACCGGATCGGCGGTCATGGTCAGCAGCAGCGCCTTATCGATGCCGATCAGCCGGGACAGGGTGGCCGCGCCGGTCATATCGGGAATCAGCCCGTGCCGGACCTCCATGACCGAGAAATCCGCATCGGGCGTGGCGAATCGGAAGTCGGCGGCCAGCGCGATCTGCAGCCCGCCGCCGTAGCAGTGGCCGTGCACGGCCGCGATCACCGGCTGCGGCAGCCGCCGCCACGCCCAGCACGCCTCCTGGAAGGTGTTGGTGCCGCGCCACGGCAGCGGAACGAAGCTGCGCGCGATGGTGAGCGGATCGCCCGCGGTCTTCGCGATGTCCAGCCCGCTCGAGAAGCTGGGCCCGTTGCCGGACAGGATCACCGCGCGGATGTCGTCGCGCTTGCCCACCGCCCGCGCCACCCGCGCCAGCTCGCCCAGCATGTCGATGGTCAGGCCGTTGTGCTTGTCGGGGCGATCCAGGGCGACGTAGGCGCGGTCGCCGTCGAAGGTCAGGGATACGTTGCTCATCGGCGGCTCTCCTTCGCCTGCCCGGGTGCGGCACCGAATTGGTCCAGCAGAATCTTCGCGCATCCGGCGGGGTCGTCGTAGAACGGGGTGTGGCCGCTGCCGCGCAGCGTGACGTGCCGGGCGCCGGGCAGCCAGGCGCGGGCGCGGCGGCTCTGGGTGGCGTAGGTGAGCAGGATGTCGCGGTCGCCCCACGCCACCGTGACCGGGATGCGCGCCAGCCGCCCGCCGTCGCGCAGCCGGGCGTCGTCGAAAGAGGCCAGGGCGCAATCGAATCCGGGCGCGTCGAGGGCGCCGACGACGGTGTCGAGGGCGACGCGGGCGTCCAGCGACCACGGCTTGCCGACGATCAGGCTCAGAAACGCGGTGCGGCCCACCGGATTTCCGAGCACGGCGGGCAGCGCGGGCCGCAGCCGCAGCCCGAGCGCCTTCGCGCCGCCCAGCGACCGCTGGCACCAGGCCCGTCCGGCGGTGGACCAGAAACCGATCGGCGAGAACGCGGTCACCGACCGGGCCAGCCCGCGCGCGCCGAGATTCAGCGCGATCAGCCCGCCCATGGAATTGCCTGCCAGATGCGGTCTTTCGAGGCTCTGCTCGGCGAGGAAGGCGGCGAGCGCGTCGGTGAGGGTGTCGACGGTGGTGCGGGCCAGCGGCGCGGTCTCGCCGAAGCCGGGCAGGTCGACCGCGAACACCTCGAACGAGCCCGCCAGGGTGTCGACGACCGGCTCCCACACCTGCCGCCGACTGCCCACGCCGTGCACCAGGACCAGCGGCTCGCCGGAGCCGCCCCGATGATGACTCAGATTCATACTCGACTCCCCGAGCGGGTGGTGAACGGCCTCACAGTAGCAACCATTGGCATCCCGCCAACAGGGCTTACCTAGTCTTCCCGGCATGCTTTTGGCCGGGAACCGGCGGTACGATAAACGGTATGGCTACCCGTAAGGTGACGTTGTCCCTGGACGAGGCGGCCTGGTCGTTCGCCGAGCAGGCCGCCGCGCGGGCGGGGATGTCCCCGTCCGCCTGGATCTCTCGAGCCGCCCGCCGAGAAGCGGTGCGCACCGGCTGTCTCCCGGTGCCCGAGCCGACCGAACAGGCGGCCACCGACGAGGCGGAACTGGTCCAGGCCGAGAAGGAGCTGCGTGCGCAGGGGTGAGGTGTGGATCTACAACCCGCATGGTTCGCCTCGTCGTCGCACGGTCGTGCTCATCTCCAGTGACGGCATCAACGAGTCGCCGCGCCCGTGGCTGATCGCCGCGGAGGTGGTCGCCGACGATCCGCTGGATATCCTCGCCGTCTCGATTCCCGGTCACGGCTGGGTGCACGCGGGCAATCTGGGCCGCATCTACCGCGGCTGGCTGGCCGATCGCATCGGCGTCTGCGACTCCGACACCCTGGAGCGGATCGACACCGCCCTGCGCGCGGCCATGGACCTGTGACCGCGGACTGTTCCCGCGCCGCGTGATACGGCAGTATCTCCACGGCGGCCGTGCCCGCCCGTCCGACAAGACAGCCGACTCTTCGCGAGAATCGAGGAACAGTTGAGGATTTCGCTGATCGCCGCCGCACTCATCGCCCTGCCCCTGCTGGCGGCCTGCGGCAGCTCCGACCACAAGGACGCCCAGCCGACCATCACCCAGGCCGACCTGTCCAAGTCCATGCAGTCCGGCGGCCTCGACCCCAAAGTCGCCGACTGCGCCGCGAAAATCTATGTAGAAGAAGGCATCTCCCAAGACGGCCTCCGCCTGATGTCCAAGCCCGGCACCAACACCCAATCCCCCGACCCCGGCACCATGGGCCTGAGCAAAGACGACGCCGCCAAGGCCAAGTCAGCGGTACAGAAATTCGTCCAACAGTGCACAGGAACCCAGCAGTAACCCAGCCCCACAAACACGAAAACCCCTCTCGAAGAGGGGTTTTCACAGTGGAGCCGGTGACGGGAATCGAACCCGCACTCTCAGCTTGGGAATCAGGGGATTGATCACGTAGGCAGGGCTAGCCCAAGTCGGCAGATGCACGGTAGGTACCTCGATTTACCGCTGTTGACCACAACATCTGGCACGTCTGTGGCACGCGCATAGGCGACCATTCGCCCCCCTGACTTTTCTTCCCCACCTTCCTCATACTGGCCATCCCTCAGTGGAAGACGGGCGTGTCAAGGATGCCGTAGGCACCGCGTAGCGGACACCGAAGGTGGTCCTTGACGCGCTCGTCTGGAGCGAGACAATTGGGCCATGAGGAAGGCGGGGAAACCAACACGAGATGAGGGCATCTCGGGAAGGTGTCGGGCGGCTCGGTGCCGGACTCATCGACCGGGTCGCCGCCCAGCTGACCACGGATGGACTCGACTGTTCGAATCCGCCCGGTGGTCCTGACCGTGTCCAGTCTTCCTCGGCCACCCCTCGTGGCAGATTCGTTGCCGTATAGGCGATATGGGACTCGTTGCGGCGTGCTGTGTGCGGCGCGACGCGCCGCTGCGGGCGAGGGACGAGCGGAGCGGCGCTTGCGTGGCGCGGCGCGCGCAGCGCGCCGCCTTGAGGACTGTATAGCCAAATTAAGCAAAGGGATTGCGTCGCAAGGTGCGCAGGGTCGCTGACATGGCCACCGGACTGAGTGTAGGAAGTAGCTCGGACGTGGCGGATGATCAGGCCGGTCAACTGGCATGGTGAGGACAGTTCGGTCGTACGACCGCGATCGTCTTGTCGTCGTGGCGCTTGGCTCGTGGCTGTAGGCGGCCGTCGGGATCGCGTTCGGCCTCCCATCGGTGGCAGCGGTCGAGAAGTTGTTCGAGCCCGGTGGCAGTGAAGTGGGCGACTTCGGGCCACGAAATATTCAGTGGCTCAAGCGGTTTGGCTGCGCCGTCGGTGGCCAAGATGACCCAGTCAACATCGGAAAAGGCGTAGCGCTGGACAACTGCGTGTTCGGCTGCCGATGGATCAGCTTCCGCAATCCAGTACCCACCTGGGCGATTTCGCCGCTGTCGTTGCTGTCGCTGGAGTGACTGCAACAGATCTCCGTGTGCCTGATCGTAGCCAGTGCCAGATTTGAGACGGCGCTTGTACTCCTGGGAATCGGGGAGGTCGAGGGCTCCGATTCGATCATCGATGATCAGATCGACAATCTTGTCGGCTTGGCCGATGACCACGGATGTATCGCCCAGGACGAGGATTTCGAGTTCATCACCGTGAGGGCGGAGGATGGCTACCGTGCTGGAGGGTGCTCGGCCCGGCAGGATTCGGAGATAATCAGCGGTCGCGCGGATTGCGTCAGCCAGGATGGATCGAAGATCGGATGGGCTGGCGAGCCGTTGGTACAGTTCGTTCTGAAGCACGTCGACGTAGGTGCCAGCTGAAGGCACGTCCGGATCAAATGCGGTTGCGCCGTCCAGAACGACTACACCGTTGTCGTCAGCGAGAACGCGATCGTCGGCTGTGCGTTCTTGAAGCTGGGCGGTCGCGATCTTCATTCGCTGTCCCTGTATGGACCTACGATAAGGCGGCTGTCGGTCACTGCGAACTCGGCATCGAAGTCGCATTCGATCACGGCCGAGACGAAGTTCGACGTGGGATCGAACAGCGTCGCGAGATGTTTGTCGAGCCAGTCAGCGACTCCCAAGGAACCGATGCTGGTGATGCCAGCTATGTGCACGATGACCCGGTCGTTCTCGCGTCGGCGTGACAGGTACCCGATGTCCGTTCGGATTGAGCTGTCTCGGCGATAGGGCGAGTTATGCCGCTGTCGCGCTTTCGCATCGGTGATCCACCAGCCGTCTTCGTCGCGCTCGAAGTCTAGGTACGGGTCACCCTCGAGGAGGTGTCGCGCCACCGGTGCCGACTTCGGTCCGCAGATGATGACGCAGTCTCCCGAGGGCAGCTCCGCTCGATCTGGATCGATGGCAAATACGTTGCAAGCCAAGGAAAGACGAGCCAGAAGGCTTTCGATGGCAAGCTGTGTGGCTTGATCGTTGGCGTCGAAGAAAGGACGTTCGCGGCCGTCCTCCAAGCCAAAGCGTCGGGGGATACCGACGGCGACCGGGCCAACTCCGAAGAAGGCTCGCTCAGGCCGAGGTGCTGAGGTTCGAATCTGGCTGATCCGGCCCTTCGTGATGCCGAGCTGTTCGGCTATCTCGGTGTAGCTCAGACCCTCCTGATGTGCCTCTTCGATTGCGGCCTTCCGGAGGCGGGCGAGTTCTGTAGCGCGCTGCTGATAGATGGTCATCAGCTCGGTGGCGCGCTGGCCACGGCGGATCGGATTCGGATCACTCCGAACCTGTTCGAACTCGTCAGCAGTAGCCACGCCTATGAGTTTAGAGCCCCTTGACTCCGAGCGGGACTCGGGCGTAGCGTTGCTGTTTACACCCTCTAAATTCTGTCGACCACGAGCGATGATGGCGAGTTTAGGGGTCATAAACCGAGAAAGGTTACCTGGGAGGATCATCATGCAGGCTCTGAAGACCGAGGCACCCGGCATCGTTCGGCCGGATCGGCTCAACTACGCGGGTTGGTGCATCTGGTGCGGTGAGCGGTACTGCACGAAGGCGCGGTGCGTGAAGATGCACGTGGAGTCGATTTGGGGTCCGTGCAGCGTGTGCGGCGGCTCCCAGATGTTGGACGTCAAGGGGGCGGATGAGTTGTGCGGCATCTGCATCGGTGGTCTGACCCAGTACGACTCGGTGGAGGATGCGGTCGAACAGGAGCGTCGGGAGACGGAGGCTCGACGTCGCCTCGCCCGGCATCTGTCGGTGGTGCCCGAGCCGGTGTACGTGGTGTCGGATCCGTCGCGGTGGCGTCCGGCTGCCGATCACGACCGGTCCGATGTTCCGGCTCCGTCGGTGCGGTCGGCGTCGGGTCAGGTCTTCTACGCGGGGTTCTGAGCGATGACATCCGGAACCGTGCTGAAAGTGTTTCTCGGGCAACGGCGTTGGCAGTCCCACAAGGCGTTTCGTGTGGAGTGGGACAAGGCGGCGGTGATGGTGGATGCCTCGCTTGTCGGCGGGGCTCCGGGGGAGCGGACGTTGCGGCGGTGGAAGTCCGGTGGTGTCCGTGTGCCGCACGCGGATCGTTGCCGGGTGCTGGAGGCCATGTTTCCGGGTTACTCGGCTGATCAGCTGTTGGCCCCGTTGCCCCGTCGCAGGTTGCGGCCCCGGCATTGGGAGTCGCGGGGGCAGATCGCCTTGTTCGAGGTGGCGGTATGAGTACCGCTGTCGTGATCCCGCTGCCTGTCCGCCGGTCCGAATCGTTGCCGCCGCGCATGACGTTCGCGAACCGCTGCATCTGGTGCGGCGACTACGACTGCGCCAATACCAATTGCATTGCCCTGCACGGTATTTCCGAGTGGGTGGTGTGCGCGCATTGCCACGGGACCGGGGAAGGTTTCAGGTCGGAGTCCAAGGGTTGCACGTGCGCGTTCGGGCTGGCCTTGGTGGCCCCGGATATTGAGCGTCGCCGCAACCTGCCGGGTACTGGGCTGCACCAGATCGACTACGGGCATTGGTCGGCCTACAACCATCTCGCCTACGGCGTGATCGCGGAGCGCGAGGACTTCACCGTGTGCGCCACCTCGTCCCGGAAGGACACCGTCGCATGACCGAACCTGTTGTCACGCAACCGGATCGGCCCGCCCCGAATCCAGCTGAAGAGGCCCCGGTGCGGGAGACGGCGGCGGATCGGTTGTCCGCGCTGGATTGGCTGGAGATCGCCCAGGGCGCGGCCGACAAGTTCGGGTCCTGCCGCAAACCGATCGCCATGTGGGTGGTGGACGAGCGGACGGGGGAACGACAGCCGGTCGGTGCGGCGTGCGGGAACACGCTGGAGTCGGTGTGTCCGGCGTGCGCGAAACGGAAGCGGGCCTTGCGGATTGCTCAGTGCCGGGAGGGCTGGCATCTGGACGCGGAACCGGTGATCGTGAAGCCGGACCCGACCGATCAGCAGATGGATTTGGTGGCGGCGCGGTCGTCGTTGCAGCAGGACTACCAGCGGGCGAAGGAGGACGGGGACACCTTCACCATGGACGGTATCCGCGAGATCGTGCGGGATTTGGATGCGGAGCTGCGGGAGACCGGTGTCCGTAAACGGCTTCCCCCGTTGGACGCGCCACCCCGGAAGTCCTCGACGCGGTCGACCAGGCGTCGCACCGATGTCCCGGAGTTGCCGCGGTTGAAGGTGACCAATCGGACGGTGGGGGAGGTGTTCGCGGGTAAGTACCGGCCGAGCACGTTCGTCACGTTGACCATGCCCGGGTACGGGGCGGTGCACCGCGACGGCGCGAAGAACCGCAAGGGGGAGGTGTGCGGGGATGGTTCCCCGATCGATCCGGACCACTACGACTATCGGCAGGCGGCCCGTGATGTGGTGCATTTCGCGGCCCTGTTCAACCGGTGGGTGCAGAACCTGCGGCGCGCGGTGGGCTGGAAGGTGCAGTACTTCGCCACCGTGGAGCCCCAGCGCCGCGGTGCCCCGCATATCCACCTGTTGATCCGGGGTGCGGTCCCGAACGAGATCATCCGTCAGTGCACCGCGGCGACCTACCTTCAGGTGTGGTGGCCCCCGCACGACATGCAGGCGTATTGGCATGGGCGGCTGCCCCGCTGGGACTACGACGCGAGGACGTTCGTGGACCCGGAGACCGGTGAACGGTTGCTGTCGTGGGGGCAGGGCCGCGAGATCATGGACGCCTCCGACACACCGACGCATGTGGCGCGGTTCGGGGTGCAGGTGAAACCCAAGGGCATCTTGAAGGGCACCCCGAAGGCCGATGCCGCCATCGGCTACCTGGCCAAATACCTCACCAAGTCCGTTGGCGAGATTCTGGAGCCGCCGAATCAGCGCACCGCCGACCACTACGACCGGTTGCACGCGGAGTTGCTGCGGACGCCGTGTTCGGATTCCTGCCCGGTGTGGCTGCTGTACGGCGTCGTCCCGAAAGGCGCGGGCCCGAAGACGGTGCCGGGCCGGTGCGGGGCGAACGTGCACAAGCGCGACTGCCTGGGCGTGGCCGGTAACCGGCAGCTGGTGTCGAAGCTGTGGACCGGGAAGACGTTGAAGGATCATCAGGCCGAACGCCAGGAGTTCGTTAAGCAACTCCTCGACGGGGCCGGTATCGAGCAGGAGGACACCTCACATCTGAAGGTGGTCCTGGCCGAACCCGGAGACCCGAACGTTCCGCCCCGCCATCACCTGATCATGTCGTTGATCGCGCAACAGTCCCGATGGCGCAATCAGCTCATGGAAGCCCGAGCACTTCTCGGCGAGAGTCCACCCGGCGACGAACCCGTTAAGCAACTACCGGAAGCGGCATAGGGGAGGGGAGAAATGGACATCGAATTGGGGTATCTGGATGTGGAAGCGGCGGCGGTGTACCTCGGCGTGAAGGTGCGGTTCATCCGTCGTTTGGTGGCCGAACGACGCGTCGTGTTCTACAAGGTCGGCGGGCACGTGCGGTTCAAGGTCTCGGACCTGGAGGAGTTCGCCCAAGCAGGTCGTGTCGACGTGGCTCCGTACTCTCGGCGGGCCAGCTGATGAGCAAGAAGCGCGGATTTGGAAACGTCCGGAAACTGCCGTCGGGGCGGTGGCAGGCTCGTTATCGAGGTCCGGACGGCCAGATGCGGCCTGCCCCAAGGACATTCGTCACCAAGAAGGCGGCCGAGCAATGGCTGTCGACTACGGAAGTGCAGATCCTCCAAGGCGATTGGATCGATCCCGAACGGGGCAAGATCTTGCTGAAGGAGTACGTCGAGCGCTGGATCGATCAGCGTCCCGGTCTGCGGCCGAGGACTCGGGAGCTGTATCGATGGTTGTTGCGCAAGCATGTCGAGGAGACGGACTTGGGCGGTACCGCGGTCGGCAAGCTGACGACACCGATGGTCCGGCAATGGCGTTCCGGTCGGATTGAGGCGGGGGTGTCGGAGATCGTGACCGCCAAGGCGTATCGGCTGGTGCGGGCGGCGCTGAACACGGCCGTGGACGAGGACAAGATCATCCCTCGTAATCCGTGCCGAGTCCGGGGTGCCGACAGGGAGAACAGCCCCGAGCGGCCGGTGCTCACGGTCGGCCAGGTGTTCGCGCTCGCCGGTGCCGTCCCGGACCGGTATCGGGTGCTGATCCTGCTCACCGCGTTCTGTTCGCTGCGTTGGGGTGAGGTGTCGGCGCTGACCCGAGCGGACCTCTCCGAAGGGGCAACGACGGTCCGGATCGGCAAGGCGTTGGTGGAGCTACCTGCTAAGGGCCTTGTCGTGGCGTCTCCGAAATCACGCGCCGGTATCCGGACGCTGACCGTTCCCGAAGCCGTCCGCTCCGATGTCCTGATGCACCTGGAGAAGTACGCGCGGACCGCACCGAGTGCCTACGTGTTCACCGGCCTGAAGGGAAATCCGTTGCGGCGCTCCAACTTTGCGCAGCAGGTGAAGTGGGCGAAGGTGACGGCGGGAGTCGGGCTGACCGGCGTCCACTTCCACGATCTCCGTCATGCCGGGAACCTGTGGGCGTCCAAATCGGGCATGTCGACCAAGGACCTCATGGCGCGAATGGGGCACGACGACATGCGCGCGGCGCTGATCTACCAGCGGGCCACCGACGACGCTCAGCGTCGCATCGCCGACGACTTGTCCCGCATGGCGAAGGAATACCGCGAGGGACGTTCCGGTGCCTAGTGGCACGTGTGTGGCACGGCGGCGTATCGCGGCAGGCCCGAAATGATCTCAGCGCGAATCGGATTCACTGCGGATGGCCTTGGTGACCTGCGCGGAGAGCGCGAGAGCGATCGTAGAGCCGGTGACGGGAATCGAACCCGCACTCTCAGCTTGGGAAGCTGATGTTCTACCACTAAACTACACCGGCGCGACTCTGAGGAGCCTGCCATACCCTAGCAGACCAGGGATGATCCCGTGCAAGTCTGCTGGTACCGGGGGCCGGAGTGGGCCCCTGAAGGGCCCTACTCCGGATTTACTCCGGATTTTCAGCTGAGGGGGCCATGCCTGGCCGCTGGGAGTCATCCCTGATCGGTGTCGGCGAACGAGGCTACGTACTCCTCTACATCGGTCACGAACTCGTCCACGGTCTCCGCGAAGTCCTCCAGGTAGCTGCGGGTGTCAGGTACCTCTACGGCGGGCTCGACATAGTGTCGCTTGGTCACCTCGCTCGTCGAGTGCCCGAGTTGGGCTGCGGCTTTCTCGATGTCCTGGTGGCCGATCTTGGTGCCGACGGTCTTGCGGTAGGTGTGCGGGTTCATCGGCAACTCGACCAGGCCAACCCGGTCGCGGGCGTCGTTGATCGACCGGCGGGCGGTATTCGGGTGGTGGATCGTTCCGTTGCGGGAGGGGAACACGAGATCCTCTGGCTCGTGCGGCATTTGGTCGCGGCGAGTACGCATCACCTCGGTCAGCCAGCGTGGCAGCTTCAGTCGCCGTCGCGCCTGCGGACCGTCCTTCGGGTAGGGCTGGGCGTAGACGCTCTTGCCGCCTCCCCAGGCGGCGGTGGCTTCGATGAGCAGTGTGGGGATCTCGGCGTCGAGGTCGAAGTGCTTCCAGCGCAGCACGACGACTTCGCCGATGCGGGCGCCGGTGCCGAGTATCAGGTCGACGATGTCGGCGACGCCGCTGCGGGCGCAGTACCGGTCGGCGCGCAGCATCTTGCGGACCATCTTCACCTGGGCCGGGTTGAGCGCGACCACGGGTTTGCGGTCCACGCTGATCGGCGCGGTCAACCGGACGAGGTTTCCGAACCTCGCGGCACCGCGCTTGCTGGCCAGGTCGTACATTCCGCGCAAGCAGACTCGCGCCAGTTGCGCTGTGGGTTTCCCGACTTCCTTCTTGATTGCGTCGAAGAATCCCTCCATCTTTGCTACCCACAGTTCGTCGACGGTAAGCCCGCCGATCTTTTTTATAATGTGGGTTTCGACGATGGTCTTATATCGCCGGTAGGTGGACCAGCCCTTGGACTCTTTGATGATTTCGAGCCATTTTCGTGCGAGGGTTTCGATGAGCGATTCCGGAGCAACTCCACGACTGGATCGCCACCCTGCAGCGCTGGACCAGCACCGGACACGCACAGCTCGAGCCGGTCCGCCGCTGGGAACTCGTCGCTGCATGCCCCGCCTGCGGAGTCCGCACCGTTCATCGCCCTGACACCAGCGGCGAACTCGTCCGCCAAGCCGCACTCCAGATCACCGCGGACGGCTGCATCTGCCTGTCCTGCCGAACTACTTGGGCGCCAACCCATTACCGGATTCTGGCTGCCGCTCTTGGGTGCCGAATGCCGCCGGGGGTTCTCGAATAGCCTTCCATGTGGCTGGGAATGGTCAGCGGTGTGTTCAATACTCCAGCCAGGTTTTGCGCTGGTAGTAGGGGTCCATCTCGTCTTCGGGGGTGGGATCGCACCGTGACGTCGACGCGGCTTGTTGGTGGGTCCAGCCAGCATCGGCTTGCTGATGCGGTTGTTGGTTGAGTGCGTCCGTCATCCGTTCGCGTAGCGCCAGGAGCCGGGGGTCGTTCTCGAGGCGGGCTACGGCGTCGGCAACCGAGTTGCGGGCCTCGGCAAGGGCGGTGGCATGGAGGCGAATGATGGCTTCCACCAGAGTGTCCGGATCGAGTCGGCGTCCGTAGTCGGTGAGGCGGATGGCACGGAGGCTGCCGTCCGGGCCGACGTCGATCGAGGCGATGTCACCGGCCATCGAGGCTGTAGCGCCGTGGGCCAGGGAGGCTTCGAGGTGTTCGATGTGACCTGCTAGCGGGTCGATGTCGTCCATCTACGTTGTCCTCCCCGTTCCTGATTTACCCTGTTCGCAGCATAGAGTTACCGCAGAACGGGAACCAGCCGGCCGCTGGACGGTCGGACGAAAACTAGGGGCCGAGCGTGGGGTCAGGGCCGGGCGAGATTCTATTCGTCGACAAACCAGCGTGCCGCGCACTCGCGGACGGGCTCGGGACCGCAGGACAAGACCTTCAGGTCCTTGGCAAGGGCGGCGCCACTGTCGACAGCCTGACCAACGGCCTCCCGGGAGCACAGACACCCGACGCCTACCACACCGCGACCGGGGCCGCCGACAAGGCGATGGCCGCGGTCGGCACCGCATTGCTGGAGATGGGCGGGACCGTCGTCGGCGCGGTGATCAGCTTCCAGGACCAGGACACCGCGAATGCTCGGAGCATTGTGGCCGCGGGTGGTGGCCGGTGAGTGACCATTTCACGGTGTCGCAGGTGCTGAGCTGGAATCCGGGCTCGCTGACCGAGCAGGCCGCCGAGTGGGATCGGCAGGCCAACGAGTTGCGGACCAGGATGGATACCCAGAACCGTGCGGTGGACGGGTCTCATGACACGTTCAAGGGCGCAGCGGGCGATGCGATGCGTGTCCGGTTCGGACAGGTTTATCAGAAGTCGCGGAAGGTGTTGGAGGCGTTGGAGAACGGCCGCGACGCCGCCAAGATCGCGAGCATGAACTTCACCGCCGCAAAAGGTTTGGTGTCGGCGCAGAAACGGACGGCGGAGGCCAAGGGCCTGACCGTGGGCGACGACGGCACCTGCTCCATCAAAGAGGAGACCAAACACGGGCTCTACTTGTCGGTCGGCGGTGACGAGACCAAGTACAACACCGCAATGGCCGCACTCCAGCTCGATTGCAACAACGAGACCTCGTTCATGAAGAAGGTCCTCGACCACGCCGCCACTACCGATGCGAACGCGGTCACCGAGATCGGCAAGGCATTCGCCGACCTGCCCGCCGCAGATACTTTCGGCAACGCGACAACACCGAAGACAGAGATCATCCCACCACCGAAAAATGGTACCCCGCAACAGAATCGGGACTGGTGGAACACGCTGACTCCGCAACAACAGCGGGAGGAGATCAGCACCCACCCAGCCGATATCGGCAACCTCGACGGACTTCCAGCCTCGGCACGAGACCAGGCCAACCGCAACGAGATTCCCGTCGAGCGTGCGCGCCTACAAGACCAACTGACACTCGATATGGCACTGGCCAACGCCGGACAGGACCAGGCCCGCCGCAACGTAGACGACGTGCAGGGACGGTTGAAGGACCTCGACACGATCGACGACCAGCTGCGAAAACATCCCGACGCCAAACTGATGGCGTTGGACATGAAAAACGGACGTCAAGGCCGTGCCGCACTGGCGTTCGGCGACCCGGACACCGCCGACCATGTAGCAGTCACTACACCGGGTCTCGGTACGAATGTGCACGGCTCGCTGGCGGACATGGCGAAGGAAGGCGAGGCGTTGAAGCAGAATGCCGAGCACCAGTTGAGTAGGGCGGGGAAGACCGACACCGTGGCAGCGATCGCCTGGATCGGGTACGAGTGCGCCACGAGGCGCTGGCAGTTCCGGATGGGGGTGAGAGACCTGCCGTCTGTTCCTCGTCGTAGCGGGGAATTGAAGCTGGAGGCAGCCTGATCCGGGAGTCGCTGGGGAGGGTGGGAGCAGCCTCGACAAAGTCACGACGGTTCAGTACTACCGGATGGGCCGGGCGTGGTGAGCAAGACGAGAAGGCATACGAGAGGAACCGGTGTTGTTACGCCTCTTGACAAGCCGCCAGCTCGAACCCGGTGGATGTGGGCTGGATCGCGGTGCGTGCTTTCCCAGAGTTGTTGTGGGCGAGCAACTTTCGGTCGGGTCTTCGTAGCTTGGGCCGGGAGATCATGGTGAAGGACTACGGCGTAGCCATGGTGATGCCGCAGGGGTAGAGCCGGGTGCCTAACTCGTCGACCGGATGCCAGTGAACGTGGGAACCGTTCGTGTTCGTGCTGCGTGATCGGTCCTCAGCCAGGGACCGGCGGGCAGAGAGGTGCGACGTCAGCCGAGGAACGCGAGCGGGGCGGAGCCGCCGTAGTACTGCGAGTGCGGGAAAGCCGTGCACATCGGGAAGGGCGGCAGTGTGTCGGTCAGGAAGGGACTGCGATGCCCGGAGACGCATCGGTGAATACCGGTGCTGTGGAGTGGCCGGATGCGGATTCGGCGTCCTTCACGGTACGGAGGATGCAGACCAAACTGCACTGTTGGGCGGGAGCGGACCGCTCCCGTCGATTCGGGGATTTGTTCAACCTCGTCTATGACCCGGCGTTTCTGATGCACGCGTGGACGCGTGTGTCCGGTAACGCTGGGGCGCGAACTCCGGGGATCGATAAGGTCACGGTGACGTGGATCGAGTCGGTTATCGGGGTTCCGGCTTTTCTGGAACATGTGCGGAACTTGTTGAAAGCCAGTGAGTTCCGTCCGGTCGAGGTGCGGCGTGCGGTGATTCCGAAGGCGAGCGGGAAGTTCCGTAAGCTGGGGATTCCGACTGTCACGGATCGGGTGGTCCAGGCGAGTCTGAAGTTGGTGCTCGAGCCTGTTTTCGAGGCGGATTTCCTGCCGTGCTCGTACGGGTTCCGGCCGAACCGGCGCGCGCAGGACGCGATCGCCGAGATCCATCACTCCAGTACCGGAAACGCGGACTACTACTGGGTCGTGGACGCGGATATCGAGGCGTGTTTCGACGAGATCTCGCACACGGCGTTGATGAGACGCCTGCGTGGGAGGATCGCGGATAAGCGGGTGTGTGCGCTGGTGAAAGCCTTCCTGAAATCCGGTGTGTTATCGGAAGCCGGTGACCGGGAACAGACACCGCAGGGAACGCCGCAGGGTGGGATAACTACGCCCCCAACGCAGTTGGCAACTTCTGCTTCGACGTCGAGCTGAGTTACCGTCGGCTCGAGCTGATGCCTCGTGCCAATTCCTCTGTTCCGGAGCGGGATTGACATGTCGGGTAGTAGTTTTATGTCATGGCTGATGGTCGTGTCCGGGTGGGTGCGGTCGAGTACGCGCGGCGGGTCAATGCCGCTGCCGATCTCCTCGCCACGGGGCTATCGGTCGCCGAAGTTGTTGTGGCAGTGGCAGCTCGGTTCGACTGCTCGACGCGGCAAGCCCGCCGGTATGCCGATCACGCGGTGCGCGAGGGCCGGGTCACGGTTCCCGGCGAGTCGGTGGTTTTCACCGTCAAGCTGCCGGCGGTGCTGGCGGGGCGGGTCCGGGACCGGGCGCGGGGCTCGCAGATCACGATCTCCGCCCTGGTGGCGGCGGCGTTGACGGAGTTCTTGGCGCGGGGCCCTGGACAGCTGCGTCGCAGGTGAACGAGCGGGCGGTCGAAGCGGAGTTCGTGTTCGACCGTCACGCGGCCACGGATGTGTCGGTGGCCTACGCCATTCTGGTACCGCAACGACGGGCCCGCATTCCGCGAGCCGGTCAGGAAGGAATGACACCGCATGACGAACGCGGTGATGTACGCCCGAGTGTCCTCGGCCCGGCAGAAGAAGAACGAGACGATCGGCTCCCAGATCGAAGCCCTGCGCGCCCACGCGGCAGACCTCGGGCTCGAGGTGCCTGAGCAGTGGATCTTCTGCGACGACGGGCATTCCGGGGCCACGCTGATCCGTCCGGCGCTCGAGCGGTTGCGGGACCTGATCGCGGGCGTCGATATCGATGTGGTGCTGTGCTACTCACCGGACCGCCTCGCCCGCAAGTTCGCCTACCAGGCGCTGCTGATCGAGGAATTCACCCGCGCCGGGGTCCGGGTCGAGTTCGTCCGCGGACCGCGCGGCGACACCCCCGAAGACCAGCTGATGGTGCAGTTCCAGGGCATGTTCGCCGAATACGAGAAAGCCCAGATCATGGAACGGTATCGGCGCGGCAAGACCCACCGCGCCAAATCGGGGTCGGTCAACGTGCTCGGCGGTGCCCCGTTCGGCTACCGCTATCTGCGCAAAACCGACCACAGTGGCGCGGTCTACGAGATCGCCGAGCATGAGGCAACGCTGGTCGCGGAGATGTTTCGGCGTTACGCCGACGACGGGGCCTCCATCGCCGACCTGACGCGCTGGCTCACCGATACCGGCACCCCGACCCGCACCGGCAAGACCCGGTGGGATCGGTCGGTGATCTGGGGCATGCTGCGTAACCCGGCCTATGCCGGACGGGCGGTGTTCGGCAAGACGAAGGTCGTGCACGAATCGGCGGACCTCAACCGGGTGGCGCGGCTGGCGGGCCGCTCGACACCGACCGCGTCGAAAACCGTGGACCGCCCACGCGAGGAATGGATCGAGATCGCGGTCCCGGCGATCGTGTCGCAAGCAACCTTCGACCGGGTCGCCGCGCGGCTGGCCGAGAACAAACGCACCACAGGCCGCGGACGAGGCCGGGGACACACCGAATCGTATCTGCTGCAAGGACTTTCAGCGTGCGCCCGATGCGGTTACGGCTACTACCGGACCGCGACCCGCACCACGAACAAGCGGATCTCCTACTACCGATGCCTGGGCTCGGACAACTACCGCTACGAAGGCGGACGGGTCTGTGACAACAAACCGGTCCGCGCGGACTACCTCGATGACGTCGTCTGGGACCACCTCACCGCCCTGCTCGCCGACCCCGCGCTGATCCGCACCGAGATCGACAAACGACTCGACACCGCGAAATCCTCCGACCCCGTTGTGGCGCAACGCAAACGACTTGATACCGCGCTGGCCAAGACCCGCTCCGGGATCGCCGCGATGATCGAAGCGTTCGGTGAGCAGCTGATCACGATCGACGAACTGCGCGCCCGCATGCCCGAGCTGCGGGCCCGCGAAACCAGCCTGCGCAACCAGATCGGCGCCCTCGACGCCCAGCAAGCCGACCGCGAAGGCTACCTCGCGCTCGCCAGCGACCTCGAAGGGTTCCTCGCCCAGCTTCGCTCCAACGCCGAGACCGCGACCGTCGACGACCGCCGACGCGTGGTGAAACTGCTGGTCAAAGACGTCCTCATCGGCCCCGAGAAGATCACCATCCGCCACCGCATCCCACTGCGTGAACGCACCAACAGCGGCGAGGAGTCCGCCGCCGACACCGACACGGAGGGCGAACATTGCCAACTGCGTTGGGGGCGTACTCTCCCCGCTGCTGGCCAATATCGCCCTGTCGGTGCTGGATGAATACTACGACCAGCAACGGCGGGACGTGATGGCCACGTCGTACCAGCGGCTCGTGCGCAGACGGGACGGGTTGGCCAACTGGCGGTTGATCCGCTATGCGGACGACTTCGTCGTCATGGTGTCCGGTACGAGGGAACATGCCGAGGCACTGCGCGAGGAAATGGCAGACGTGCTGGCCCCGATGGGGTTACGGCTGTCATCGGAGAAGACCCGGGTGGTCCATGTCGACGAGGGCTTCGACTTCCTCTCGTTCACTATCCGGCGCTTCCGGAAGAGGGGAACGAACAAGTATTACGTCTATACCGTGCCGTCCAAGAAAGCGATCGAGGCGATCAAGGGCAAGGTGCGGGAGAAGACGCACAGATCCACCCGCGTCCTCGAACTGGATCGTTTATTACGCATCCTGAATGGGGCGTTGAGGGGGTGGGCGAACTACTTCCGTTACGGCGTGTCCAAAGTCGTGTTCAAGGCGGTGGACGACTTCACCTGGAATCGAGTGATGCGGTGGATAAGGGTGAAATACAAAGGGCGGAACCGTCTCACGATGAAACAGATGCGTCGCCGCTTCTGTGATCGGGGATGGAGGTTCGCGCACAACGGGGTCGTATTCACCGGCGCGGCCAGCGTCACCGTGACCCGCTACCGCTATCGCGGTAGCCGGATCCCGAACCCCTGGCAACCGAAACCGGCAACAGCACAAGCATGTTGACCAACAGGCAAGACACATGGAGCGCCCGGTGCCTCGAGAGGGGCACGCCGGGTGCGGGAGGGGGCCTCGGGAAACGGGTCGGCGGCGACGCCGACACCGCGCCCGAGGTCTACCTCACCCCACCGCAGAAGGACATCAACGACATCGGCAACGTAGCGATGCAAGGCCGAGCCGAAGAAGGCGCCGGTGCCCTCGCGAAGTTCTACGACGGCCTCGATGTGGCAAGCACTCGAAACCAGCCACATATCACCGCATTGGGCCACTCCTACGGTTCGGTCACGACGAGTCTCGCCCTGCAGCAAGACCACGGGAAGAGCGTCCAGGACGTGGTGTTCTACGGTTCACCAGGACTCGGCGAACGAGTACCGGTCCCGATCAACCCATGGATAGCAGACAGCCCGATCGGCGGGATCAACGACGCTGTCCAGTCACCCGCCGACCTAGGGATGCAACTGGGCCACGTCTACGAGATGACCGACGCAAGCGATCCCATCGCGAATCTCAACCGGTTCGGACGCAGCCCCGACGCCGTGCCATGGATCACCCACCTCGATACCCATGCCGTGACGGTCGATGGTGTGCAGTACACGCAAGGGACCGGTCACGCCGAGTACCCGCGGGTCGACCCCAGCACGGGAGCTCTCCATCGCTCCGGCTACAACCTCGCTGCCATCGTTGCCGGACTCCCGGACAACGCGACCAACCCACAGCAGCGATGAAACTGTCCTTCGAACGCACGACCATAGTCGTCGGGGCCATCGCCCTGGCACTGGTCGTAGGCGCGGTACTAGTGATCGGACGTCAGCTCATGACCGAAGGCGACAGCAGCAAGCCGACAAGCGACAAGGAAACCGCGGCTGCAACACAACGACTGCTCGGGCGGCCCAGCCTCGAAGACGCCGAAGCTCAACTGCGTTCGGCGGTAGAACAGATCGCCGCCGCCGGAACCGATCTGATACCCGGCATGCAGTGGTCCTGGAACCGTGAGCGCACACCGTCCGGCTGCGATAAGCCCTACGACCGAACCGACGGGCGCATCGTCTACCTACAGGAGTATGTGTCGAATACGCCTGTGCCGGACAATGTTTGGCAGGCGTTCGCGGAACGCGCTCATGCAATTGCCGCCCAGGTCGGTGCTACGACACCAGAAACCATGCAGAATGCCCCGGGCAACCACGATGTGTGGTTCTTCAACCCAGAAGACGGCACCACCATCAAGATCGGCAGCCAGGTGGCAACGGTGATCTCCGGGACCGTCGGATGCCATCTTCCGGCGAGCAGGCTTACCCCACCGACTCGGCCTACGTCGTGATCAACTACCTCGGGGAACCGTCCGAGCGCGACATGCGTCGAAGTAGGCAAGCAGACGACACGGGACCAGGAGGCATGTTATGGCTCTAGGACAGGTAGCAGCTGCGGACCTCTGGCAGGCAGCTTCAGAAGGCAATTTCCGATTGGAAGAAGGTGCTGCCCACGAACTGGCGGGCCACTATCAGTGGTTCGCTGACGAGATGGTGAAGCGGCAGCAGGAGATTCAGCTTCAGCAACGCCTTCAGGGTTTCGGTAGTCTCGAGTCGGCCAAGCGACTGCAATCAGGGTTCGAACAGAAGGCAATACAAGCATATAATGCCTTGATAGATGCTGAGGCATCCGCCCTGCGAATGAAGGCTGCAATTCTAAGAGCGGCCAATCTAACAGACGAAGTTGAGGCAGCTAACACGGCCGTAATCAACGCGATAAACGGAAAGTTCTCTGATGGCAAAGCCTAACCGATGGGGTGGGCCGGTCATGCTGGCAATGACAGCTCTCCTGATTGCAGCCTGCAACTCCGGTAATAATGTCGAATCGACCACATCGACCGAGGCATCTGCCACGTCGAGCGATTCCTCCGGCCCGGCGCACCCCACGTTGACTGCCTCGCGCCTCCAGCCGCCATCGCAGGATACTGGATATGCCAAGTCGGGCGGCCGACCGAAGGTGATAGTCGATCCTTGTACTTGGATTCCTGACGATGCCGTTTCGACGATCGGATTCGACCCCGCCACCCGGAAACGCATGCACGACCAGGTCGCCGAATATACATTCTTGACATGCCAATTCAGCAACGCCGACGGGGCGCTCCAGCTGGCTTCTGGAAACATTACACTGGATGAAGATAAGCAACGGTACGCAGGCAAATACCAGGAAATCGATATCAATGGTCGCAATGCAATTCAACTGAATAAGACCGGTACGCCCGAATGTGACCTTGATATGCAAACCAAGGTCGGCTACTTCGAGGTCTCGGTCTTAATTGACTCTTCAGGTAGAGGTAAAGGCGTACAGCCGTGCGGCAACATCGTGCAAGTTGCTTCTACACTTGAGCCATTTATCGGTAAGGACAACTGATCATGGGCAGCACTGATCCGAATCCTGATGACTCGATCGCTACGAAGCTGGTCAAGTGGGGACTGTCCCAAAAAGGCGCTTCATCGAGCCGAGACTCGGCGGCCGAAACGGACAAGAATGTCCGAACCGGTGGATACGATCCGGATTATCTGCCCCATGACGCATTGGAACCGTTCATGTCCATGAGTCATCAGGACATCGTGCAGGCGGTCAACGATATGCAGCCCGGCTCGATGCATAGCTCTGCGGAGGCGTGGGGGAAAGTCGCCGATGCGGTCATGTTCAACAACTTGGGCTTGAACGCGAAAGTCCAGAAGGCTATCAGCCAGGGGTGGGAAGGCGCGACGGCCGACGCGATCCAGAACGCCACCCACCGTTTCGTTGGCGAGATGACCGACATGCACAACGTGACTCAGGGCGTGGCCGAACGGATCACCAGCGCTGCCTACGGTGCGGAAGTAGCCAAGGGTGCGGTCCCGTCCGTTCCGCAGGCTCCGGGAGCTCCGTCGGTGAAGGGTGCGGAGAACCCGGCCACGGTGATCGGGTATTTGACTGCCGCTTCGGATGCTGAGCAGGCCGCCAGACAAGCGATGATCAACTACTACGTGCCCGCGTATCCACCTGCGGGAGAGAAGATCCCGACCTATGTGCCGCCCACGGGCCCGAGCGACGGACCGGGGGCGAACGCGCCGGGAGTCAACGGACCTGGCTGGCTTGGTGGATCAGGCGGCGGGACGAATCCGTCTGGGGCGAACAATTCCTCCGGCGATTCTCAGCACGGACCGCAGAGCCCGAGCGATCAGCAGACGAATCCTGCTGGCACAGATTCCGGCCCGGCTAGCACCGATCCGTCCGGGCTGGTGAATTCGTCTGCCGGGCAAGGCAACAATCCACAGGGTCCGGGTGGTGCAGGAGCGGCTACCGCACCAGCGAGCGTGAACCCGAACGCAACGACACCCGCAGGCGTCGGCAGCACTGGTGGCACCGGCGGCGGTTGGGGGCTGGGTCGGGTTTGCCGGGCGGCGGGATCGGCGGGCGCGGTGGCAGCTTGTCGAGTTCAGGCGGTCCGGGACGCAACATTCCAGGTCAGTCTGCGCCAGGCAGTCCAGCGGGTAGCCCGCTCGGTGGTGCCGGTCGACCGGCCGCTGCTGGGCAGTCGGGTATGCCGGGGATGGGGATGCCTGGCGGGAAAGCCAAAGGGGAGGAAGACAAAGAACGCAAGGGGCGGCCGGAACTGCTCGTCCATGAACGCAACAAGGTCGACCTGGTGGGAGAGCCGATTCCGGCGGTGCCGCCCGCGCTCGGTGCCGACGCGTTCGATCGGTCGAACGATTGGACCGACGAGCGGAAGAAACCCGCTGATGGTGCATGATCAGTCCTCCGGACAGCGGCAATCGGGCGACAAGGGCCACCGATAATCGATGAGGTGGGAGTTCACTCAGAGCGAGGTCTTGTACGCGTGGGGGCAGATGCGATGGGATCGCATCCCCGCGCCATTGGTCGTGCGACCCGAGGTGGAGTCACTGGCCGACTGGGAGGCCATCGAAAGCGGCCTCCGCCAACGGCTTCCGGTGCTGGACGATCCTGATCTGCTGCCGGTACTGCGGACAGCCACGGATCCGGATATTTCGCTGGTGCTGGTCGGTGCTCGGAAGAAGCCGCTGCGAGCCTACGGAGCCGTGACCGCGAACATCGGCGTCACCATGGTGCAACGTCCCGGCCCGGACCCGGACTCCGGTGGGAACATCGTGGTCGAGGTAGGGTCACCGGCGTTGGTGCCCAAGGTGTTTGCTGCTGTGGCCGGAGATCAACCGGCGGGTCGGATCAAGAACATGGTCGAGACCTGGGAACGGGTAGAGAATATTCACCCTGTGAACGGATTCGTCGATGATCAGACAACGGTGGCAGAGAAGATGCGGCGGCTGTTGGCTGCCCCGCGAATTGGGTACGGGCACATCGAAGTTCACCTCGATCGCCATTCACCTCGGCCGCTACCGCGCAGGTATGTGAGCTGGTTCGACGTAGATGGGGACGGGCGCTACCTCTACACACGCCGGTACGGCGACCTCCACATCGAGCCGTGCGCCAACGACCGATTCCGGCAAACGATCACTCAGCTCATGGAACAGTAAGGCACATACGGGGATTCACGACTACTCGGACCTCTCCGTGAGAGGCGCTCGTAGCGTCTGCCGGTATCGCTCGACCTCGCTCGCCTGAGCCACTGCTTGTGCGTGAGCATTTTGCGCGAATGCGATCATGCTGAGTGTCACGGCCTCCAAAGGGTCATCTTCAGGACCGAGCTTTGCAAGGCGCGCAGCCAGCATGGCAGCCGAACCGGGCATGTCGAGACCGCCGGGGCGCGCGACAGGCAGCGCCTTCCACCAGATACCGGTGACATCGGCGGCCAGTTGCGCCGAGGCGTCAGCGACCCGGTTCCAGATCTGAGGACCGACATTTCCCGAGCCCACAGCTCACTGGCGCCACGGTGCGCTCCGGCCCGGCGACTTGTATCTAGGTGCGCGCGTATGTTGTTGCCGGGTAGATGATTTCGAGATCACACACCGCGCGGATCGGTGCTGGGTCGCCGCCGATGTGTTCGAGGGTGGGGGTGATGACGGCCGCGGCGTCGTAGTTGCGTGCGGTGTTGAGCAGCCGTGCGATCGGGTCGTCGACGGTGGAGGTGGAGTACACGAGGACGCGGGCGAGGTGGTAGCCGAGCGAGCGTGCGTGGCGCTGGACGCGGTCCTCGTTGTTCGGCCACCCCGGTAGCGCGCTGTTGATGTAGCCGACCGCTCGCAGCAACGTGTGGGGGGTGTCGATGACGGCTACGTACGCTGTCGGAAACGCTGCGACCGCATGCTCTTCGTCTTGTTCGCGCAGGTCGGATCGATATCGATTGTTTCGGCCGTGATTGGAGGCGCTGTCTCGTCCGTACGGAAGCAGCAGGTGCGGGGTATCGCGATCATTTGAGTACCTTTCTGGTTCACGGGATGTGGTCAGGGAGAGTGCCGTCGGTCGATGCCGCTGGTGTGCGCGGTGCGGGGCCAGCGGGTGTGGTCGTGTGGATCTCGAGCCAGGCGTCCGCTTCGGTGATGGCGGCGTCGACGGGAAGGCCGCCGGTCCTGGCTCCGGGCCTGTCGGGAGAGCCGGTACTCCAGAAGCAAGTCGACACAGTATCGGCGCGCACGATCGCGCGAATGCCGCCGAGCGTCTTCTCCAGCCAGTACTCGCCCGGCCCGTTGACCAGGCGCCATCCGCCCGTGGCGTGTCCGCGTCGAATCGGCCCCCAAATCTTCTCGCCCGAGCCGTCACAATCATTCACTGATATCGCTGACGTCCTTCGCCGTCGACCCGAGCACGTAGACCCCTCGACCACGCTCAGGAAGACGGGACCCGCTGGGTGCAAGGACCTCACCGGCCCCGGCGCGCAGCTCGCACGGCTGCGGGTCGCAGTCGCGGCTCGGTGCCCGATGCACTGCCGACGCATCCAGGATCGACCCGATCTGACCACGAGCGACATCGCAGTCGCAGGTTGTCCGATTGTCTGCGTTGAGTATTTCTGCTAAAACATTCAGGGCACCAGCCAATTTCGTTCATAAGGCAAGCGAGCCGAACAGCTGGGGGAGACCTGATCGGACACGGTGACGGTGTCCTGTTCGTGAGTTGTGTTGAATGAGTGTGCGAATCGGCGTGCTGCCGACGCGCACGCGCGGAAGAACAAGTCCATGCACTCGCCTCCGACGTTGTCCCAGTGCACTCGGATCATCACGTCGTCGGGCTCGGCCGGGCGCGGCGATGTGTGCGAAATCATCACGACATCAACTTGTTTCGATCAGTCCACCACTGAGGGCAGCGCTTCTCGAGTACGAGTCGTTCCTGCAACGCGGCAACACCTATCGGCAGCGGCCATGTGCCGTACGGTCCGTGGCCATCGATCGGTATGAGTCGCGGGCACGACGTCGGCAGGCGCCAGCCGATCGCCGTCCAGAACGCTGCGGCCAATCCGAGCCACAACGCCGTAACCAGCACTGTGAAGCCTGCGGTTGTCACAGCGGTCTCCTGCCGAGATCAATTACGCAATAACGGGTTACGGAGAGCGCGGCGCGGGCAGCGGCCTGGTAGGTGTTGTTGAGATCGGTTTTCCGTTCGCGGGAGCCCGGCGTGCCCATGCGGCTCATTTGGCCCCCTGTGGACGAATGGCCCTTTCTGACCCGGGATGTAGCCTGCCCCGGCATCGGACTGGATGTCGGATCGTCACGGCGCCAAGTGGATTGCTGAGGAGCACGCCTTGTCTTACGGCATCCTCCAGAGCGAGAGCGACGATGTCGTGGTCGAAGGTAGATTCTGCGATAATGTCGTCGGCTGGCTGCGGTTCCAGGGCTTCTGAACCGACGATGTTGTAGGATGAAAGCTGCTGGGCCTGAAGGTATCCCAGACGAGGAAGCAGTACATCGCGTACTCGACTCTCCGCGCAGCGGAATGCGGCGTCCTCGAAGAAGGTCTTTGCCTTCTCGAGCCAGTTGGTCAGTATCCAGGCCATTGTCACGGGCTCAACGTTGCGAAGGCTCACTGTCGTACTCCTGTCGCGATATCGGCGGTCGGCCTCGACCGGTTCACCCTGACGAGGCTCACACGGCGACACCACCGATCGACAGGGCGTAAACCCCGCGTTCTGCCCCTCGTTTTCGTGGCTGCAAATCGCGGGCCGCTCATTCGAAGCGAGGGGTCGTCCTCGTAACTCGCGGGGTGGACAAACAATGCGGTCGACAGTCACAGTCAGCACGACACGAACTTCGACCTGCGGGGTGTACCCGGTGATACGAGAGCCGTTTCCCAACCTTCAGCTCGCTCGACGAATCAGCGACTCAGGGTGGACGCAGGCTCACGTCGCGGAACTGACCAACGAACGTGTCGAAGACTTCACCGGCCAGACCGGTACCTACACCGATGAGTCGATCCGGAAGCTGCTCCGCGGAATACACACCTGGCCGCACAAGCCGTACCGGGACGCCTTGTGCGCGGTGTTCGACTGCTCGCCCTCCGATCTCGGCTTCTTCAACTCCCGCACGCCGCGTACGTTGGAGCCTGTAGACCGACAGGAGATCGATGTGCGGCGCCAGGAGTTCCTCCGCGGAGTGGTAGCGATGCCGGTCGTCGCAGTGCTACCGCTGGAACTTCGCGAGGCCGCGGTGGAGCCGATCGAGCGCACGGCGCCGACTCGGGTCGGCATCGAGCATGTGGACCGGGTCCGGGCGTGGGCAGCGTTGTTCCGCCAGGCCGACGATGCGGGCCTCAGCATCGCCGAAGGCATGGCCGCGCAGCTCCGGGTCGCGGAGACCTATCTCCACGCTCACATGTCACCCGAGATCGAGACCGAACTGAAGACCGCCGTCGCCACCTTCTTCCGTGTTGTCGGATGGGCCCACTACGACCGCGGCGAACACGAGGATGCCCGAGACGACTTCGAGCGAGGATGGAGCCTCGTCGAAGACAACGGCAACTGGTGGATCCGCGCCGCGATCCTCACCTGCATGGCGCGGCAATCCATCTACCGCGGCGACGTGGAAGACGCCCTCGATAAGCTGGGTATGGCCGCTATCCGGGCCGACAAACTGTCGCTACTCAGGCGCGCTGATATCGCCGCAGTGAAGGTGCGAGCATTCGGCAAGCAGGGCAACGACCGCGAATGTGTTCGCGCCGTGCGAGAAGCCGAGCAGTACTTCCTCGAGTCGCAGGCCGAGGATCACCCCGACACCCAGCATGAGGGATTCAGAACCTACTACACCGAGAAACTCCTCACCTCCGACCTGGCCCAGGGGCTGTTCGAACTCGCATTCACTCGTGGTGTGGAACTACCCCGGACAGTCGAGCATCTGCGAAGTGCTCTGCGGCTCACGGACGAGCATGCACGGTCTCGGCTGCTCAGCATGGCGAGATTGGCCGCGCTCCAACTGCGGCGCGGTGACGTAGACGAGGGTGTCAACCTCGGCGCGGCCGTCGTCGAAAAGGCCCAGGGGACAACCTCCGTGCGCGTCATCGATGACGTCCGGACGATCTACCGCGTGACGAGAACACCCAGAATCAAGAGCGTGCCCGAAGTCCGGGAACTGCGCCAAAATACGCACGATCTACTGCGTACCCTGTAGTGCTGGAACAACTTTCGCATCGGACACGGTGCCGGTGCGCTGGCCGCCATCAGACGAGGAGGAGTCCGCCATGCTTGCAGCGTTCTCGATCACACCGGTGGGCGTCGGAGAGGACGTCGGCCGAGAGGTCGCCGAAGCCGTCCGCGTCATCCGCGAGAGCGGGCTCCCCAACCGGACCGCTGCCAGCTTCACCGAGATCGAAGGCGAGTGGGACGAAGTATTCGACGTGATCAAGAAGGCCACCGACGCCGTGATGGCGGTCTCGACCCGGTGCAGCATCGTGATCAAGGCGGACATCCGCCCCAGCCGCACCAACACCCTGACGACCAAGGTCGAATCCGTGGAGCGCTATCTCGCGCAGGAGTAGCTGCGGCGGTAGCCATTTCGGATGCGGCGTGCGCAATCGAACTGTGGACAGACAGCGTCGGTTCCGCACAAGCGTTGAACTCCCTTCCAGCACTGACGCTTTCGCGGGCATGAGCTCATGCCGCAGTAACTGGCCCGGGGTCCTGTCGTTCGTGCACGCAGTGCAGGATGCATCCTCGGCGGTGTCGGTGATCAGCTGCCTTCGATCGGTATGCAGCTGTCGTTGTTCTGGCCAGTCAGCGCTATCGCGAGGGTGCCGAAGATGCCGGGTAGCCCGAGCAGGGCGCCCAGTAGGGCGAGGAATCCGACTCCGATGTCGGCCGCGTCGGAGCCGGTTCTGATGACCAAGAACGCCACGAATATCGCGATCCCTACTGCGCAGAGGGTGGGGAACCAGATGCGGAGGTGCCGTTCGTGTCGTTTCCGCAGGATCACGGTAAGCAGGAGGCCGAGGAGGCTGCCGATGATGCCGCAGGAGCCGTACACGACGAGTTGGGCGCCGCGGTCGGAGCCGAGCAATCCTCCGATGACGACTCCGGCGATCGATGCCACCAGCAGCAGAAGCTGTGAGCGCAGGACTGCGGTCGGCCGGGTGGGTTTGTCGGGCAAGGTCGGCTCCTAGTTCTTTCCGATGTGTGCACCGGTCACTGCTGCCCAGTAGACCGCGGCGGTGGCGTCGCAGGAGGATCGTCTCGGGTCGTACCAGTGTGGATAGACGTCCGCGCAGACCTGGCGCATGTCGTCGGCGAGTCGGTCGTTGCAGGTTCCGTATCCGGTGTGATTGCGGTCGGCTTCGTCGTAGCACATGTCGTGGCGGGCGCAGGCGCCGCTGAAGTCGGCGTTGGTTCCCGGCGCGGGGAACTGGTCCGGCGAGTTGGTGCAGTAGTCGTGCCGGGCCTTCTGGCAGTTCGGGGTGTGCTCGCAATTGGGATCGTAGATGTAGCCGGGTGGTACCGGCACCGATCCCATGCTGCTCTTGGCGGGATTCGTCGGCGGCCGTGGTATCGCGGGCGGTGCGAGGGTCGGCTGCGGCTGGCTGCCGTTGAGGATTCGCTGCTTCAGCTCGATGTACTCGGCATCGGTCAGCGCGCCTTGTTCGTGCAGTCGCGCCGCCCGTTCCAACTGCGACAGGACATCCTGGGCCGGGGCAGCTGGCCCTGGACTACCGGGCTGACCCTCTGGAAGAGGTTGCGGAGCAGGCCCTCCCGATCCCGATGGGGGCGGTGGCGGTGGGGAGTTGCCCGGGAGTGCCGGTGGCGTATATCCGGGTACCGGCACGATCGGCGTGCCGTTGCCGATACCCGGGTTCGGCGGGATGACTCCGCCGACGGTCGGTCCGTATCCGTTGGGCTGTTGGTTCTGGGTTTGCCCAGGCAGAGTCGGCTGCGTGGACGGCACCGCTTGCCCCGGTCCCGGCATCCCCGGCGGAGGTGGCGGTGGAGGCTTGGGCACCGGGACGCACGGCCACCCCGGATGCAGCTGCTGCCACTGCTCACAGGGGATATCCGGTTGCGCAACCGCGGGCAAGGCAGACGCCGTAGCGATCATAAGGAAGAACGCGAATACCGCGCCCACTACCTTCGACCGGCGGCCCGGAGCGCTCACGGTTGCTGCTCTGAAACCCAGGGCGCACGCCGAGCACTTCGCTGGTGCCCTGTGGTCGCGGACGCGGATCGGCCACTGATCTGAAAGTGGTTCGGTCCAACGTTCAATCTCGAGAGCGGGGCCAGATAGGTGAAGGCCACGACCAGCATCGCCACACCGATAACGAAGGCAGCGACGGCACGCACCGCCGTCCCCGAACTGGTGTCCGTTGTGGTCTGCGGGATCTGTGGACTCGCTGTCGTCATCGCCAACCCCCTCGTTCGCAAAGGTAAACGGGCAAATCGCGCAAAATCAGCTACATGCGAGGGCTATCGTAAGCCAGCCACAAACTGTAGCAATATTTTGGCAAACTCGATAAGTGGATGCCGCATATCAGACATAGATTGCTTCCGCAGCCGCGAACAGAAAGAGGAATTCCTCCGCAAAGCCGGACTGGTCGAACTCGGCGACAAATATCTCGATGGCGAGAAAGTCGCCCAGATCCTCGGTATTGACCTCGACGAATAGTAGAAGCGTTTCCAAGTTCTGCAGGTGAACCCTGGCAGGTATGCCAGGGTTTTCCTGTGCCGTCATCGTCCACTCGAAAGGAGGAACAGCAGCGATGAACCGATTCCGTGCCGTCGGCCGTCGGCTCAGCACCGTGGTCCGCGGTGCCGGGCAACGCGCCCGCAGCCGCATCGCCGGGTCACGGCGAGCGGCCTCGACCTCCGGCTCCTAAACCCCGCCGTGTCGGTGTCCCCTCGCAAGACGCGAGGGGACACCGACACGCTCACTCGTCGCGATCGGAGGCCTTCTCGTGACCGCCCTGGACTACCCGGTCATCCCCCCTGCGGAAACCGGCACAGCCGGTGTCGGTATCGGCCTGGAGCGCCACCCCACCCGCGTGGTTGACCGAGCAGGCCCGCACGATCTGGGAACAGCTCGCCCCGCATACCGACCTCACCCCGACCAGCGTGGTCGAATTCGCCTGCTACTGCGAGGCATTGGCCGAGTTCCAGGAAGCAACCGCGATCCTCGGTGAGACCGGGCTGCTGGTGATCGACGCTGCCTCCGGCGCCCCGGTGCCGAATCCGATAAGCGCGGTGCGCGACCGGGCCGACCGGAAGGTCGCCGCCTGGGCGGCCCGATTCCGGAGCTGACGGTGGCTTGTGGCGCGACCGAAGAAGACCGACCCACCCCGCCAGCGCGGCGCCGCGCGCGGTGGGGGTAGCCACCCCGGCAAGATCACCGACACCGACCGCGAACGCATCCGTGAACTCCACGCGGAAGGGAAGGGCCGCAACGAGATCGCCGACATCCTCGGCGTCACTCCCGGCACCATCAGCTACTGGGCGCGCAAGCTCGAGATCCAGTTCGACGAGTCGCAGACCGCCGAGGCCACTGCCGCCCGGCTCGAACAACTCAAACGCCGCCGCCTCGACTTGGCCGAGATGATCGAAGCTAGTATCCCCGATTTACACGACCGGTTGTGGAGTCCGGTCACCACCTACGAACGCGGCGCGGATGCACTGATCCCGGTCACGCTGCCGCTGCCACCATTGCGGGATGTCCGCGACGGCTACACCGCCCTGTCGCTGGCGCTGCGCAGTCTCGCCGAGCTGGTTACCAGCCAGGCCAACGAAACCGTTGCCGCGGACCGGTCGATGCTCGCCGACCTGTTCGACCGGCTCCGGGCCGCCGTCGTTGCCGACCAAGGCGACGACGCCCGGAGTAACGAGACCGAACCAGGCACTGACGAATAGGGCAGCACACCAAACAAAGCTGCGGTAAGCAGTTGAGCCCGAGGCTCAGGGCGTGGGAAGGAGCGGTGTCAGACGGGGGTCGCTACTCCAGCGGGGACCCAGGATACCGATGCCTGTCCAGAGGATGAGGGCTGGCGCGGCGGGGCCGCTGAGACGTAGCGGCGCACATTGTCCGCCGTAGTTGTAGGTCACCGACCAGCCGGGTAGGTCGGGGTAGAACTCGGTGACGGCGCCGTGGAAGAAGCTGAGCCACCCGGATTCGCGTGTGTAACAGAGGATTCGCCTGTCGGTGACGAGGACCGGTCCGGCTTGGTGACGTCGCCAAGTGGGCTGCGCGTCTGCCCTCGCGGCCTTGGCGCGGCGGGCGTTGCCGACCGCTGTTGCTGCTAGCGCCGTAGTCACGAACAGCGGTCCCCCGAATGCGAAAGTCGAGCGACGAACGTATTGGCCGCTGCCGCCGATCCATCGTGCGTAGAAGGCATTGGCCTGTAGGAGGGCGACCTCCATAGGTTCGAGGACCAAGCCATGCACCGCTACTTGCGGCGGCGGGCAACCAGCCAGATAGGCGGCAGCAGCGCCGCGGGCATAGCGAATCCACTGCTCGCCCTCCATAGCGAGGGCATCCGACGGCCCCGGGGCAGGAATGCTCACGACACCGACGGTAATCAATCTGGGTTTGCGAGCAACGGGTTTGCCGATGAATGGTGTAGAAGTTCCGGACACACGAGGGGCGATGTATGAGTGTGCTGGATCAGCTACCGATCTCGCGCAAACAAGCGGTCTCGATCGTGGAAGCCGTTGCCCGCTGCAATATCTGGGAAGGCGCTATCCGAAGTGGGAAGACGATCGCCAGCATTCTGTCCTGGCTGTTCTTCCTCTCGGATCCACCCCCGGGTGGGCAGTTCGTGATGGTCGGCCGCACCCGGGAATCCCTGGCCCGCAACGTCATCGAGCCGATGCGCGACACAGCATTGTTCGGGCCACTCGCAAGCCGAGTGTCCTACACCTTCGGGGCACCGACCGCGACCGTGCTCGGGCGGCGGGTGTTCATGCTCGGCGCCTCCGACGCGAAAGCGGAGATGAGTCTGCGCGGGCTGACCGTGGCCGGGGCCTACGTGGACGAGATCACCGTCATCCGCCCGGAGTTCTTCCGCCAGCTGCTCGGCCGGATGAGCCTCGACGACGCCCGCCTGTTCGGATCCACCAACCCCGACAACCCCGTGCACTGGCTCAAACGCGAATTCCTCGACCGCATCGGCAGAACCGACGCAGACGGGCAGCCGCTGCTACCGGAGTGGCGCACATGGCATTTCGAACTCGACGACAACCCCGCCCTCTCCGACAAGCGCAAGCAGCAGTACAAGCGCGAGTACTCCGGGCTGTGGTACCGCCGATTCATCAAGGGGGAATGGGTGGCCGCCGACGGCAGCGTGTTCGACATGTGGGACGACCACCTCGTCACCGACTGGGCCGCACTGCCGCTGATGCAACAGTTGATCGCTGTCGGCATCGACTACGGCACAACCAATCCCACCCACGCCGTGCTCATCGGAATCGGTGTGGATGGCATCCTGTACGCGGTTGACGAAACCGGTACGAGCCGTCCACGATGAGCCAGCGCAAGACCGACGCCGACCTATCAGCCGACCTACGAACCTGGCTGACTACCCCGCATCTGCCCGACTCCCGTCAGGCCCGCATGGACGTTCAGCACGTGATCGCCGACCCGGCCGCCGCGTCGCTGCGCGTGCAACTCGACGCCGACGGCACGGCGACTGCGGCCGCCGACAACGACGTCCTCTACGGACTGCGCATCCTGGCAATGCTGTTCAGCCGCGGGCTGTTGAAGATCACCACCCACTGCCCGGCGTTGCTGCTGGAGATCCCGGGCTATTCGTGGTCCACGGCGGCGACTGAGGACGGTCAGGATGCGCCGATCAAATCCAACGACCACGGTATCGACGCGCTGCGATACGCGGTCGTCACCACCGAACGCCTGTGGCGTCCGCTGATCGGATTCGACGAGGTCCCTGATGCTGCCTGACACCGACATCGCTTGGCCGCCACCACCATTCGACCAGGCGCAGAAAGCCATGCGAGTCTGGGATGCCTGGTATGCCAACGACACCGACCGACTCACCGACATCTACCGCCGCTACCCCGCTTACCGGCCCGCCCAATTCTCCGGCGGACTCATCGGCCGCGTCGTCCGTTTCTTCTGGGGCCGCCCCGACCCGCAAGCCGTCACCCGCCTGCACGCCCCCCTCGCCTCCGACATCGCCCGCGGCAGCGCCGACATGGTCTTCGCCCAACCGCCTCGATTCGTTATCGGCGACGGCGACTCCCGCGGCGACCGCACTACCGCTCAAGCTCGCCTCGAACTGCTCCTCGGCGGAGCCGACACCGCCGCCACCCTGCTCGAAGCCGCGGAACTCGCCTCCGTCCTCGGCGGGGCCTACCTGCGCGCCTGGTGGGACCGCAGTATCGGCGACCACGTGATGCTCGGCCACATGCCCGCCGACACCGCCGTTCCCTCCTGGCGCTACGGCCGCCTGACCGCCGTCACCTTCTGGCAGGTCGTCGCCGAAGACACTCGCAGCGGCGTCGTATGGCGGCATCTGGAACACCACGCACCCGGCCGCATCGAACACGGCCTTTACTTCGGCAGTCGCGACCGCCTCGGCCGACGTCGCCCCCTCGCCGAGCATCCGGCTACGGAATGGGCTGCGCCCCTGGTGGATTCGACCTCTGCGATCCCGACCGGCGTCACCGAGTTGACCGCTCGCTACGTGCCGAATATGAAACCCAACCGCGCCTGGCGTCACATTCCCGGCCTCGCACCGCTCGGTCGCTCCGACCTCGACGGCCAGGAAAGATTCCTGGACGCGCTGGACGAAACCTATTCTGCCTGGATGCGTGACGTTGAGCTGGCCAAGGCCCGCTTGTTCGTCGACAAGCAGGTCACGCACACCCGCGAGCCCGGGGCTGGAGCGACGTTCGATCCGGATCAGGCGATCTTCACCCCACTGCCAGGCAGCACCCTCGGCAGCCTCAAGGACGGGCAGCCGCCGATCATCCCCCAGCAGTTCGCCATTCGCTGGCAAGAACACCGCGAAACCGCGCTGGAGTTGACCGGAGTGATCCTGCGCGGGGCAGGCCAGTCGGCCAGCACCTTCGGCGATGACCGCATCGCCGGTGCTCTCACCGCCACCGAAGTCAACGCCCGCGACCGGCTCTCGGAACGCACCCGTGAGAAGAAGATCAACTACTGGAAAGCCGAACTCTCCCCCTTCGCCCGCGTGATCACAGAACTCGACCGCGTCCACTTCGGCAGCGCGATCGAACTGAAGGCCCACCCGGAAGTCCGCTGGCCCGTCCGCGCTCAACAGCCACTTCTCGAAACGGCCAACCGGCTCGCGATCCTCAAGCAGGCAGATCTGATCTCTACCGAACAGGCTGTGCGTGAACGCAATCCGAACTGGTCCGGCGACGACGTCAACGACGAAGTCGCCCGCATTCACGCCGAAAGTGCTGAACGCGACCAGATCCACCGCCGCGGATTGACCAGGCCCACGACTGTCGCGGCAGGCCAGACCCCGTACTGAGCCGCCGTTCGGAGAAGTCCAGGCTATACCCCCGTTACGTGTGTACTGTGTGTACACCCGAGATACCTTCTAATTCGTAGATAAGTTCGGGCGGCGAGGTTGGCCGCCACGTTGGACAGCCAACCCCGGGGTCGCTCAGCGCAAGTAGACGTACACGGCCTCCAAACCAAGCGTCACTAGCGCCGAACCCCAGCAGATGGAGACTTTGATCCGGAAACGGATCGAGGTTTCCATCTGCCCCTGCCTTTTCCTCCTCTTCCTCGACACGGCTACCTCCCCTGATGGGGACGCAGCGCCGCCTGCCCGGATGGCCGACTGCTGTGAACGCTGCATCTCCGATCGAGGAACCAACCCGATCGAGAACGTTGGTCGATCTGTCAACCGAGCACGACCTTCCTCGACCGAGCGCCACAGTAGCCGACGACGCGGCCGCCTGTACCCGGAACGGCGTGACGCGCTGCCCAATGTTCCACGCGGACAACGGGTTTCATCGAATGCTATTCGATTCAAGGAATGCTAACCGCCGCCCGTCGCGCGACTGGAGGATGCGCAGTCAGGTCGGGGTCAGTGGGGGTTCAATCGTTGCTCTTGCTGTCTAAACCGTTGATACGGAAAGGGATCCGAATGTCCGACAGTGCTGACACCGCGACCGGTGACACCGCACAGCCGCCCGCAACCGAACAGGCAGAACCCGTCTCGTTGCCGTCGGCCCACCCGGATTCGGCTGCGCGTGAACCTGCGCAAGCGTCGGAGAGTAGCGACCCCGTGCGATTGGCAGAGGTGATCGCCGACCTACGTCGCGATCTCGAACAAGCCCGTACCGACGCCGACACTCGTGCAGAACAGGCCCGCGATGCGGTAGTGCACGAGATCGGCCGTGCCCTCGGCCTGGTCGCCGACGAGCACACCGACCCGGAGCAGGTCATCGCTGAACTCACCGACCGCGCCACCACCTCCGACCGGAAACTGCGGGAGTACCGGGTGAACGACGCCATCACCGCAGCGGCCGACGCCCACCACGGTGACCGCAAGCTTCTGCTCCCGTACCTGCGGGGTGCCGGTGCGCTGGATGAACTCGACACGGACGCACCCGATTTCACCGCTCGTATCGACAGCCTCGTCGCCGATGCGATCACCGCCAACCCGAAACTTGCCAATTCGCCAGCGGTCGAGCGCTCCGGTGGTGACTTCAGTGCGGGCGCCTCGAGTCCGCCTGTTCCGGATGAGGAGGACATCGAGTCGTTGCGGCGCAAGGTCCGTGACTCCATCGCCAGTTCCCGCACCTAACCCTCGGAGGATGCCGTCGTGCCCAACAAGTTCCTCACCCCCGACGTCCTGGCCCGCCGCAGCCTGGCCAACCTGTACGAGCTCACGGTCATGTTGCCGCTGGTCTACCGTGACATCTCCAGCGACTTCGGCCCGCAGAAGGTCGGCAACACCGTCAACGTCAAACGGCCCCCGCGGTTCGAGGCCACCAAGTTCGACCGCACCCGTGGCATCGTCATCCAGGACACCACCGAATCCAAGATCCCTGTCGTCCTCGACACTATCGCCGACGTCTCCGTCGAAGTCACCACCGAGGAGCTGACTCTGGATGTGGAGGACTTCGACGCCCAGATTCTGCGCCCGGCGATGGAGGCGATCAGCCAGAAAGTCGATCGCGACATCTTGTCGCTGCGTGCCGAGGTCATCCAGCAGTGCGGTACCGAGGTCTTCCACGGCGGTCCGGAACGGCTGTGGGAGAACCCGGAGAACCTGATCGAGGCTGGCCGACTGCTCGATATCGCGAACGTCCCGGCGGCTGGCCGTCGTGCTGTGGTCGGCCCGACGACCAAAGCGAAATGGCTCGGTAAACCGCTGCTGTTGCATGCGGACAAGAGCGACAGCACCGCCGCGCTGCGCCAAGGCAGTATCGGGCAAAGCCTGATCGGGTTCGACACCTTCTGGTCCCAGAACGTCGGCCAGCCCGCGCCCACCCCGGAGCCCGGTCAGCCCACCACCGAGGTCGGTGTCGCCTTCCACAGCAGTGCCTTCGCATTCGCCTCCGCGCCCATGGAACTCCCGCCCGGCGCCGATGTTTTCGGCGTCCAGTACAAGGGGTTGGCGATGCGGGTCGCGATGGACTACGACATCCGCCAGAAGGTCACCATCATCTCCGTCGACACCCTCTACGGCGTCACATGCCTCGACCCCACCCGCGCTGTCCTGCTCAAAGGCCCGAACGCCGCCGCGTCGGCCCCCGCCGCACCCGACACCGGCACGAAGCCTTCCACCAGCAAGGCCGCCCCCGCGAAAGACACGGCGCAGCAGGACAAGGCAGCGTGATGTTGATCTACGCCAGCACCGATGATTTGGCGGCCTTCCTCAATCCGATCCCGGAAAACGCTGGCGCACTGATCCGCTCGGCATCAACGTTGGTCCGAGATGCCACCAGCAACGATCTCTACGACACCACGCCCGCGGGCCTGCCGAGTGACCCGGATCTGCGCGATGCACTGCGTCGGGCGGTCTGTGTGCAGGTCTCCACCTGGGTGAACGCCGGGATCGGCCCCTCGGCCGGGCTGAAACCGGTGGTAGCCAGCCAATCCGCCGACGGCGGCTCGGTGTCCTACAGCCTGCCCGACCCCCAACTGCTGCAGTACGCCCGAGACCGGCTCTGCCACGAAGCCCACCTCACCCTGCGCAATGCCGGATTGGCCAGCGGGCGACCGCTCATCTGCTGATGACCAGCCCGGCCTACCCGCACGGGGTGATGGTCGAGATCTACCGCGACGGCAGCCCCGACGCCTACGGCGACCTCCGCGACGCCGACGGCCGCCTCCTCGACCGCTACGCCCACCCCCACCACCTCATCGGCCCGTGCGCGATCTTGTGGACCACCACCGAGACCTACGTAGACGGCGAAATCATCGAAACCGCAGCACAAGTCACCGCCCCGGCCGGATCCGATGTCCGCTTCGCCGACAGGGCGAAGGTCGACGGTCGGCCGTTCCGCATCGTCGGCGACATCCTGCATCCCCGTAACTCGTTCACCGGCTGGAGCCCTGGGGTGCGGTTCCGGATCGCGCACGGATTCTGAACCGGGACAGCGAGTTTCATGGACTACGACCCGACCGGCAACGAATTCGATCTCGCGCTCGACACCGGCGACGACGCACGCCGAATGCTTCAGGAGATCACCGACCTCGGCGCGGACTTCTGGCGCACTCGATCGCGTCGTCGTACCGGATTCAACGCCACCCACGTCACCGGCTACGTCGATCCCGGTGACGGTCACCAGTACGGCGTCGTCTACGCCTCCGGCCACTACGCCCGCTACCGGGAGCACGGCACTCGCTACAACGCGGCCGAGCATGTCATGGCCGACTTTCTGCGCCTGCTTGAGGACTTGTGATGCCGCGCTATCCGAATGTGCACGAGGTGCTGATCGCCCTACTGTCGCCGATCGCGTCCACCGTGAAGGCCCGGCGACCCGCTCAGCCATTGCCGTACAACGTGGTTCGGCGGATCGGCGGCAACGAGGACGGCATCACCGATCGACCGGTAGTACGCGTCGACACGTACGCGGCGACTGACGAACGAGCCGAACAGCTGAAAGAGGCTTGTCGCCAACGCATTACAGAGTCCGGGGGCACACTCGTCGGCACCATACTGATCGATTTCGCCCATGAGGTCAGCGGTGGTATGGACGCGCTGGCATCTGAGCCGAGCGACCACAGACAGTCGGCCGTTTACCAAATGTCGTTCCGTGCGTCGTAACGCGGCAGCGATCCCGCGATGGCAGGGGAGGCCAATTCGCTGAAAGATATGTGGGCGACCTCGGTGTGACCGCGTATCCATGCCCATGCAATACCCGCCATCAGTGCGCCATCCATGAGGTAAGAGGCTGCTTCCGTCCAGCGGCCTGGCATTGTCCAGCGCTGGCTTCCCGACTTGAGGTGACGCGGTTCGGCACACGCCACAACCTTGGCCAAACCCAACCAAACAGTATTAATTGTGCCGAGTTTCAGATCATCCGACAGGAGATCGTTCAGCACGCACCACCTTATGACATATCAGTTTCGTCGGCGACTTCGGATGGTATCGGCGCTGCGCTGATCGCTGGCGCGAGTGCAGATATCAGTAGGACGGCTGACACCACGCCCGCCCCGGAAATGGTGATCACCCAACGGGGACCGAGAGCGTCGAGCAGTGGTGTGGCCAGAAGGTAGGCGAGGGAACTTGCCGCGAACGGGATCGACATCGTGATGCCGCTAACGGTGCCCAGCATTCGCCCGGGAGTGGCGTGTTGAACGATGAGGTCGGTCGCCACGTTGCCGATACCGTTGCCCGCACCCGCCGCTAGCTGCGACACGAAAGCGGTCCCCAACCACGGGGTCACGGCGAGTGTCAATGCGCCCACCCCGAACAGGCCCTGCCCGAAGCCCCATGTGCGCAACGGATTTCGGCTCCGTCGGACTTGACCGAGGAACACGGTGGGGCCCACCACCATCCCGATGCCGTGAACCCCTACCAGTGCACCGTAGGCCCACGCCGGGGCGTTCAAGGCATCCCTGGCCAGGAAGACCAACGATGCTGTGGTCAACGCGGCGAATGCCACTACCGCGAAAAGGCCGAGTGCCACCGAGCCCAGCAGCCTGTTGCCGACCAGTTCCCGGAAGCCGAGTGCCAGGGTGCGCCCATAACCGACCCGATGCTCCTCCGCACGTGGCGTTTTCGGAAGATCGAGGCGGACGATCAGGACGATGGAAGCGAGAAACGTCAGCGCGTCGATCAGCACGACCACACGGGCGTCCACCACGGTGAGCAGCGCGCCGCCCAGGAGCGGACCCGCCGCGAAACCGGCATTGAAACAGATCGCCATAGCCGCGAACGCGTTCGGCAGTTGCTCGGCATCGACCATGGCGGGAATCGACCGCCGCCCGGCCGGTAGGAACAACGTGTTGAGCAGGGTGGCCACCGCGATGATCGGAATACTCACCGCGAGATGAAACGGAATCACCGCGACCACGCCGAATAGCACCATCTGACCGAGGTCGGTCAACACCATGATCTTCTTCGCCGAGTAGATGTCGGCAAGTGCCCCGCCGAACGGACCGACCAGGCGCGGCAACGACAACGCCAACAAGACCATGCTGGCGGCCAGTGGTCCCTCGGCCGCGGCCATAACGATCAGAGCCACCTGTGCGATCTGGTCGCCTGCGAAGGACGTGACTCGAGCGAGCCAGAACCTTCGGAAATCCTGACCGACCGGCAACAAGCTCATCCGAAATCTCCTTCAGGCCATACTCGCAACGATCTTCTCCAGCATGTCTACGCTTGTCCGCGGATTCAGGATGGCGAACCGCGCGACCGTCTCTCCGGCCCAGATCGTCGGTGCCACAAAGCCTTCCTGTCGCTCCAGCAGGCCTGCCGACCATAACTGGTAGTCTCGGGGGCTCCATCCTTTGCGACGGACCAGCACAACGGACAGCTCGGGCGGGAGCACCGACTCGAGGTACGGCGTCGATTCCACGAGTGCGGCAAGTTCTCTGGCGGTCCTGAGACTGGTCCGTACCGCGTCCTCGAAAGCAGCGGTTCCGTACACCGCCAATGCGAACCACAGCGGAAGTCCGCGCGGCCGACGCGTGCTGTGGTAGGCGAAGTCGCTCGGGTTCCACTCCAGATGCTCGGCGTCGTGGATGACATCGAAGTAGGCGGCCCGCTGAGTGTGCACGGCCCGGGCCGACTGCGGTCGGCGGTATATCAGCGCACTGCAGTCATAGGGGCTGAACAACCATTTGTGTGGGTCGACGACAAGTGAGTCCGCACGTTCGATCCCGGCGAACACAGCCCGGGAATCCGGATCGAAAAGCGCTGCACCACCGCCGTATGCGGCATCGACGTGGAACCAGATGCCCGATCGAGAGGCGACATCCGCGATCGCGGCCAAATCGTCCACGAGTCCGGCGTTGGGGGTACCGGCCGTCGCGATTACAGCCGCCGGTGCAACGACGCGCTCCCGCAGGGCGGTCTCCAGCCCCGCCGCGGTGAGCCGACAAGACGGCGTGGTGACCACGATCGGCCGGGCGCCGATGATCCGAATGGCATGCAGCACGGACGGATGGGCCTGGTCGCTGACAATGATGTCCACCTGACGAGAATCGTCGAGGCCGAGTCGACGGCGCGCGGTGTCCCGAGCTACCACGAGTGCAGACAGATTGGCGGCCGAACCACCGCTGAGAAAACATCCTCCAGCGGTGTCCGGCAGTCCTGCGCGAGCGGCCAACAGATCCAGTACCTGGTTTTCGGCGGCCACCGCACCCGACGCACCCAGCCACGTCACACCTCGCAGGGCGACGCTGGAGACCAGCATGTCGAACAGTGTCGCGGCCTGACTGGGCGCTCCCTGGAAGAATGCGAGAAACGTAGGATTATCCATGGCCACGAATGTTGGCTCCAACACTTCTTCGTAGATCCGGAGTACATCCCTGGGGTCGCGCCCGACGGGGCCGATCACGCCGTCCAATGCCTTCTTCAGTTCCGCCTGCCCACCCGGACTCCCCAATGGAAGCGGTCCGTTCGCCATGCGCCGTCGCACCGTCGAGAGCATCAACTGGACGAAATCCTCTGCGTAGGTGTGCAATCCGGGAAGTGCGCCCGGCCGATCGCCCGTCTCCTCAGAGGACATGCACGCTCCCCTGGGCCGCGCCGAGGGACGGTGTCACATTCAAGCCCAAGGTTGGATCACACCGTCGGATCGCCCCTGCAAACCGTCGGCCAACGGCAAAAACACCGGTCGAGGTCGAGAATTCGGAAAACGTCATACCGCCCGTGCCAAGGGAGGCGAGTCGAAGCACCGGAGGCCGGACAACCCGTTGTACGACCCAAAGCTCCTCTCCGGTAACGGCATCGTCGATGGCCTGCTCCCAGGCCGACTGCTCTGTGGCAGGGCCGAAGACCAGCCCTTCTCCGCAGCAGCCGTCAGCGGGCTTCAACACGTATGCCGATCGCTGCTGGGCGACCGTCTCCGCGACGTCGTCGATCATCCTGGTCCACGGCAGCGCGGCATTGATCCGCTCGGCGAGGGAGGACGGAAGGCTCCCGGACGCCGCCGCCTCGGACAGGATGGCCAGAAAGCCTTTGTTGACGAAGACATTTCCCACCAGATTGCCCACCAACGAGACCGAGCCACGGTCCACATGCTCCACCAGGTGTCGCCAACGGTCGTCCTTGAGTCCGGGGGTGCCGTCGCTTTCGTCGAAGAAGCGGTAGAGGGCATCGACCCGCCTCCCGTCATATCTGATGTATTCGCCGTCGAGGTCGAGGTCCTCGACCGCGGCGGCTACGGCCGTGATGCCGTACCGGCCCAGTGCCCTGACCAGTCCGAGGTAGGAGTGCGACGGCATATTGTCGTCCTCGTGCCCCCAATAGGCGACGACCATCAGTCGCGACCGGTCCAATCGGTCGACCTCGGCCAGATGCTCAGCGAGCGCCCGCACCGTATCGACATACGTTGCGCCGACGCCGCGTAAGTACTCGGCCGATTCGGGCCATGCGTCGTACATTCGCGCCAGTACCGCGCTCATCGCGATACCGCCCAGCGGTGTTCCGGCATTGAGCTCCACGAACCACGGAGCACCCGAGCTGTCGAAGACGACGTCGGGCCGCGCGATGCGTGCCCAATCCTGAGCGGCGCCGATCCGATACACGTCGCGCTGCCGCGGTGGCAACCGCAGCGCTGCCGCGAGCCTGCCCGGATCGTGCTGGAACTTCTCCCGAAGCACGATATCGATCCCGTCGAGGATCGCGGTCAGTCCCGTTCGCAGGGCGGCGAGGGCGCCGCGGGAAAGGAACTGCGGAGTTAGCACGAAGGGCCAAGCGTCGAGCGGCACGCTCAGCTCCGCCATCTCCGACAGCGCGGTTCCCGGCCGGGCCGGATCGGGATCGAAGTAGCGCTGCGTATCGGTCCGGCGGGTCTGCAGCCAGTGGTTGAAGTCGGCCTCCTGGTCGGTGATCGCCGGAAGGCATAGGTCATTGGAGTCCACGCTTACCTCAGTTGGCGGGAAGGGGGAAACGGGCGGTAGGGCAGTGGTCGAGCATGACCCTGCGCAGGTGCCGACGTGGATCAGAAAAGCCGTTGCGGGAGTGATACATTCGCCAGTTGTCCCACACGAGCAACGCATTTTGGGCGATCTTGACAGAGCGGCAGGTTCGTTCGAAGTGGCGGAGCCCGCGATCGCGGTACTCGGTCAAGAGAGAGTCGTCGGCGTATTCACCGTCCTGTGTTCGGTAACGCATCTCCCTGCCGGAGAAGCGCAACACGATGCCCCACGGCGTATGTTCGGCGATCGGGTGGCGCGCGGCCTCGTGTACTCCCTCGGCAGTCAGGCTCATAGGCGACCGCCATTCGAACTCGCGAACTGACATCGCCGCTCGCTGCTCCGGGGAGAAGGTGCCCAGCAACTCGTATCCGTCGGCAAGCGTTGTCTCCCCGCCCGGCCCCTGTGCAGGTGTCACCGCCCAGAGCGCAATGTACCGCGGCGGCAGACCGGCGAACTCGAAGTGTTCGGTGTGCGGAACCAGCGGCTTCATATTCAGGGCGGAGACCTCGAACGCCTGCATCGCCGGATCCGGCTTGATGTCGCGGATCAGCTCGCCCTGGTACTGCCGGACCGGAGCCCCCAGAAGTGAGAGCACGGACAGACGATCGAAGTCGGCCGGAACACCGGCGACGTGGACGTATCCGAATGCGGTGAGGGCCTTGGACATTTTGTCCGCCAAGGCCGTCGGTCCGGCCGTAAACGCGAGAACTGCCGATGCGGCGGGATCATTCATCGACTGGTCACCTCGGTCTCGACATGTCGTTTCGCATCACAGCAACTTGGTCGGCAGTGCAAGGCGGCTCAGCCGATACGGCAGGACGACGCCCTTGTCGCCGAGTTCGAACAGCAGCCCCGCGGCGCGCAGCGCCGATGTGGCCGACCCGGGCCGAAGGGCGCCGGGATGGTGCAGTCGTTCGAAGAGTACGAGGTGTTCCGGATCGTCCAGTAAGGTTTCGACGGCGCTGCCCGAACGCTCGTCATGGATAATCACAAATCCGGGACCGCGGCGGAAGTAGAACTGGCAGGGGCGGTGCCGTGCGCGCCACACGGTCGGCTCGACACCGGGCTTGAGCCACAGAGGCGGCGCCAGGTGCTGCAGCGGGGCCACGGTGTCCGCGTCGGCGGCACACGTCCACCGCACGGACTCGCCCCGCGCAGTCATGTCGCGCAAATCGGCCACGAAGGCGAGGAATTCGTCCGGGTGGTGCATGTTGGCGTGCACCGGGATGTCGGGGGTGGACTGTCCTGGCAGCATGGCCTACCGATCGATCGCGGACTTGATGCTGGCGCGGCCGGTGGGCAGCGATACGACCCTGCCGCCCTCGTGGAACACCAGACCTTGGCGCTCCCATTCGTCGACCACAGCATCGACCACCCGCGGAGCGAGGCCGGTCGCGCGAGCAGCACTGGCGACGGTGTGAGGCGTGCGCAGATAGCGGAACAGCTCGGCCTCGGGCCCGGGTTCGAGCTTGATATCGCGCACCGGCCAACCGACCCGGCGGTCCTCGACGATCAATGTGCGGTCCGGAAGCTCTCGTGCCACCAAGCTGCTCGACGGGTAAGCCTGCTGCCATGCGGCGATAGCGGCCCGCACGGCGTGTTCGTAGTCGATACCGATACCGCACCGCTCAGTGTCGAACTGGTAGGCGACGTCGCTCATCTGTTCCTGGTCCAGGTCGTAAACGTGGTTGTAGAGAGCGGCCGGTCGACGGTGTTCGAAGCCGAGCTCTGGTCGCTGGAAGTACGGGCTGTATCGCTCGAGTAGAATTCGCACGCTGCCGCCCGGCGGCTGAAGGTGTGCGAGCGCCGGAAGCTGGCGCAGGACTATGGCGTAATCGGCCTCGGTTTCCCCTGGGAAGCCATACAGATAGTTCCAGTCGACCGTCAGGTCGTGCTCCTCGCAGTCGCGCAACAGCTTGACGTTCTGTGTCGCGTGTACGCCCTTGTCCATGATGGACAGCACGCGGGAGCTGAGGTTCTCGATGCCGGGCTGGATCTGGACGAGTCCGGCACGACGCAGCAGCCCGATGTCCTCCTCCCGTAGGTTCGCTTTCACCTCGTAGTAGAAGTGCAGGTCCCAGTCCTGCTCTGCGAGCCGCGGCAGCAGCGTGCGCAAATACTCCATGTCGAGGATGTTGTCCACAGCCACGACATCGAGAATTCTGTGCAGGGCGATCAGGTCGTGCAGGTGGGTCATGACCTGGTCGGCTGGTCTGGAGCGGAACTTCATGGCGAGCCCGTTCAGTCCACAGAACGTGCAGGTGTGCTTCTCTCCCCACCAGCAGCCGCGGGCAGCCTCGTACACGAGCTTGGGCCGAACGGAGTCGCGCACGGCACTGGCACCGATCCTGGCAAACCATTCGGAGTAGTCGGGCGCCGGGACCGTATGCATGGCTGGCGACGGAGCCGGTGGGTTGGTGACGGTGACACCGTCGGCGGCGCGCCAGGACAAGCCGCGGACGGCACTCGTCGATTGCCAACCACTCAAGTGGTCCAGGAAGTCCACGAAGGACTGCTCCGCCTCACCGCTCAGGACGTAGTCGATGAACGGAAAGTTGCGGTGGATGGCTGGGCCCATCGGAATGTCGCAGTTGCCGCCGCCCATGATGATGGTCGTCTCCGGCCGCAGCCGCTTCAGCTGCTTTGCCAGGGCCAGCGAGGGCACGTTCTGCTGAAAGGTGCTGCTGAAGCCGACCAGGTCGTATCCCTGATCGGCGATCCGCTGGGCGTGCGATTCGATGAATGCACCTGAGTGCTGGGCCATTTCCACGGACGCGCCCGGCCGAACTCCGCGCTGCTGCAGATAGGCCTCGTATCGGTCACGGCGCCACTCCGGCGCACCGTACAGCGCCGGAGTGAAGATCCAGTCGCCCATGCCGTGCCAGACCCCGACATTGGCCACGTAGTCGTACTCCGGCACCCCGATGTGTCCGTCCGTGGCATCATGCAGGTGCTCGGCCCATGCCAGGTTGAGATAGGCGTCGGCGACCTCATGACGATCGCGGCACCGTTGGGTGACGACCCGCAGTGTGCCCACCGGCAACGAAGGCATCTCCAGCAGATTCCAGGGCATCGAGACCAGAAGTATTTTCACAACCCCTCCTCTCGTGATCGTTACTTCCACCGGTCACCGGCGGTCGAGTCGTACCCCAGACGCATTGCGCAGGACCGGATTTCGCCGCTGCTGATCATCGGCTCCAATATCGCGCGACGCCGACGCCACCGTCCCGGCTCTGGTATCCGGCTGGCCATGACCACCCGTGACCGTGCCGGTCGCCGGGCTCGCAGGCGGCAATGCTGCAGAATTGTGTCGATCGTCGCCCGCCTAGTGGCCCCGTCCATGATGTCCTCGGCCTGTACCCGCAGTGCGGGTAGCGCGCTGGCTTCCAGCGCGTCGAGGATGTGTGAATGTGCGGCGCACCATTGCGCGGCGCATACCCATGGCAGGGGCCGGTCGACCAGATTCCGCCAGCCGGGCGGCAGATCGAAGTTCCACCACTGCATGGACCAGTCAGCGGGTCCCGAGTAGCCGGGGATTCGCAAGTCGGCACGTCCGTTTAGGTTGTGCGAGAAGAACCCCCGGTCGAGCCAGCCATCGATGAGGCCGTTCACCGAGGCCGCAGGGTTGCGGACCAAGTGAATGACAGTCAGTTCGGCATCGGGGAACAGGCGCGGTAACGCGGCGAGGCGGTAGGCATCCATCGAAGCCTTGAGCAGCAGTGGGCGTTGCAGGTCGTTCGTATCGGGCAGCGGCGCCAAGCTGGGTACCAGGAAGGGCGGTGCCTCCACCGTCCGGGCCAGCCCCGGCGGCGGGCCGGTGGGCGGTGGCACACTCGGAAACGCCGCCCTGATGATTGCCGGATCGACGTCGAAATACCAGGGGTCGATCTGCCAACCGGCCGTCCGCAGTGCCCGAACGCATACCATCAACAGCGCGGACCTGTTCGCCAGGCCGTGCCGCAAGCGTCCCGCGATCACCTCATGCACGATCTTCCAGATATCCTCGGCGGAGGCCGGGCATTGGGGCCATTGCTGGGCGAACATCCGCACGAAGCGGTCCGTGAGCGTCGCGGAGTCCCAGTCTCGGGGGTCGATCAGGTCCGGCTCGGTTCCCGTCGTTACATCGGCCGCGAGGTCTGCGTGGAAGCCGGTGAGGTCGGCATCGTCGGCGATGCAACCGTCGTGCGCATCTTGCCCTTGTGGTAGTCCGAGTCCGTGCAGCTTGTACAGCACGCTATGCTCGCCGCCGAGGCTGAGGAAGGCGCCGGTGGAGCGAAGCAGCTCGTAGAGCAGGCTGCTACCTCCTCGTGACGAGGCCGCAATGACGACGACACGACGGAAGGCAGGCAGGCCGTGGCGCCCCTCTCGGCCGAGCGGGAAGCGGGCCCGGACTCCGCGGCAGAAGGCGGTGTGGTCGTTGGTCAGGGCGGTGTGGGCTGTAGCGATGGAGAGGGACACGCTTTCACTCCAACCACACGGGCAGGCTCGCGAGCCCTCGAATACTCGCGGTCTTCCGGCGTACCGGATGTGCAGCCAACCTCATATTTGGTTGCTCCACCAAGAACGCCTTGAGCACGGCGGAACCCAATTCGATTGAGAGATTGGCCCCCAGGCACGCATGGGGGCCGCGTCCGAAACCGAGGTGTGGGTTCGGTGTTCGCAACAGATTCATCTGATCCGGCTCGGCGAATACGGTCGGGTCGCGGTTGGCCGCCCCGATCAGCGCGATCACGTCCGCACCGCGGGGCACGTCGACGCCGGACAGCTCCAGGTCTTCGACCGTGAGCCGTTTCGATACCTGTACCGGACTGTCGTACCGAATCATCTCCTCGATCGCAGTAATACGGGCTGCCTTGGACTCCAGCAGCCGTTCCCGATGCTCTTCGAACATTTCGCGTTCGACCAGCAGGTGCAGGAGGAGATTCTCGATGAGTCCGCTGACCGAGGAGTAACCCGCGTGCAGAACCACCCGCACCGAATTGGCGACGACATCGCGCGTGTAGGTGGTGGCGACTCCGAGCAGAGTGCCGAAGAAGACGGAGTCCCGGTGCTCGTCCAGCCAGGAGTCGGTGAGTTCGGATAGTTCGCGCTTTGCGGAGAGACTAGGCTCCAGCGCATCGGGGCGGAACCCGTAGTCCATTCCGAAGACCATCCGATCGCTCACCTCGGCGAACCAATCCGGATCCGGCTGCCGGGCACCGAGCACACCGCACATCACCCACAGGCACAACGGCTTGGAGAACTCCGTGATCAGATCGACCGGTCGATCGGCGTGCCGCGCGAAGAAGAGGGCTTTGGCGACCACTTCGGTGAGTCCGCCGGTAGTTGCGGACAAGGCGGAGAACCCGGCATGTATCGCTTCCGCAGTCGCCTTCCGCAGCGCGGTGTTCTCCGGCGGATCGATGAGCTGAATGCTCTTGCGAATGGCCGGGAAATCTCGGCCCAGCCGCGCCGGATCCGTGGCGAAATCGTCCGTGGTTCGAAGTACCGCGGCACAGTCGGCATAGCTGAACAACAGGTACGCGCCGAGATTGTCGTCTCGAAGTACAGGCTCGTTGTGACGCAACCGAGAATAGAAGACGTAGGGGTCGTCAATCCATTCCGGCGACAACGGATCGAATTTCAAGGATTTCCCCGTTCGTCGGACTTTAGCGCGGCTGGTGCCGCCCGACGCCGCCGGGCGGCACCAGTTGTACTCAAGCTCAGTGACCGTACTCCACTTCTGCTCACCTCCTTTTCGAGATCCAACTTCCGCACACAAATGCAGCGTGTGCAGTCAGGTGTCAGTAAGAAGTTGCAAGGCGAAGGTCGCCACGCTATGCAATGCATCCCCCTTGCAGATCTGGCCCCAAAGACATTATCGAACTGAAGCTGAGCTTGCGACCCGGTAGTTCGATGTATGGGGCTCCACTATGCGGCGTCCGATAGTTCTTGTCAAGTGGAAGAACTCCATCTCCTAAGTCCTTCGAGAATGTCCGAACTTAGCTATGGCTTTGCGGGGGTGAAATGATCTTAGAACGTGTCACGAGGCCACAAGCTGAGTGGTGCTTCGATCTGCTTGACAAGCGCCGTTATGGCACCACATAGTGGAGACGGACATACGTCCGCTTGATCCGGGGGTACGTTGCATTGCGTGATCTCACGAAATACGAAATATCACATCTGAGGGTCCTGGAGTCGGAATCGGTACACGTGATTCGCGAAGCTGTCGCCACGCTGCATCATCCTGTGATGCTGTTCTCCGGAGGCAAAGACTCCACAGTAATGTTGCGCCTCGCTGAGAAAGCATTCTGGCCGGCACCTGTACCATTTCCCGCAATGCACATCGATACCGGTCACAACTTCGACGAAGTCATAGAATTCCGCAACAGAGTGATTGCTAATTCGAGTATGCGATTGATAGTTGCGAAGGTGCAGGACGATATCGATGCTGGCCGGGTAGTCGATGAGGCCGGTGTTGGCGCCTCTCGCAACCGGCTGCAGAGCGCAACTCTGCTGCGTTCCATCCGGGCGGGTGGTTTTGATGCCGTATTCGGCGGTGCGCGGCGGGACGAGGAGAAGTCGCGAGCCAAAGAACGCATCTTTTCGCTCCGAAACAAGTTCGGCGCGTGGAACCCACACGATCAACGCCCGGAACTGTGGAGCCTGTACAACGGTAGGCATGCCGAGGGCGAGCACGTCCGGGTATTCCCGTTGAGCAACTGGACCGAACTCGACATTTGGCAATACATCGAGTCGGAATCCATCCCATTACCCAGCATCTACTTCGCTCATTGTCGGGAGGTAGTGCCCAGAAATGGAGTGCTGCTGGCGAAGACACGTTTTCTGGCGATGGCACCGGGCGAGATCTCGTACCGGGATTCGGTACGTTTCCGGACGGTCGGGGATGCCACCTGCACAGGATGCATTCCGAGCCGAGCCGACACCGTGAAAAAAGTGATAGCGGAGCTTGCGGTGACCCGCTCGACCGAGCGCGGAGCGACGCGAGCCGACGATCGGATCTCAGAGACGGGAATGGAAGACCGCAAGCGAGAGGGCTACTTCTGATGGGGGAGATCCAATGACCCGGCCCCGGGAGCTGCTGCGACTCGCGACCGCCGGTAGTGTTGACGACGGAAAATCGACTCTCATCGGCCGCCTTTTGTACGACTCCGAGTCGATCCCCGAGGACCAACTCGACGCGGTGGAGCGTGCCAGCAACCAGCGGGGTGACAGATACACGAACCTGGCGCTGTTGACCGATGGATTACGGGCCGAACGCGAACAGGGCATCACCATCGATGTCGCATTCCGGTTCTTTGCCACGGCCCAGCGCAAGTTCATTATCGCCGACACCCCAGGACATAGGCAGTACACCCGCAACCTGGTGACCGGCGCGTCCACTGCGGATCTGGTGTTGATCCTGTTGGATGCTCGCAAAGGCGTACTGGATCAGACCAGACAGCATGCCTTCTTGGCCGCCCTCCTAGAAATTCCGCACCTGGTGTTGTGTGTCAACAAGATGGATCTTGTGGATTGGTCGCAGGAACGATTTGAGGAGATCCGTGCCGAATTCGGCTCCTTCGCATCCAAACTTGACGTCCACGATCTGACCTTCGTCCCGGTGTCTGCCTTGTTCGGCGACAACGTCGTCGATCGTTCGAAGCATATGCGGTGGTATCAGGGCGTTTCGCTGCTGCGCCATCTTGAGGACGTGCATATCGCCTCGAATCGCAACCTGATAGACGCTAGACTGCCGGTGCAGTATGTCCTCGACCCGCAGTCCGGTGACCGCGTCGGTCATCGCAGCTATGCCGGCACCGTCGCCGGGGGCACGTTCCGCCCCGGTGACGAGATCGTCGCATTACCCGGTGGGGTGATCTCGAGGATTGAACAGATCTGGGGTCCGGGCGGCGAAAAGATGACAGAGGCCTTTCCCCCGATGGCGGTATCGGTATCGTTGACCGACGACATCGACCTGGCACGTGGCGACATGCTGGCACGGCTGAGAAACCGCCCCTTCGTCGGTTGCGAGATCGATGCCAACGTGTGTTGGCTCGCCGACAACTCCGAATTACGCTCGTCGAGCCGATACCTCATTGCCACGAGTACCGGTGATTCCCCGGCGGAGGTGACGAGCCTACATTATCGATTCGACGTGCGCACTCTGCATCGTGACGAGGACGCAGAATCATTGCGGTGCAATGAGATAGGCCGCGTGACAGTGCGGGCCCACGCCCCGCTGGTCTTCGACAGCTACCGACGCAACCGAAATACCGGTAGTTTCATACTGATCGATCCGGCTACCCAACGCACCGTTGCCGCCGGCATGATCAATGGCCCGGTTTCGCGATCGAGCAATGTGGTCTGGCACAACTCCGGCGTCGGACGGGAGCAACGTAACCACAACGGCGTGACCGTATGGCTGACCGGACTTTCGGCATCGGGGAAGTCGATGATCGCGGTCGAGCTGGAACGCCGTCTGATCGCGGCGGGCCGCCCGGCCTATCTCCTCGACGGCGACAACCTGCGCCACGGCCTGAACTCCGACCTCGGTTTCGGACAAGACGACCGGCGCGAAAACGTCCGGCGGGTCGCCGAAGTAGCTGCCTTGCTAGTGCCTTGTCACGCAACCTTCGGTAGGTAATCGGGTCGCCGGATCTTGGAGCCGACAGCGAAGTTGCGGACAGGTCCGGCGTGCTGGTTACGCCAGCGGATGTAGTCGCCGATGACCGCGTCCTGCTCGTCATGGCTGCGGTGATCGGTACCGTTCAGCGCGAAGTAGCGCAGGGCGGCGAACTCGCATTCGATGCGGTTCAGCCATGAGGAGTAGGTCGGCAGGAACACCAACTCGATCTGGTTGGCGGCGCACCACTCTCGCACCTCACGCCGTTTGTGGACCGAGTAGTTGTCGCAGATCAGGTACAACTTCTCGCCCGCCCAGCGGGCCCGCAAGGTCTTGAGGAAGGCCAGAAATTCGGTCCAGCGTTTGCGGTCACGGATCCGGTAGTACAACTGCCCGCTGCGCAGGTCCAGGGCGCCGAGCATGTGCCGCACGCCTTGGGTTCTGTTGTAGGTCGCTCGCAGCCGCTTGGGCCGGCGACGCGTGAACCAGCCGCGACCGGGCCGCGGCTGCAGATTCAACGGACCGAACTCGTCCACACAGATCACGCGCCCGTCTGCGGGTGGATGGTCGTAGAGGTCGAGCACCCGGTTCATCTTCTCGGTGAACTCGGGATCGTTGCTGGCCTTCCAGGTTTTGGTAGCCTGCCACGACACCCCACCGGCCTTCAGGATCCTGCGCAGCGTCTCGCGGCTGATTTCGGCGATCCTGTTGACCGCCAATACCTCTCGCAGTTTCGACAGGCTCCACGTCGTGAACGGCCAGCCTAGATCGAGGGGGCAGCACCGGGCGATCCGACAGATCCGATCACGCATCGCCTGATCGGTCTTCGCCGGTCTGCCCCCTCTCCATTTTGGGTCGAGCGCCTCGAAGCCCTTCTCGTTGAAATCGTGGATCACTTGCCGCACATACGATTCCGATACTTGCATCAGCTTCGCGATGAACCCGACCGGCTGATGCTGCGCCGAGGCCATCACCACCACCGCCCGCCGCATCCGCACTGGTTGCTTGCTGCGCCGGGCGATCTGGGCCAGCTTGCGACCCTCCTGCGGGGTCACCGCTCTGACGAACACATCCGGCTTCCGAGCCACCGGCACCACCTCCGCCAGGCAGCATCACCGGCCGACCAGTGGCGAGCAACCCGACACCCCGACGATTAACGCATCAACCTTTCCGGACGAGGCACTAGCAGATTCGGGGGCCATCGCGATCGTCGCGCTCATCAGCCCATACGCCATAGAGCGCGAAAGGGCGCGCGAAATCCACAGGCAGCGGGAACTCCAGTTCTACGAGATCTTTGTCGATACTCCGTTGGAAGTTTGCGAACTACGCGATCCAAAGGGCCTGTATCGGCGTGCCAGAGCCGGCGAAGTCCCCGACTTCACCGGAATCAGCTCACCCTACGAACGGCCCGAAGCACCCGATTTCACGGTGCTGTCCGCGGACGGAACCCCCTCCACGGTCGCGGAGTCCATCCTGCGATGGTTGCGACTGTCGTAACCGCGACGCGGCTACCACAGCAGATCGAACAGCATTCGCCCCACCAGATGCCTGCCGTGTGCCCGGCCTTGCCCGACGGGGCCGGGCACACGGGGCGGATCGTGTGAGGAGTGACCGATGGCGGTAGCCACTCGAGCAGATTGCGTCCTGGAACAAGGATCTGCTGCTCAAACCGTTGAAAGGCGCGATACTGCTGGCGCCGATGTCGACGGCGATCCCGGCGGCGTTCACCGCGGGCGCGTCAGCGGCGTTTCAGTCGCTGGAAGGGTATGCGTCGCTGGGGTTGATCGACAAAGCCAACGGCCCGCAGTTCCGGCCGGAGCAGCAGCTGTCGGAGACCGAATCCTGGGGCGCACTGGAACCGACCCGGACGGACATCGTGAAACGGGACATAAGCGTCGGATTCACCGCGCAGGAGTTCAAACGTCCTGTGCTGGAACTGGTTTCCGGCCGCAGTCTCGCCGACGTGAAGGCTGACGCGGTGACCAAGGAGTTGTCGTGGACCGAGCCGGTTAGCCCGGACACGATCCATTATCGGGTGATCTTCTTGTTCGTCGATGGTGCTGGGGCGCGGGAGAAGTGGCTGCTGCGGATCATGCCGCGTGCCAATGTGTCCGAGGTCGGGCAGCAGCAGTGGAACGCTGAACAGGTCGCGTCGTGGCCGATCACGGTCAAGGCCACCGTCGACGACAAGCTTGGCTACTCGATGCGCAACGTTTTGTGTGGCCCCGGCGTGGCTGATCTGGTCGTCCCGATGGGGTTCACCATTGCTACCGCACCGCCTGCGAATGCTGGTGCGGTCGATGACAAGAAGGTGGCGTAGTGGCTGGCTCGAATCCTCGGCGTAATCGCCGATCGAAAAGCCCTGATGCGCAGCCGAAGTCGCAGTGGGCGCGGATGCGTGACGACGCGCGCGCCGCGCGTGACCGGAAACGTAAGCGCCCCTATCTGTTCGACGGCACCACTCCGCCGACCCCGATTCACGAGCCCGACACCGTGTGGCAGGTGCTTACTCTTGCCGCGTTGCTGGACGGGCAGCAGATGCCCGCCGGTCGTATCCGCGAGCTGTTCGAAGCGTTGTGCGGGGACGGCGATGTTGGCGAGCGGTGCCCCAGTGTGCGGTGTTGCGAGAAACGCCACACCGCGCGTCGAGTGAGCAATGGCCCCCCAACCCTCCTCGCGTTCCTCGCTACAGTGACGCAGCACCTGCTTGACAACCAGGCCGCCCAAGCTGTGGCACACGAACACCAGTCCACGCGACCCAATCCCGTTGTCCAGCATCCGCTCGATCAAGCCAGACGCTCGTTGTGGTAGAGCCATCCCCTTTGCTCCCGATATCCACTCCGTTGCTGCGGCCGGATACCCCAGCGACCAAACAGCTATGTTCGCCATGTCCTCGTGCAGCCACTCCAACCAGCACGCCGCCTGCTTGCGCCGTCGCCAGGTCGACTCATGATCACCCCCCAAACCGTGTACGAATATCACATCCAGGTCGGCGGGACGGTCGTCCTGACCGTCCACGTGACCAACACGCCGTAGTATCGTGCATTCGCGAGTCATCGCCCGCCAGCCACATGAAACATGGGCCATATAGAGCCTATCTTCGACGTCGACAGGCATCTCTGGAGCCGCAGTCTGGCGCCATCTAGGAGTCGGACCTCTAATTGTGCTAGCGCGCGACTTGTCCTACGGATGGTCCCGTAACGCTCTGCCCTCATCAAGGTCCTTCCACCAAGGTGACGTCGCCAGCGCGTCTGCCATGTCGGCACACCAGCAACACAGTGCCAGCACGGGATCCATGATCACAATGTCCGCCAGCAAACAAGCACAGCTAACTGTTTCAGCCCCCATGACGTACGGCCACGCCGCGCAAAACGCCACGGCGACCTGCCCCAGGCGGTAAAGGTCTTGCCCCGCACCAAGAACATTCGCGTCGAGAATCTGCCCCGCGGCCGGGCGCTACTGGGCATACGGAGCGGCCAGGGTTTCGCCTGGGCCAGGTCGGCTGGTGCTAGACACGGCTCGGGTGACCCTAATCGGCTGCTGTTTCCACGGCTCAAGCCAGCACTGTCGGACCTGAATCGGCCCGGAGCTACTCCACATTTACTCCACTTTTTCAGTGGAATCAGACCGAATCCCGTGCAGTACAACAGAAAGAAGCGGTAGCAACAGGCTATTTCTGCTAGTGAAGATATATGACCGAACCTGGTCGAATCGAGCCGAATTGTGTTGGGGCAGAAGCTGATATTCTACCACTAAACTACACCGGCGGCTGGCCCTGGGGCCTGCCATACCCTGGCAGACCAGGGATGATCGCACACAAGTTTGCTGGTACCGGAGGGCGGATCCGGCCCCAGGAGGGGCCAGGTCCATATTTACTCCATATTTTCAGCTGAGGGGGTCACTCCTGGCCGGGGTCGGCGAATGAGGCGACGTAGTCCTCGACCTCGGCGATGAACTCGTCCACGGTCTCGGCGAAGTCCTCCAGGTACTCCCGAGCGTCTGGTCCTTCGACGGCGGGTTCGGCGTAGTGCCGTTTGGTGACCTCGCTGGTGGAGTGCCCGAGTTGGGCGGCGGTCTTCTCGATGTCCTGGTGGCCGATCTTGGTGTCGACGGTCTTGCGGTAGGTGTGTGGGTTCATCGGCAGCTCGACCGGGCCGACTCGGTCGCGGGCGTCGTTGATGGACTGGCGGGCGGTGTTCGGATGGCGGATCGTTCCGTTGCGGGACGGAAACGAGTACCCCCCGGCTGGGCGATGCAGTTTCGGGGATGGTGGACCTCGGGATGGTCGATGTCCTACGTTGGTGGCGTGACCGCGTGCTCGGTGCCAGGGGGTGAGTAGCGAGCTGCGGGTTTCGCCAGCAGGGGAACTTCACTTGTGAAGAACGGCAAAGGGGATCAGAGCCTGGTGATGTCTCAGCGGGCTTTCGGGGCGGTGACGGCTGGAGCTGCTGCGTCGCTGTTAGCGGAGGTGGGTATCGCCTCCAGTGGGCTGCTGGGCTGGTCTGGCTCGATCGCCTTGAACAAGGGGTGGGAATTGGTTGCGGCGGTCGTCGCCATGCTGGCTTGGTTGTGGTCGGCGGTCCGCAGTTCCGGCCCCTGGCGGCAGTGGCGGTGGTGGATGACCGCCGCGGCGACCTGTTTCGTGGTCGGGCTGGCCGCGTGGAGCTGGGGGCAGGTGATTATCGGAATCCCGCTGCCCACAGAGACTTTGGGACCGGCGGGGTACTTGTTGACCGCGGTACTTGCGCTACTCGCGGTCACCGTCCGCACGAGTGTCACCGGTGCCGAACACGATGCGCCGCTACAGGTCCGCCAGCACCGGACCGTGCGTGTGCTGGATGTGACCATCATCTTCTGCTCGATCGTGCTGTTCGGCTGGGTGACGCTGGGTCGGGAGCTGTCGATGAGCTGGACGGCGTCCGGTCCGATCGTGGCGTTGCTGGTGGCACATCCGTTGGTGTATCTGCTGCTCGTCGGGGCGATCGTGATGCTGGCTCGGCTTCGGCCGGGCGGGCGCGGGTTGCCGGTTCTGTTCATTGCGCTGGCCGCGACCGCCTACGTGGTGTCCAGCACCTTGTTCGCGCATTTCGTCGATGCCGGGGGAACGAGGATTCCGCCCGCACTGGAGGCCGGGTTCATGGCCTGCCCGGTGCTGTTCTTCCTGGCGGCACTGGCCCCCGACAACCCCACCCCAGTGCCGCACACCGACAAGCGCCGCAGCGCGGTCGATCTGGCGCACCTGGTGGTGCCCTACCTGCCGCTGATCGCCACCGGTGTTTTCCTCGCCGCCGAGCTGGCTGCCGGAGTCACCCTCAGCCCCTCGCAAGAAGCGCTGTCGCTGGCGCTGCTGGGACTGGTGATCGGCCGCCAGGTCGCCACGCTGGCGGAAAACGACCATCTGCTGCGGGAGTTGAAACACCAAGCGCTGCACGACCCTTTGACCGGATTGGCCAACCGCACCCTGTTCCTCTATCACCTTCACCGGTTGGTGGCACCGCACAACGGCACACGATCACCGGTGGTCGTGGCCTTCTGCGACGTCGACGATTTCAAGAATGTCAACGACCGGTTCGGGCACACCACAGGCGATCTCATCCTCCAAGGCGTCGCGGAGCGCCTACGGCACTGTGCCCGCAATGACGGCGTCGTCGCCCGACTCGGCGGTGACGAGTTCGCCGTCGCCCTATGGAAGTGCCACGGCGACAACGATATCGGCCAACGCCTGCGGGCCGCGCTCGGTCAGCCGTACATCGTCGATGGCAGGCCCCTGGCAGTCAGCACCAGCGTGGGAGTCACGCATCTGGCCGAGGGCGAGCAGATCACCGACATCGACCAACTCCTACGACTGGCCGATACCGCCATGTATCGGGCGAAAAGGCTCAAGAACACCCCGACTCACACCGCCGAACATCACAAGGAGCACGTCTGATGGACACGACGACCACCACCCGGCAGATCATCGACACCCTGAAATTAGAGCCACTGGCCATCTGTAACGGCTTCTTCCGAGAGACCTGGCGCGACTCCCATTCCACGATGATCTACTGGCTGCTCCCCGCCGATCATTTCTCCGGTCTGCACGCGGCGACATACCCCGAAATCTTCACTTACCACTCCGGCGCACCCTTGGAAATGACCCTGCTCGACGATGACGGAAAACCCACCCGGCACGTCCTCGGCCCCGACCTCGAGTCCGGGCAACAACCGCATCTCGTTGTGCCCGCAGGAGTCTGGCAAGCAGCACACACACTCGGCGAATACACCCTCAGCAGCGTCATCGTCGCACCCCCCTTCACTCCCGAGATGGTCACGGTCGCCGACCCCGACACCCTTGGCCAGCAATACCCCGACTATGCCGAGAACATTCGCGCCCTCACCGCCCTCGGCCGCCTCCCCTGACCGATCCCGGGCAGCCTGCTGACCGGCGCGTCAGTATGTGGGACAACGCAATCGAGAAGCTCGCCACCTACGTACGCGAACACGGCACAGCCGATGGTCCACAGAAGTAGATCACCGCCGATGGCGCCGGAAACGAACTTGGGCGCTGCACCCATTGCCCCCCGGTTCCGGACGCTCATCGATATGGCTCTTCCCGTCTGTTCCGGCACCGACCAGTGAATCCACACCGTTGCCGTTGCGCTCAGCTCGATATCGACGTACGGCTACGCCGGGCCGAAACCGGCGCTCATGCAGCAGGATTGACGGTCGTCCCGAGTACGGGTGTCGTCATAGTCTTCTCTCCCGGCGGCGAACCGGCCCTGGTCCTGCTCACGGAGCAATCGCCGGGACCGAGCGCGACGTCGCGACCACTTCCACCCGGTTGCATGCGTCACATCGGGGCAGGTACGGTCGGTGCGAGCTGAGCGAAGGGGGCGGGCAGCCGGTCCGACCCCGAGACACAGCGTCGAAGGCGCCGGTACCGAGAGGGCACAATGACCAGCGTAGGAAGCATGTTGCGTGGTGTTGCCGCTGCGGCTGGCGCGATCGTGCTTCTGTCCGCGTGCGGTTCCAACACCGGCGGTGTTTCGCAATCTTCCGGCAGTACAAGCGCATCGTCGACCCGGCTTCCGCCCGCGCCGACGGCATTCAACCCTTGTTCGATTCCGGAATCGGTCATGGATTCCGAGCAGCTGCACAGTCGCAATATCGCGGACTCCGACGGAAACGGCGGGACCCAGTGGCGCGGCTGCCGATGGGTCGAGTCCGATGGATACGCTGTTTCCATACGCGCCACCAACATCACCCTGCAGATGGTGCGTGACAACACAGGTTTCAAGGTGGCCGAGGAACTCACCATCGCTGGCCGCCCGGCACTGACCTACCACGACAGCGAGGCCACGGATTTGCAACACGATTGCTTGCTCAACGCCGAGATGAAGGGCGGCAGCCTCGAGTTCCTACTGAATAACCCGGCGTCGAACCGAAAGACCGGAAACATGAACACGTGCGAGCTTGCCAAAAATCTTGCAAACAAGGTGATACCGCTGATCCCAGCTTCAGCATGACCTCCGGCATTGATCAATTTTTCCGGGGAGGAAGTGAAACACCATGGCCGACAGCACCACACCGCCGCAGCGGCCGCTGGAAGGGCTGATCAATGACGCGAAGGAAGGTCGGCTGACCGTTAATTTCAACCAGGATGTTCGAGTCGATGCCGAAGAGTTTGCCTATATCGAACGCGATTGTCAAGCATTCAAAGACTCGATTCGAAGCACCCAACAGATTGCGAAAGAGATCTCTTCGCAGAAGAAATGGGGGTTAGGAGAGGATCAGGCGATCTTGACCTCTGCCCAAACCTTGGTGCACCGTTTCCGCGCAAAGGCCGCAATCGTCACTTCGGGTAAAGACTCTGCCAACAATGTGAATGATATCCTGGAAGATCATTATCGGATCGTCGACGACCTTCAGGAACTCCATCGAACTATTGCTCAAAAGTTCGTAGAGACGGATCAAGAATTCGCAGCTCGATATAATGAATTAAAGGCGAATATGCCATCGAGCTCGATCAGCGCGGCACCCGTTCAGGGGCCAATTCGCCAAAGCGACGGTAAGTGGCGATGACCATTCCGAACGAGCCCCCACAGATCTCCGGCGGCGAGAATCCCGATCACCTCGAGCATTGGGATATTTACCACGCGTTCAGTCCGCAGGACACCACCGATGCCAACAATGCCGTCGACAAATACTCGCGTATGGCGGCGACGTGGAGCACCGATGTGGCAGAGTTCGCAGCTCGGATCCGGCGATCGAGCGCGGCGGCATGGGACGGCGCGGCTGCGGAGGCGTCACGGCAAGCGATCGATAATTACGCCCAGCGTGCACTGGACCTTGCTCCGGCGCTGCAGTCGCTGGCTGCTCAGGTATCGACGGCGGTCACGGGGATCGCGAACACCAAGAGCAACGTTGCCGAACCGAACGACACTGTGGGTAAGAATATCTTCAACCCGAAGGGGTGGGATGTGGGGTTCTGGCACGGCTCGCGATCGAGGGCAGCCGTGGATGAGGCGCGCGACCAGGCTCGGGCGGCAATGCGCGACCACTACCTCGTCGACTTCAAATCGGCCGACACCCAGATCCCCGTACTGCCGCAACCGATCAGCCCAACCAACCCCCTCTACACCCCGCAGCAACCAGGAAACACCGGCGGAGACGGCCCCGGCGGCACGAGTACCGGTGGCGGCGTGAGCCCGGACGGCACCCAAGGGCCTGGCGGCACCGGCAGCAACGGCGGCGATGGCGATCACGGCAACCAGCCCACAACACCGGCACAGGACCTCCCGACGACACAAGACCCTACGTCCACCAACCCTGCAACCACCAATCCCGCTGCAGCAGTTGCCGATCCGTCAGCAACCCGGCCCACAGGCATAGACCCGAACACCACCGCCACGAGACCCAGCGGCATGGGCTCCGCAGGCTTGCCCAGCGGTAGTGGCCTCCCCGGCAGCGGCCTGTCTGGCAGCGGTCACGGTGGCCTCTCCGGCGGTCGCGTACCCGGCATCGGATCCGGTGGTCCCGGCCGCAGCCTGCCCGGTACGCCACGAGCCGGAATTCCGGTGAACCCCGCCGCCGCAGCGGGGCGTGCCGGAGCCGCCGGAACACCGGGCATGGGAATGCCGGGCATGGGAGGCGCAGCCGGTAAAGGAAAAGGGGAGGACGGCGACCGCGACCACGCTACCCCCGACTGGCTGAAGAACATGGACAACACCGAGGAACTGCTCGGCCCGGCTCCCAGGACTCTTCCGGGCGGTGTGATCGGGGGCGATTACGTCGATCCCCCACCGCCGGACCGGTAGCTGCTCGAACGGGGCGTCCCGACGACCCGGCTTCCGCTCCCCTGACGTACCTGCCGACCTCCGCCAATGACAACCGGGCGGAGAGCTGGCTTCACTCTTCGCACGATGGGAACCTTCTGTATGGCCGAATGGGATTGGGAAACGGATGATTTCGCGGCCCTGTGGTACAGCGACGCGAACGACCGCTTCCCCCGGCCCTTGGCCTACACCAGCAGGCTCCCCACGAACGACGAGGTTGCTGCCCACCGCATCGCGGTACGCGACCGATACGACACCGAAGAATCCGAACGCATCAATCTTGCTTTCCACACTCTCACGACCTCCCAGCTCCGCATCGAAATCCTCGGTGAATCAACAACCCTCGGCAAAGGCACACCACGCGAATACCGCATTGTCGGCGCCCGCACCCCGTACCACGCGGTCATGCTCACCCAAACCGCCGCCGACGGCACCCACGGTCGTATCCGCTGCCGACTATTCCGGCCCGAACACCTGGCGCCCCGCCTGGCGCGCGTCCTGCCGTCGTTCCCCTCCGGCACCGCCAGCCCGGAAACCTTTAATATCGAAGATCTCCGGCAACGTACCGACAACCACGGATACAGCCGCACGAGTGCCCGCGAACGATTTGAACGACTCGCCGAACGCCCCACTGACGGCGGCGGTGTCGCAGGTCTGCTGACCGGTCCCATTCACAGTCGCCCTGACCCCTGGTACACCGCGCAATGGCTCGACATCGCCGGTGATGGTCGCTATCTGCAACAGCGCACCCGCGAGCACCTGACGATGCGCCCGGCCACCACCGCTGACCTCACCACCTTGTTCACCGCCTGGATCGACCGCGTTCTGCAGCGACTACGCGAAACAGACGAGAACTGGTGACCGACAACGTCATGGTGCTGCTGAGGACCACAGGGGCAACCCGGCAGCTATGAAGCTACGAGCTGCCGCTTCACAAGGATATCGGACACTATGATCTCTGCCCTCGTGGCCGAGTGGCGAGAACCTGCCGCCGACTTCGGGAGTGAATGGGACGCCATTTACCGTCACGGTTTGGGATGTGTCCAGGGTCTGTAGGTCTGTACAAGCTGGGTGAGCTGCTCCGGTCGGTTGCCAGTGCGTCGATGAGCGGACGCCTATGCCGCCGCCGCGCGCCGCGGCATGTCGCGACGCACCCCCGTACCCGAATCTATCCGAGGACCCGCAATGACGAGCCCGGCTCCGGCAATGCCGGTGCGGGTGGGTATCCGCGGCGGCTCGCGGAGGCAACGGTCGTCCTTGTCGAGTTGCGGGCAGTCGTCGTTGAGCAGTTCGATCACGCCGACGCTCTGTTGACGCAAGCGCGGCAGGACTGGAGGGGTGCCCCGGCGCAGGTATTCGGCGGTGTCTACGCCGGATGGCAGGCCGCTGCCGCGCGGCTGCGTGGTGATCTGGACCGTATCTACGCGGCTGCCGTGGCCGAATTCGAAGCTCTCCTTTCGATGAATGAAACGGATGATCGGTGAGGCACTGCGAGAACCGGGGGCAGTTGACAACCGCCTGCCGCGTGTCCGTCTCCGGACGCGAACTCTGTATGTGGCGGACGTACGGTTCGAAACCATCTGAAGTACAGGGGACATCCAGTAACCGCGACGCATCGATCATGTACCGATTCGCTGAAAGTCGGCCCTGCATCAGTCGTCTTCGTTGCTGTTCCGGTTCACCGTCGGTCGAGCGGACATCAACGGTCTCGCGCGTAGATCTGCAGACCACATCGCAACGTGTCAGCTGAACAGGCTGTGTGCCAACGGTATAGCCATCTATATGGCTCCGCGGTGGTGTGTGTGCTGGTGTTTCTGTAATGATCGGGTGATCTGACCCGTCTCTCCTGGGGCGGCTCTGCGGACAAGATCTGAGTTGAGGAGGGGGAGTGTTCTTCGTTCCGGAGTCGGTGTTGGCGATGGCGCAGACGATCGAACCGGCTGCCGAGGCGACGCGGGGGCATGCGACGCGGATCGCGGGTGCCGGGTTCGAGGCGGGGCATGCTGGTCAGGATTATCGGGAGCAGGGGCAGAGGCTGGCGGCGGGTGTTGACGGGATCGTTGCGATGTTGCAGTCGTGGTCGGAGGCGTCGAGTGCGACGGTGGGGGCGTTGCGGCAGGCGGTGACCGCGAGTGTGTCTACCGAGCAGGACAATCGGGCGCGGATCGCGGCCGCGGGGGAGGGGTCGGTGTGACCGATCCCCGACAGTACGTGCAGGAGTACGGCGGCAAGCTGCAGCAGGCGCAGCAAGGGCTGCCGTCGGATTGGACGGAGGAGGATGAGGCCGGGGAGCAAGGCAATGGTCCCCCGAGGTCGTGGCTGAGGTAGCGATCAGTAGGCTACGCCGGCGGGTATGGTCATTGTGCCTGCACGGCAAGGTATTCGGTGTGAGAGGCGGGGTTCTGGGCTGGTCCGGTCGGGCAGCTCACGGAGGCCGTCGTGGTTCGAAACAACGGCAGGATGCGGTAGTGCATTTCAACCAGCGAGCGCAGCGTGAAGAGCTACATATTTCCGACTATCCCGGCGCTTACATGCCGGTCCTGCCCGAGCCAGCGGACGAGGACTTCGTCTGGGCCCGCGCGAATCCGGGCAAGTGGCAGTATTTCACCGACCCCAGAGCCGACAAGTCGGCACTGCAGCAGGCCAACGTCATCGGTGGCTGGCTGGCCGACGACAAGGGTGGATTCGCCGAGCGCTGGCTGAACCCCGAATTCGTGCCGACCCCGCAATATGCCCGTCGAGACCTCGCCAGCGAGTTCGAACTGGTGATCTGGCGGCTGGAGTACGGCTTCAACAATATCGGCCGATTTGTCGACGCGTTCGGCCGCAGCGAACTCCACATCGTCTTACCTGAGGATGATCCGCAGGGGCAGCGGGGCTGGCCGCTGCTCTACCGCGGCGAAGACACTGTCCTGGAGGTGTATACCTCGGTGGGTAGGTTGCCCAAGGATGTGAATCCGTGGCTGCGGCGGACGGTTTCAGGTATGGACGTGCTCGAGCAGGTATGTCCGCTGGCGGGGTCGTGGGTGCTGTTCAATCCGGGTAGCGGCCACTCCTATATCGAGATGCCAGGTTCACAGCTGGTGGCGTGGTGGCGCGAGTGGTGTGAGGCCGAACGCACCGGTGCCGCTGCGGAATCCGACCAAGGTGACTGATATGGATGACTGGGAGCGGGATCAGATCCGTTCGGCTAATGTGCGTTTGCGTTCGGAGTTGGATGCGATCCAGGCCGATTTCGATCGTGAGATGGGCCAGGTGGGTGAGGTCCAGCGCACGCTTGCGGCGATGAGGGTGCATGCGACATCGCCGAACGATCTGGCGCGGGTGACGGTGGACTCGTCCGGAGCGGTCACCGAAATCACCATCGCCGAAGACGCTTTCCGCCGCAGTACTCCACGGGGTTTGACCGAGGACATCAATGCCGCGATTCGGGGCGGGGCCGAGGCGGCGGCCAAGGCGCGTGAGCAGGTTCTGGCGCCTATTACGGCGATCGTGGAGACGATGCCCGACCTCGGCGAAATCATTCCGGGCGCACCGAATCTGCGAGATTTGCGGGCGCAGCTGTCCGAGCAGCCGGGTGAGCCGCCGCAGCGATCGCACTGAACCGGAACCGGATTCGCTGGAACCATCGGCCACACCGGTGCGTCGAAGAGCAGTGAACGGGGCCGAATCCTGGTGAGGGAGTACGACTGTGAGCAATCTGTGGGCCGATCCGGATCGGCTGCGTGCGGTCTCACCGCAGTTCGCCCAGCTGGGTGAGGACGTGGCCTCGGCCCTGGCGACGCTGCGAGCCGGACTCGATTCCGAGAAGCGTTGCTGGGGTGGCGATAAGCCGGGGCAGCAGTTCGAGAAAACCTATCCGCAGACCGAGGGTCCGGGCAATGTGAAGGACTTCCTTGCCGCGTTGACCGGGCTGTCGGAGAAAGTGAAAGCGACCGGCGACAAGATCACCGGGACCGCCGACGCGCTGCAAACCCAGGATCGGGACAACGCCGACCGGATCCGCCGGGTGTAGTCGGAGGGGGATGCTCGCGTGACGCTGTGGTTTCCGCACCTGCCAGGTGTTGGGGGCTGGCTGGAGGATTTCCTCATCGGCCACTGGCCCGAAGGCGACGAGGACGCCATGCGCCGGGCGGCCGGGCATTGGTCGAATATGGCGACAGCGTTGCGGGAATTGCAGCGGCCTGCCGATCAGGCGATGGAAGCCGCGTTGTCGTCGATCGAGGGTCGGACCCACGACGCGATGTCGTCGTATTGGCAGGAGGTGGCGGGCGGGGACGGGAGCGAGCTGCAGAGGTTCATCGACACCTGTGACAATTTCGCCAAACAGCTCGAACACGGCGCCACCGATATCGAATACGCCAAGCTATCGATCTACATTTCGGTGGCGTCGATGCTGGCGATGGCGTTCATCCCGGTCGTGGGGGAGGCCGTTGATGCTGCGGCTGCGGCTGCGGTGAAGCTGTTTGTCCGTAAGACGGTGCAGGAGTTGATCGATAAGCTCGCTCTGAAGGGTGCGTCGTTCCTCGCTGAGCGTGTCGGTCTCGGGGTGGCCGAGAAGCTGGGGACCAACGCGGCGTCGAGTCTGGTCGTGAATGTCGGTAAGCAGGCGGTGATCGGTGCCGGGTTGGGTGCGGGCACGGATGTGGCCGCGCAGGGGATTCAGGTGGCCGAGGGCCATCGGGATGGTATCGATGGGAATTCGGTGTGGCAGTCGGCGGCGTCGGGGGCCGTCGCGGGCGCGGTCGCCGGACCGGTCAGCCAGGGTATCGAGGCCGCGGGTAGCAAGGTCACCGGCGGTCTGGCCGACAAGCTGGGTATCGAGCACGAACCGGGCAAGCTCGCGTCCTATCTGACCAGCGGGGCGAGTGCGATTCCGGGCAATCTCGCCGGTAACGCTGCCGCGTCGGTGTCCTCGGCTGCCCTCACCGGGGGGCCTGTCGATTTCGGCAGCATCCACGACGGGGCCGGTGGTGGCTTCATCGCCAAACCCCACCAAGCGCCCCATCCCGAAACCTCCTCGCACACCGACACCGCGCCCGCGGCCGACACCGGGGGCACACACTCCCACGACGCTCCAGCATCGGCCCATACCGAGCAACCTCCGACCACCTCGACGACAGCCACTCGCGCCGACACAGCGGTACCCGCTGATGCGCCGCGCCCGGAGGTGAGTACCGCACCGGCCGCCGCAGCCGCACCGGCCGTCGACGGCACCCGTGCCGCGACATCCACCGCGGGCACCGGCCACACCGATTCGGTTGCGCCCTCACCGAATTCGACCGGCGGCGGCCACGTCACCGATAATCCGGCCAACTCCCATGCCGCACCCGCCGGTGGACCAGCGGCGGTTGATCACGCCTCTGCAGGGCAGGCGCCGCTCGCTCACACCCCGGACCGAACTGCGGTGCAAGCACCGGAGTCCGTGCCGCCGAAGGGCACTGGCCCTGCAACGGATCGCCCGATGCCTGCCCTGGCGGGAGATCGACCGGCACCACCGAGTACTACTCGCCCACTCGCCGACATCCCTCAGCGTCCAGATCTCGCAGCTCGCCCCGACACACAGGCTCCGCCCTCTGATCGGACCGTTGCGCCCCAGCGCGCCACCGATATTCCTCGGCCGAGCCGGGCAGACGTGCCGGACTCGGCAACACCATCCCCACGCGATACATCTGGCCCGCCGCATCGTCTCGACTCTGTACCGCACGCGCCGACCGACCGTGGCCCGGTGTCGCCGCGGAGTCCCGAAATCCCTCGAACGCCAACTGGCGCCGAAGTGCCGGACCGTCATCCGGCACCAGGCGCCCGCGACACCAACACGACGCCCCACGCTCCCGAAGCCACCGCATCGCTGTCCACCGATCGCCCCTCCGGAGGTACCGACAGCAGGACGCAGGCCCCCGGCCCGATCATCGCCGGTGTCCCCGTCGCGAGTCCGCACGGCTTGGCCGCTCGGTCGCCGCACGAGACGGCGGGACCACCCGACAGCCCTCGTGGACGTTCCGATGCCTCGCAACCGAATCAGAAACGCCCCGAACGAGACAACGGATCACCCCGCAAAGGCCAGGAACAGCCTCGACCACGTCCTGACGATCACGAACCTGAACACCATCGCCCGCACGAATCAACCGCAGAACGCGAACTTCCGGCCGACAGCGCAGACCACGCTGTGGACCGAACGCGAGAAAATGCGCCCTCGGGCAGCGATCCACACTCCGCCGCCCCCGGCCTGGAACGACTGTCCGTGCCGCACGAGCCGGGTGCGGAACCGCTCGAGCTGAGCTACGGCGATCAGAAAATTATCGGCGAGTACGCCGCCAAACGCGGCGTGTCGTTCGATGACGTGGTCCGCGGAATTCAGGACGGATCACTGGTTCTCGGGCGGCATTATGTCTTCGAGCGGCCCACGCTGCTGGAGACGCCCGAACAGCTCGATCCGCGGTATCTCACCGAGGTAGTGGCGCACAAGATCGATAACCCTCGAAACCCGCGGCGCTACGCGAACATGGAACCGGACGCTTTCGAAGCCGGTTGTCCCGACAGTGAATTGCCCGCCCATCTGAGTCGGTCCATGTCTGGTGACGCGCTCGCCAGCGCGGTGACACCGACCGACCTCACAAAGATGGTGGTCAATTACGACGGTGACGGCCTGTCGCCGGTCTGGCGCGATCACAGCGCCGCAGACGCGTTCCTGGATGCCAGAAACGCATTGTTCCGGATGGATTCTCGTGGTCCGGAGATCTTCGGCCCCGGCTTCGCGCCCCGTGACCCGAGCAATCTCAGCATCAGCGCGCATGTCGGTGACACGGGACGCGGCCACGCGGACGGTTTCGTGTCACTGTCGAAGAGCCCGGAGCGCACCATTGCCCGGGAACGTAATATCGCGGCCGACGATCTGGACCGGCTCGCCGCCGAGGGAAAGCTGGAACGGTTGCCCGACGGCACCTTCCGGCAGATCCGCTACATGCACGAGCTGTATCACGCGCACGGCATCGACGTGGACGCCACCTTCCACGACGCCACGGCCCATCGGCGGTACAACGAGGGCACCCACTATGAAGCCGAAGTCCTGGCACCCGGCGGAATCTCCGGCGACACCATCTACCGCATCTGGCCACGAGAGATCATCGTCGACGCCCACGGCAACCCGGTGTCGGTCACAGTCGGCGAACCCATCTACAACCCGCGCTTCGCCCACCTGGACAACCCACGCTTCACCGCCACCCACGACGTCCCCGCGCAAGCGCACAGCCGGTCCGCCGACGAACACGTCCAGCACCGCCAAGGCCCGCCCGATCGAGTCGACAATGATCGCCCGGCAACCGAACACGCACCCGCACCCCGCCCAGACAACCCGCCACAGCACACGGAATCGGTACACCCCGACAACCGGCCGCAGGTTCGGGAATCCTTGCAGGCGCCCGAATCTCACCCGTACCAACCATGGCTGTACCGCGCGCCCGAGTCCGAGCCGCCGAGGCCGCAGGAGGAACCGGGGCCGTCGCACACAGCCCCGGAATCGGCGCCACCGCACGCCCCGACCCACGAGTCCGCGACCCCGCGGCATGCGCAGCCCCGGCCCGCACCGGCACCGATGCAGCAGCACCGCGATCCCGTATCGGATCACCCTCGGGCAGAACCGTATTCGCCGACACAGCACACATCCGAGGCGACTTCACCGCAAGCCAACCGTCTCGCTCCCCAACAGCCGATCACCCCCGTATGGCATCAGCCTCGACCGAATGTGACTCCCGCACCACACGAATCGGTACCGCCCCATCAACCGGTACAGTCACACCAGCGGCAGGCGGTCCCGCCCCGGGAACAACCACCCGCCCCACCACCACACGAACGCCCGCACACCCCCGCACCATCACCCGAACACCGTCCCGAACCGGGACCCAGTCGTCCCCGTCGCGGGGATTCGGTTGGCGGCCTGCACGATCCACGGCACGGCCGACCGCATCCCGCCGACCCACGTCATGCGGTGCGCTCACCGGAGATGCAGCAGGCGATCGACGCTCGCCAACTGCGTGAGTCCTATCGGCAGCAGATGCCCGAGAACGGGCATGTCACCGAGGTCGCCCACGGCCGCGGCCGAAACGCGCGTCCCGCCTACGATGTGCGTCGCTATCCGAATGCCCACGGCGGCCCGATCACCGTCATCCGTATCCGCACCCACGTCGCCGTCGACCGCCATATCCCCCCACACGAGGTCCAGCGCCTCTGGGAGAACACGCAATTGGCCACCGATCTGGCCTTCAATCACGGCCAGCGCCTGCTGTCGGGTGACCGCGTCCTGATCGATCTCGTCCACACCCCCGACCCGAACACGGCACACCTGCATATCAACGTCAGCGACGACCTCCGCAACCCAGCCAATTGGCATCCGAACACCCAACCCGACCTCGCCGCCGAACGACTCCGCCATCAGCTCGGCCTGGAATCGGGCCACGGCCCCGGGCTGAACCCGGCCGAGATCCGGCAGCTCAGCAACGACATCACGCATGCGAACACCGGTGCCGGTATCGAAAACCCGTCCGAGCTACGGAAATTCGGCAAGAACGAACTACAAGGCGTGGAGCGGGCCGAGTATCAGGCCGCGGTCGAGGACTCCCTGCGCGACGGCGATCGGTTCCTGGTCGGGGCGGATCCCCGCAGCAACGACTACGGACAGTTGATCAACGACGGCGGGATCGGTGTTCAGGGCCGTAGCAACAACTGCCTGGACTGCGCGCTGTCGGCATTGGCGTCGTTCCTCGGGAGACCCCAGGTTTCCGCGCCCCGATGGCCGGACAGATTGCCGGACCGCACGATCGACACCCATAGCGGCGAAGCCAGCGGCCTCGATCGCGCCGCACGGTGGATCGGCGACGGCCTGCACCAGGACACCAGCGGACGCCCGATACCGGAACAGTTCGCGCGGCTGCACGAATTGATCAGCAATATGGGGCCCGGATCGTCGGCACTGGTCGTCAACGAATGGCACGCTCACGATCCACGGACCGGGCAACCGCTGTTCAACGCCGACGGAACCCCCAGGACAGCGGGCTCGCACGCCACTGTCATCGTGTACCCGCACGACGCCACGGGGCCGGTGTGGTGGGATCCCCAGGCCGGCACCACGTCCGACCACCCACCGGCACAGTTGGCGCACGGATCCACCGGCCTGTGGTACACACCCATCCCCGCAGACGAAGGAGGCGCCCATGGCGGAATACCGCACCAGGGAGCAAGTGGAGCAGTACCTGGCCCGAATCTTCAACCCCGACCGCCGGTTCCACCTCTACCCGTTCGAGACCGGCTGGCTGGTCCAGCCGATCCTCACCCCGGAGCAGACCACAGCGGGACAGGCGGTCGGTCTGACGAACCTGGTGATCGACTCGGAGACCGGAGTAGTCACCGAGTACCCGAGCTGGAGCTCGACAATGATCGCGGACGACCACCGCGAGGCGAAACAGACCGGACGCCCCCCGACGGGGCGGCAGGTGTATCCGCCCCAGGCGCGGCTGAGCATCCAGCGCACGCGGGAGGACTCGGAGACGATCGACTACGACGTCCGGATCCGATCCCAGACCGAACCGCCGGGGGAGAACACCGAGTATCGCCTGACCATCAACAAGAGCACTCTCACGTACCAGCCGACAGCACACATGGCGGCGAACGTGGTCTCCTGGGCGGAGATGCACAGCAGCCAGGACGGGACCTGGCCGGACGAGGGGACCTGGGAGGAGTAGAGGCCGTATCCGACCACTCCGACCATAATCAATCAGTCGTCGCGCATTCTGCGGAGCCCCCTGCTCCCGGAGCTTCCGGTCGCGGTGACGCGGAACGCTACCTGAACGAATCGCGCGTCACTGATGCACTACGACGAGCAGATGAGCGCGGTGTCGTCACCGAGGCCGGGGGACCGATCGGAGAAGCCGTGCGCAGCCAACTGCCCGAGCATCCGGGCTTGGTGCAGTTGATGCGGGACAATCCTTATCTGGAGCACTCGCTTCTCGAGCAGCCGAAGGCGCTGCATTCACTGCTGGAGAGGCCGGATTCGATACCGATTCTGTCCGAGGCAGCGCATTCGGTCGCCGAGCGCGGTCCGGAGTCCATATTGGCAGATCCGGTTCATGTCGAACCGACGCCGCTCACGACCGAACAGCGGATGATATCGCAGGCTGTCCACGATGCTGTGAGCGATGTGGACATCATGGATCAACGCCAACCCGGATGGGACCAGACCAGAAGGAACGACCTTGTCTACGGTCGTGAGTTCCTGGATAGGCAGTACGCCGCCTGGCCAGGAACTCAGGAGGCATTGAACAATATCGCCCGTGATATAGCCGGGGAGGCCAATGGTGAACAAGAAGGACGCCCCATTCCGAAGGATCGCGAACGGGCCTGGGCCAAGATCCTGAGGAAATACAAAGGTGACGCCTCTCGCCTCACCGACCTGGTCGGCGCTAAAATTGAGTTCGACAGAGTCGAGGATGTCTATCGCGCTCTCGAATTGATTGCGAATGATCCGCGCATTGATATCGTTTCGTTCGATGACCGATTTGCGACGCCGCTGCCGTCCGGTTATCGTGATCTGCAACTGAATATTCGCATGTCGAACGGCCATATTGCGGAGCTCCGGCTGCATCTCAGTCATATCGATGACGTTGCATACTACGAACACGCCCTATATCAGGTTCGTCGAGACTTCGAAACGTTGGCAGATCGAGACCACCGCGCTATGGGGCCGGAGGAAAGGGCACTCCGGATCGAGCTCCAGCGTCGTTTCAGCGAGATTTATTGGGATGCTACGAAGAAGGGGCTCCCCGACGAGTTTCCACCTGATACCGAGCGAGGCCCCGACGACTCTGGACCCGAGCCCGACGGGCCCGTACCGAGGTCCGGCCCCAACGGTCCGACGCCGAAACCGACCCCGGACTCGGGTGGCGCTGCGCACGATATCCCCGTCGAAGCCGATAATCAGCATTCAACCGCGCGTGACATCGAATTGGATGTACCGGAGAACTCCTCGGGAGTTCGTGACCGGGCAGAGATCGGGCGACAGGTAAACAAGGCCCTCGACGAGTCGGTTGCCCGGCAGATTCGGCACCTCGAGGAGGAAGCTGATGTGAAGCGGTTCCTTCCCGGGGCTGCGGGACGCGCTGTCAGGAATCACTTGAATTCAGAGATCGCAAGGCTGGAAACCGGCAAGCGAAGCCTTCAAGAATTCGTGACCCAAATCGTGACCGATCCCAGATTCGATCCTGCGATCGCCGACGCCTGGTATCGCGACGGAATGAAGCTGGCCGTGCGGATTCCGGATGAAGACGGGCTCCCCACTACAATGATGTTCATCGACCGCGGCCCTACCGAAGACCCACTACTGGTCCCGCTGCGATCGCTGGAACATGCAGTCGCTGTCGTTGCACGCGAGGCCCGCAACGATATGGATCCCGCGAAGCTGCACGCCGAGCTCGGGTTCATGACCGGTCGTCCGGACGAGGCCCAGGGGCACATTGCTGCGGATGACCCGGAGCATGCCTTGGAACTCGGCGTACGGATCGTCGAAGACTCCTCTAGAGTCGAGGAAGTGCGTGGGCAGTTGTTTGCCGACCTGGCCCGGTCGACTGCTCGGCACCTCGATGCGGTGCCCGAGCGGGTTCGCGATCGCTTCTCCGAACAGGGCATCAAACCCCGGAGAAACGAACTCCGAGAATACGAACAGAAACTGGCCGACGACATACGAGATGACGCGACACAGCTGCGAAACACAATCGCGCAGCTGACCGAGCCGGGCCTCGCACCCCGGATCTACGACGCATGGCGACAGGCCGAGTCGGGGGTGACGATCCAGCTGAAGTCCGACGACCATCGCGGCAACTACAATGAACGACTGCCGCGGGTGCGACTGCTGGACATGGGTTCTGGCCATGAGCCGCTACTGGTGCCTGTAGATGCCCGGGAACACCGGCTCGCCCATATCGGACAACAACTCTCAGCCGGTAGGCACCCATCCATCATCTTGGACTCGCTGAGCGAACCGAACCGCGAGGTCGTGACGCTTACCGCCGAAGATCGCGAGCAGGCCATGGCTCTTGGGCGAAAAGCCCTGCTGGACAAGCAGATCGCCGAGGAACTCGACTCGGCGGCCGCTGCGGGGGTACTGCCGCCGGAGGTCGACGCGATCCGCCGCCACCTCGGTTCCGAACTGAATCGAGCAGCCGACCGATGGCTGGATCCCGGTCGCTCTACGCCCGGAACACTTGCCGCCCGTATCAATGAGCGTGAGGTGCAAAGCGCGATCCTGCACCTGCGCTCACGCATCAACGAAAGCGTGCGCATAGGGATCGATCCCGAGATGTATGTTGCGTGGGGCCGTGACGCCCCAGCCGTCGGGTTCCGTATCGAGCGTGCGGATGTGACAGAACAGGTCACGGTGCTCGATCTGGGTTCCGAACGCGGCAAGCGACTGGTGCCGACCCATTCCGAAGAGCGCGAACTCGCCCTGATCGATCGTGAGCTGCGCGACGGCACATATCCGCCCGATATTGTGCGGAAGCTCGAAGCTCTGTCGGAGCACTCCCACGATGAGACGGTGACCGACTACGACGCCGCCTTGGAGGAGGGTGAGCCGTTGCTGCCACAGATGGCAGCAATCCGCCGACAGGTCCAGTCATCGCTCGAGCGATCCGTCTCCGAGACTGCGCAATTCGAGTGGAAAGGCAACTTCGAACCCACCGAGGAGCAGTTGCACGCGGCAAGGCTCGACCATGCGCGATCGGTCGAGGCCATCGCACAAGACCTTCGTGGGCGTGTACGCGATCACACCCGCGCGGGCATCGACCCGGAAACGTACACGGCATGGCGGGAGGCGCATGACAGCGTGACGGTGACTGTCGGCCATGGAGACCATACCGAGCACCTGACGATGCTGGACCTCGGCCCCGATAAGGAACCGCGCCTCGTTCGTAGCCGGTCCCCGGAATGGGAGTTGTATCGGATCGAGCGGATGCATGAGACCGGTGAAAGCATTCATGCGGTTCATCGGGATTTGGCGGCCGGGACACAGGATGGACATCTGCGCGCGGAAACCCCGGAGGATGCGATCGAGCTGGGCCGAGAAGTGGTGCGGCAGAAGAAAGAAGCGTACGGCGAGATCGACGCCATGGAGCGGCGATCCCTCGACGCCGCACAACGTGCGGCCGCCGCGGGCGAGTTCAGCCCGGCCGAATTCGCCCGTCGTGAACAGCAAATACGTGCCGACACTCGAGCCATCCGTGAGATTGCGGACCGACTGTTCCGGCAGGGCATCGATCCACGCGTGGTCGCCCGGGTCCGTGAAATGTACGACGGCGACGCCGCCGGCACACTCACGCACCGAGTGGCAATCGCCGGGCCGCCGGATGTCATCCTCACCATCGAACCAGAATCGGCAGGCGGCGGGCCACAACACGACCATACAGCCGGACCAGATCACGAGCAGCAGAGCCGAACTCACGAACTCGAGTCGACTCGCGTACGAGAGCTTGCCGAAAAGCGTGAGCACGAACTGGTGCAACAGCAGGAGCTGGCCCGGAAGCGGGAACGCGAGATCGATGAACAGCGTACCCGTGACGCTGCCCATGAACGAGAACGTGAACAAGAACGCGAACACGAGCGGCAGCAAGCCCGTGAGCGCCAAGCCGCCCGTCAAGAGGAACTCGAGAGGACACGCGCCCTACGAAAGAAGTACGAGCGTGAACTTGCTAGAGCAACGGATGCCGCTGCGACCCGCTCACGAGAGCACGAGAAGACCGTGCATTCCACGAGTCGTGGACCCGAGCGGGCCGACGTCCGGGAGCCAGAACACGCTCCGGTCAACGAATTCGAACGCCCGCAAGTCCACGAACCTGAACAGTCGACGACCCGTGGACCCGAGCGTTCCCCCGCCACCGAGCTCGCGCACCTGCCGGTTCGTGAACCAGAGGGTGACAAGACACGCGGAGTAGATCGAGACGGGATCGGGACCCTGGAGCGCGACATAGCGCGGCTTGTCGAGCAGGAACGACAGTTGATGCAGAGGCACGAACACGAGGTTGCGCGCGAGCAGGAGCTCGACCTCCTGCGTGAGCGCGAGCGTGAGCAGTTCATGGAGCGCGAGTCGGCCCGCGAACGGGAGTTGGCGCCGCTTCGGCAGTCGATACTGGAACGCGAGCTGGAGATCCTCCAGACGCGCAATGCGGCACGTCAATTCGGCGAGGAATTGCGGCAGATTCGCGAGCCTTCGAACGAAGTGCGAACGCCGGTACTCGAAATAGGACAGGAGCAGGTCCGTGAGCCGGAGCGCCTCCCGACACCGGAACCGGTCACCATCGAATGGCGTTCCGCCGAACGGCAACTCGGCCAGCTACTGAGCATGGTGAAGCGCGCGGAAGCGCCCTCGCCGGCGATCAAGGTAGTCATTACGGCGACCGACGTCCGTGAAGCCATGGCGCGCGAACTCGACTGTCCCCAGGAGTATTGGCAGCATCTCGTCAACTCTCCGGAGTATCAGCAATGGTTGGCGCTCCAGCGCGAACAACAGGAGCAGGCACTCGCGAAGACCCGCGCCCAGGGACTGGACGAGAAAGCCCGCGGAACCGTAAGGACCAGGTGACCGACATGGCTATCATTCTCGACACCGACATCGGCGGCGAACCCGACGATGCCCTCGCTTTGGCGATGGCCGCCGGGCTTCCCGACTTAGCCCTGGTCATCACCAGCGACGAACACCAGGGCCACCGAGCCGAATTCGCACGCCACCTACTCGACTTGCTCCTGCGCTCGGACGTGCCGGTCGTGGCCGGACGCGAACTCGGCCGTCGCGGCAATTGGGCCGCGGACGGAATCGTTCCCCGCGGCGTACCTGCACAGCCGACAGACGTCATCGCCGCGGTCGAGGCCCTACTCGGCAAGACGTCGGACCCCGTCAAATGGGTCGGCACCGGCCCCATGTCCAACCTTGCCGACATCATCACCGCGATCCCGGCGGCCAGGCAATTCACCGTGACTCAGGTGGGAGGATCGCACGCCTGGTTCACCGACCGTGCTGAACCGACCATCGGAGCGGATCTACCCGCGGCACACACCGTGCTCTCCTCCGGAATACGACCGCGGCTACTCCCCGCCGAAATCGCCCTCGACCTCTACAACGCCATCGACCGCGACACGGTTGAATACGACATCATGGCCCGAAGCGCAGACCCGGCCTGCAGTATGCTACTCAGGCACATGGATGCCTGGCTCGACCACCACCGCCGCAGCATCAACCAGTCGGCACTTCTCGCCCTTGCGCTGGCCCTCGACTCGCCCTTCCTCGCCACTACATCGACCCACATCGCCCTCGACCCTGTAGGCCGCGTTCGCCCTGGTGAATGCGCCGTTTTCATGACCGACCACTGCGACCGCCGAGCCTACAAAGACTGGGTAATCCCCCTGCTCGCCGACATCGGAATCCAGCATCGCAGGACATTTCATCCGCAACCGCCGCCGATCCGGGCTCGGACTACTCTCGAAGTCCTCGGCGACTACCGAAGCGAGCTCGGCACTCCCGGAGGTGGAGCGGATCTCTGATCGCTGGGCAATACGATAGCGTTAACTAATGGACCGTGCAGGGTACTCGGAAGAGGGCGTTTGATGTCGTGGCTCAGGGAATCGCCATCCTATTTTCGATTCTATAATAGTACCATTCGCCTCGAAGAAGCCCCGGACGGGCGGGTGGTAGGTCGGAAGTTGAATATAGATACCGGCTTTTTCGAGCCCGCCTCCTCGGAAGATGTGCACAGCGTACTTAGCGCTCGGGCAGATTCCGATTTCTCGATACTCTCCGAAGAAGAGTTCGTAAAGGAAACGGAAGATGCGCGCCGTCTCTATCTTCGCGGCGAAGGCTCTGTGTTCGATATATATCGGCGGATCGGCGAGATATTCGACGGAGCCAGAAAGCAGGGTCGGCGAATCGAATCCGCCGAGAAGGAGGAGATCTCATCCCTGCGTCGTCGCTCGTTCCAATTGTGGGAGGAGGAATCCGCGCGGCTGACCGCTGGCGAGTCGCCTACCTTCCGGCGACATGGTAGCAATAGCCGAAAATAATCTGGTCGATAGAATAATTTTTTACGATCCGGCCGGAGGGTTTTTCGCGTTCTTTTCATTCATTCTTGCCGTCCTCCGATGCGTCGGGATACCGGTCCGGTGCTGCGTAGCGCAGGGGATTTCTATCCGAATGGAGCGGCGACCGACATGCTGCTGTCAATGTCCCCACGCACTGGATCCTTCATCATTGTTCGATGCCGTCCGCAGGGAGGTCGAGTGCGGGGACGAGGGGATACGATATAGTTATATTGACGGCGAAGGCGTCGGCTAATCCCTGATTCTCGATAAACATCCGAAAGTATCTCGCTCGAATCCGGTTCTGAAAGCATACTTTTCGGGCGGTGTGAGAGCAATCGCCACGATCTATGCTGATACAGGAGCAGCCCCCGAGTATTTGACGGTATAGTAACCGGCATTATGGCAGTCATTTAGGAATATCTCAACGCCATGATAAAGTGGATCAATGCCGACTTCGGCCCGGTCAGCTGGGATGATAACGATGTCACCGGCGTCAATATCATGCAAAGCAGCCCGTTCGCCCTTCTCGGAAAGCTGCGCAAAGTACCCGAGGCGCTGGTGGTGATCCGGGACTGGCAGGCCGAGCACCTGCCGCCGCACGGTCGTCGTCCGCACTGCATCGGATTCAGACGCCCTGAATGGGTTGCGGTGACGAGGGTTGAGCACCATCGATCTTCGCGACCACGCGTATATGTGCGGTGTTTCGGACGCCGCAGTGCAATCGTATCGGTGGAACGCCAATATGTGGCCGAGGCTCTTCGGCACGACCCGGCTGCGTAAGTAGGGCATCTCCGGCACAGTGGGGCTATGGACATGTTGCGTGACTATGCCCTGCTCGCTCTGCGGGTCGATCGGCTGGTGGCCGAACAGCCCACGGGGAGTTGGATTCTCGACTATCGGGGGCCTGAGGAATGGCGGGCTCGGGTGCGGGGCGAGGCGTTGGCGGATCCGGTGGATCTGGTTCGGGCTGCGGAGGAGCTGGAGGCGGCTGCGGGCGGCGATCCTGCTCTGGCGGAACAGGTACGGGCGCTGCACACCATTTCCAGACGATTGGCCGGGGAGCAGTTGTCGCTGCCTGAGCAGGTGCGGGGCATGCTGGGAATCGATGTCGAATGGGTTCCCGATGAGGTGTTCGGCGAGGCTTACCGGCTGCTGGATGAGGGCTTGCCGGATACGAAAGGTACGCTCGCGCAACGGTTACACGCTTGGCGGGCCGTGCACAGCCTGCCGCCGGGCCGGGCCGGGCGGCTGTCCGAACTGATTCGGCAGGCTCTGACGGAGGTACGGCGGCGGGCCGACGCGCTACTGCCGTTGCCCGACACTATCGATGTTACAGTGGAATTCGCGCCCGGGCCGTTCCGTGGGCTGCACCGGGGCGGAACCGAGGGGACCGTGTTCGTCGATCCCAACCTGTCGTTCAACCTTGCCGATCTGTTCTATGTTGTTGCCCACGAATCGATTCCGGGACACATCTGCGAGTTCATGATGAAGGAGACACATCAGGGGCACCGGCCCGACATCCAGGTGCGATTCATGCCGTCACCGGCGTACGTGGTATCCGAAGGGATCGGACTGCATGCCCCGCAGGTACTGTTTCCCGACGACGAGGCCCAGCACTGGCTGCTCCACAATGTGGAAGAACTCCAACCCGATTCGAGCAACTACGCGAAGATCCAGCACGCCCGCAATATCCTCTGGGGCGCCTACTGCAACGCGGCATTCCTGCTCGCCGACGCGACACCATGGCCGCAGGTCCGCGAATACCTGGCCGATACCGCACTGGCCGCCGATGACGAATTGACCGTCATGAAAGGCTTTCTCGGAACCCCGTTCACCGAGTCCTACATTTTCACCTACTACCACGGCTGGCGCCTGCTGCAACCACACCTGACAGATCCGGCCTTCCTGCGGCGAGCACTCACCGAACAGCTCGCGGTCTCGTCACTGTAACCAGCCGAGGCGACCGCCCTCACGCCGTGTCGACGAGTGTTCGGGTCAGGCCGGATCAGACGATCGCCTGCTCGGTTGATGGATCGCCGTCGCCCTCTCGTAGGGTAACCTGTTGTGGCGGAGCCGGATTGGTATTGCGATGAGGTCATTCCCAGGGTGATCGATGTCGATGTTGTGGCCGAGACCGATCATGTGCTTGCCTTCCGTCCGCCGATTCGTGGGTTCGGCACCGATCACGTGATCGTGGTTCCGAAGCGTCATGTCAGGTCGCTGCTGGAGCTGGATCCTGAACTCGGGGCGCACCTGCTCGCGGTCGTGCAGGATGTGGTGCAGGGCGTTGTCGACGAGCACGGCGGTTGCCAGGTTCTGACCACGCTCGGCAGTGAACAGCACAACCGACATCTTCACCTGCATGTTGCGGTCGGTGACGGTGTCGCGCGGTTCGTTTCTCCTCGGTGACAACAGCTGTCCTTCGCAGCCCCGGATCAGCACACCATCAGTATGGTCTACGTTCCGGAGCGATGCGGGTATCGCACCATCAGCACGGCCTCGACCGGTCCGTCTACCGCCTCGTATACGTGCGGGACGTCGGCGGCGCAGTGGCCGTGTTCGCCGGGGCCGATGAGGTGGGGTGCGGTGTGGGTGCCGAAGCGGGCTGTGCCGGTGAGTACGAGTAGGTGCTCGGTGGTGCCGGGGGTGTGCGGTGCGGAGTGTTGGCGGGTGGTCTCGCGGATGCGGATGCGGTAGGTCTCGGTGGTTGCGGCGGAGTCGTCGAATCGATCCAGCAGTACCGCGTCCACCGCCTGGCCGGATACCGTGGGCGGGGTGGTGTCGAGCACGGTGCTCAACGGCACGCCGAGCGCGGTGGTCAGCGCGTAGAGGGTCTCCAATGTGGGGTTGCGGCGGCCTGTTTCGAGTTCCGACAGGGTGCCCTTGCCGACGGCCGACAGGCGCGCCAGTTCCGACAGCGATACCCCTCGGCTCTCACGCAGCGCGCGCAGCCGCGCCCCGACCTGGGCTGCCAGCTCCATGATGCTCCATTTCCGTTGCCGCACTTCGAGTTGTCGCCTAGTGTTCCACATACGGAACGTTTCGTATACAGAACAGGAGTGAGAGATGACGGTGGACGAGCAGCTGCCCGCGCGCAGCCGAGAGGTCGCGCGGGCGCTGGCGGCGGCCGGGGTGACGGGCCGGGTGCGGCAGCTGTCGGAGTCGGCGCGGACGGCGGCGGAGGCGGCGGCCGCGCTGGGCTGCGAGGTGGGCGCGATCGCCAACAGCCTCGTGTTCGTCGCCGACGAGGCGCCGCTGCTGGTGCTGACCAGCGGTCGGCACCGGGTCGATACGCGAATGGTGGCGCAGCGCTGCGGTTTTCGCGAAGTGCGCCGCGCGTCGGCTGCGGAGGTGCGGGCGGCGACGGGGCAGGCGATCGGCGGGGTGGCGCCGGTCGGGCACCCACACCCGCTGCCGACGGTGGTGGATGCGGCGCTGACGGAGTACCCGGAGATCTGGGCGGCGGCGGGGACACCGCACACGGTGTTCGCGACGACGGCGGCGGAATTGGTACGGCTGACCGGAGGTCGGGTCCTGATGGTGGCGGGGTGAGCTGCCCCGATCTCGAATCCATCGCGTCCGCGCTCGACGAGCTCCGACTACATCGACGAATGCGAGGCGTATGTCGCTCGTGGACGCCGGGGTTTCGGTCACCGTGCGGACGACGCCCGGGCACGTGCACGGCTCGATGTTGTTGCCGGACTGGCCTTCTGCGGTAGTGTGGCGTCGCGAAGCCGATGAAGCTCGGCCGCTGTCCACGCATCTGCCTCCGGTGATCGCCGCGACCGAGCGACTCGGACCGATAAAGACAGTCGCGCACCCAGATTCACGCGGTTGCAGCCGATCACAACGCCGTCACATAACGCACCCTGCCTTGCGGACATACACGAGATCGACTGACGGCCAACCACTATGGCTCACCCCAATGTCCCGGAACGCGGCTACGACAGTGCGTCAGGTCGAACCGGGAGCGGGCGTCAATCGGATTCGGTGGTGTCCTCGCCGGGCAGGTGGATTGTGCGCAGGATGTGGCGTTTGCGGCCCGGCGCGGGTCGGTTGGTCAGGCGGGGCGCGATTACCCGCCCGAGTTCGGTGACGAATTCGGCGAATTCGGTGTCGTCGAGCCAGAATCCGGCGGTGTGGTAGCCGACGCCGTCGCGAGTGAAGTCGATGTCGCCGTGGTCGAGGTAGCGGTCGAAGTCGACCAGGACGCCGGCGATGTAGGCGAGGAAGGCGCGGCGGTGGTCCTCGGGGGTCATGGCGGCGAGTTGGTCGGCGGTGATCGCGGTGGCGGCCAGGCGTAGTCGGTAGGTGCGTTCGACCGTGCCGCGGACCCGGCGCTCGTCGACGACCTCGAGGACACCGGCATCGACCAGGCGAGCGACCTGACGGTAGAGACTGCCCGGGGGGACGTCGCCGAGTTCGGCGCTCAAACCCGCTGTGGTGAGGGTTCGGTCGCCGAGGAACGCCTGCACGATGCGCAGGCGGATCGGATGCAGCAGTAGTTCGACGGAATCCACGCGATCGAGGGTAACACTATTGTTATCGATATTGATAATATTAGATGTATCGTGAACATTGGCGATGGTTCCGACAACCCGAAGGATGTGGTGAGATGACCAGCCCGAATCAGGACCGCGTCGAACCGGACCGTGTCCCGCGGCCGCAGGGCACGGTGGCGGGAATGCCGTACGACTGGCGGCGCCCGACCTGGGCCCGGCTGCGTGCCCGGTGGTGGAATCGCGACGACCCGCGAGTGTTCACGCCGAAGTCGTTCGGGTGGGGGTTCGATGTGAACCTGTATCGGCTGGTGCACCCGCGTCGGCGAGGAACCGCCGGTGACCGGTGAGGAGATCGAGTTCGACAGCGGCAGTTGCCGTTTGGCGGGAACCTTCATCGCCGTATCCGACCCGGTCGCGGTCGCGCTGGTGCTTCCGGGCTCGGGCCGAGTCGATCGTGACTCCAATGTTCCGCGGCTCCCACTGGGGTTGACGCGGGACATTGCCCAGGCGCTGACCGGGGCGGGGGTGGCGACACTGCGATACGACAAGCGCGGTATCGGCGCCAGCGGCGGGGAATTCCTGCCGACGGGATTCCACCAACAGCTCGCCGATGCCCGGGCCGCGCTGGCATGGCTCGCCGCCCGGGTGCCGGGAGTGCCTGTCCTGGTGGTCGGGCACAGCGAAGGCGGCTTGCACGCGATCGAACTGGCCGCCGACGGCAACGCGGCGGGTGCGGTGCTGCTGAGCACCGCCGCGCGGACCGGCGAGGAGGTGCTGCTGTGGCAGGGCGTCCAGCTGGTGTCCACCCTGCCTCGTTGGTTGACCACGATCCTGCGGTGGACTCGCATCGATCCGCTTGTCTCCCAACGCAAGCGGCTGGCGCGGATCGAGCGGTCCGCGGCCGATGTGCTGCGGATCCAGGGGGTCCGGATGAACGCCCGCTGGCTGCGCGAATTCGCGGCCTATGATCCGCGCCCGGCGCTGGCCCGGATCGGCGTGCCGGTGCTGGCGATTACCGGCGCGCACGACATGCAGGTCCCGCCCGATGGCATCGACACCATGGGGCAGCTGGTGCGGGGGTCGTTCGAGGGGCACGTTCTCGACGATCTCAGCCACCTCCTGCGACCCGATCCCGACCGGATCGGCCCCCGCGGCTATCGTCGCGCCGTCCGTCAACCGGTCAGCCCCGAACCGCTGAACCTGATCACCGACTGGATCACTCGCTACTGGCACACCTGAATTCAGAAACCTCATGAACTCGACAAGCAGCCCTGCCCGACGTGGCCCGCGCCCACCGCTGATGGCGGTGGTAGTCGGCGTTGTAGTGTTCACGCTGCTCGCGCGACGGCTCGGCTACCGACTCGGAGGCAATGTCGTCGTACGATGCCGCCGGGGACACCTTTTCACCACACTGTGGATCCCCGGAATCAAGCTCACCGGACTCGACCTGGTCATCGCCCGCTGGCAGCGCTGCCCCGTAGGGCGGCACTGGAGCCTGGTTACTCCGGTTCGCGACACCAACCTCACCGAACAGCAACGCCGAGTCGCCGCTCGGCATCACGTCCGCATTCCTCGAGCAATACTGATGTCGGAATGGAGCGTCGTGCCTGTCGAACAGACGCTCCAGTAAAATGGTTGCCCCGCAGAAGGTTTGGTAACGCCGTCACTGTGAAACGATCCCGCGATTCGAAGCGGCCAAGTTCGATCGCACTCGCGGCATCGTCATCCGGGACACGCCGAATCGAATCGGAGAACCTTCGAAGAAATGCGAAATGGAGATTGTCGCCGCGACTCGACGAGCGCGGCCTTTCCCCGACACGACGGAATTGTGCCGTGGTTTCATCCGGCGATTATCGTAACCGGGTATTGATCCGAAAATACGGCAAGATGTCATCATGCTGGTGTGCTGAGAATCCATCCGCTCGGGGGTAGGGGGAATATGAGACTCGGGCAAGGTCTGTCGCCGGGAGACATTGTCGACCCCACCTCCTTGATGCTTGTCCGCGAAACGGCGTGACATAACCCTGTATCGGCGTCGATTCCGGCAACCGACCTAGTTCCTTTTCGCATTCCTGCCCATTCGAAGCTTATTCACAGGCGGCGGATAGTCAGAGACCGGCCAGTCTGTATTGGGATCGTCATGTGCTGGTCGGCGTGGCCCGGCTGGCGCATCCGGGGCAGTCGGCGACGCTGCTCGCGCTGGACGAGGGCCGCTGTACCCGTATTCCGCCGTTTCAGCGCCCTGAGTGATAAGCGACACGCACGAATGTCGGATATACCACGAATGCCGGAAAATGCCTCGCATCTAGGGGTGGATAGGGGTTGGCGACCCCCTTAATCCACGCTTACGCTCGCATTTGGAAGTAATCGAAACGCGCACCATACACGGGGGGTGAAGTCATTTCGGCCGCTCCTCGGATCTGTCACCTCCGGTGATTCTGCTCTCTTACGGCAAGCATCGAACAAGCTCGATCATCCGGGCTGTATGGACGCGGCGAAAGGAAAGCTGGAATGAAAGAGATATGCGGCCTCGGTGAAATCCCGGACCCGGGCGTCGTGCCGAAATACATGCATGCCGCAGTGATCCGTCCGGAACGCTTCGGTCAGCCGATGGACGCCATCAAGGTCGAACAGGTTCGCACGCCCGAGCCCGGTTACGGCCAGGTGCTGATTCTGGTGATGGCCGCGGGGGTCAATTACAACAATGTGTGGGCCGCGCTGGGCAAGCCGATCGATGTGGTCGCCATGCGGCAGCGCCAGGGTGAGCCGGAAGACTTCCACATCGGCGGTTCCGACGGTTCGGGAATCGTCTGGGCCACGGGGCCGGGTGTGACCGGTGTGCAGGTCGGGGACGAGGTCGTGCTCTCCGGCGCGCAGTGGGACGAGCGGGCCGACGATGTGCGGTTCGGCGGCAATCCGATCGCGTCGACGACGATGCGGGCGTGGGGTTACGAGGCGAACTACGGCACGTTCGCCCAGTTCGCCCTGGCCTTCGACTACCAGTGCCATCCGAAGCCGAAGAATCTGACCTGGGCGGAGTCCGCGTCGTACATGCTCACCGGCGCGACCGCGTACCGGCAGCTGACCGGATGGCATCCGCACACCGTCGAGCCCGGCGATCCGGTGCTGATCTGGGGCGGGTCGGGTGGACTCGGTTCGATGGCGATTCAGATCACCCGCGCCCGCGGCGGAATCCCGATCGCGGTGGTGTCCTCGCCCGAACGCGCCGAATACTGTAGGCAACTCGGGGCCGAGGGCACGATCAATCGGCACGATTATCACCACTGGGGAAGGTTGCCGGATATCGGTGATGCCGCCGCGTATCGCGAATGGCTCGGCGAGGCCAAGCGTTTCGGCCGGGCGATCTGGGATGTGCTCGGCGAGGCGCGGGCGCCGAAGATCGTGCTGGAGCATTCCGGCGAGGCGACGCTGCCGACCTCCCTGTTCGTCTGCGACAACGCCGGAATGGTCGTATTGTGCGGCGGCACATCGGGTTACAACGGTGATATCGATCTGCGCTACCTGTGGATGCGGCAGAAACGGCTGCAGGGTTCGCATTACGCCGATCTGTCCCAGTGCCGACGAATCACCGAATTGGTGTCGGCGGGCCGGATCAGCCCGTGCCTCACGCAGACCTACGAATTCGACGACATCGCGACCGCGCATCAGGTGCTGCACGACAACGTCCAGACGAAGGGAAATGTCGCGGTCACCGTGAATGCGGCGTAGGTCTTCGACAGTTCTTGCGGGGGTGGGCCTCTCGCGCTTCGGCGGTGCGGGTACGGACGTCGCGACGACGTCACCCGCATCCGCGCCGAAGCCCGAGAATGCGCCCGTGCCGGCCCTAGGGCCCGGAGCAGCCGAGGGTGGCTGTCAACGGGTTCGGGCCGGCGATCCTAAGTGCGCGTCGGCGAGGAAATCGTTCACCCCGACGTCGAGGCGCTGGGTGACCGCGGACAGCGCGATCTCCAATGTCTGCCCGACGCTGGGCGAAATCGCCTGCAGCCGTACCGGATCGGTGCTCAAACCGTCGATGGCGATATTGCAGCAGTATTGGACGTCCTCGGTGGAGCCCCGGCGATGCGGCACGCCGATGGTGACATGCACGTCGCTGTCACCGATTCTGAGGCGCCGCGTTGCCAGAAATGCGTCTGCATCGATTGTCATAACAAGAACTATGGCCGTACCGAGTTCGCGAACCGAATTCTCATAGGTGTGTTGCCATAGTCCGTGTCGCCGGGCTTCGATAGTTCTGTTCGGAACGTCCGACTCCGTAGTTTGAACTCGGTTCCTTTTATACACAAGTCCTTTTGCGGTGAGTCGGCCCGACGCGCCGGGCCGACTCACGGCAATTACTACATTGCGCTACCCGTCGCAGGCATGGGCTGGGCCGGGGGTTGGTCGTTGTCCCAGTCGTTGTCGACGAGCCGACCGCGGGCCCGCTCGACCTCTCACTACAGTCACCCGCCTTGTGTAGTACCCGGCCTTTTTGCTGCGAGGTTCCTGCGTTCGGTCGGCTGGAAGCCGTCGATGCCCAGGCGGTGGCCGATGGCCGCGACGGCGTCCACGACGGAGCGGCCGCCGAGCTGGGGCCAGCCCGTGCCCCGGGGGCCGTGCAGGTGGATCCATTCGTCGCGGATGCGGGCCTCGGTGCCGCGGGGGAGCAGGGTTTGGGCGGGGGCCGAAGGGAGTGCGAAACCGGGGATTTCGAGGGCGCGGCCGACGATGGCGATGCCGTCGACGAGGGTGCGGCCGCCGAGTTGGGGCCAGCCGTTGCCGCCGACGCCCATGAACTGGATCCACATATCGCTGATCGGGTCCATCGAGACCGAGCCGACGCCGCAGGCATTGGCGAAGTCCTGCGGCGAGAGGCCGTCGGCGGAGTTCATATCGCAGTTGCCGAAGGGCGGCGCGCCCTCGGGCAGGCCACCGCCGTAGCCCTGGCCGTCGGTGTACTGGTGCGCGATCTGCCCGGGTAGCTCGGGGTTGCTGCCCCAGCCCGCGCCGATCATGCGCAGCCCGGCGGGGCGGGTGGGCCACATGGTGGCGAAGTCGGCGGCATTGGCGTAGCCGATGACCCTCGGGGTGGAGCCGAGCCAGTCGGTCAGTCCCCAGTAGGCGCGGTTGATGCCGTCGGACTGGTCGCCGCCGGGGTTGCCGCCGGATTCCACGTCGAGCATCGAGATCATCTTCGGGTGCGGGCCGCCCGCCTGCCCGACCATGCTCTTGTGGGTGTTGATGGTGTCCTGCCAGTTCGACCGCCAGTACATGTAGACGATGAAGCAGGCGATCCGGCCGGAGTCGGCGGCGCTCGCGGCCCAGGCGTAGTTCTGGGCGAAATTGTGATCCTGGTAGGTGCCGTCGTTGGATCGGAACGAGAAGATCTGGTACGGGTACGAATCATCAACCGGCACTTGAAATTCGGATACGTCGGCGAAAAGCGAATCGACCATGACTGCTCCCGGAAAAGTAGCTGTATGTCGATTCTCGGCTGCCCACCGTAATCGTGCCAAGGCTTTCGCGCTGATCGCTACCCGTCCGAGACCGCCAATACGTCGGTCAGCCAGCGCAGCGCGCGGGCGCGGGCGGTGTCGTCCAGGTCCGTGAGCGCCTGGTAGGCGGCGCGCATGGCCTCGAGTTCGCGTGTACCGGTATTGATTCGGTCGTCGGTGGTGGTCATGTGGTGGTCGTCTGTCCGTTCGTTCCGTTCGGATATATGGGATGCCGCGGCGAGCCGGATCAATTCGGCCGGATCGACGTCGGGGACGTTCCGGCGTACCGGGTGCGGGCGGGCGAACGCGTCCGGGCCTACGCGCGGGATCGTGTGCCGCTTGCGCTGTGCCATAGCAGCAGACTCTAACCGGCCGCGGCCGTTTTCCGGTGTCGGATGCAGAAGATGATGTCCGGCACGGCCATTGCCATCGGGACGAAAATCACATTCGTCCCGATCGCGGCGGTGCCCCGGTTATTCGGGGCAGTAACGATCATCGCCGCAATCGCGACATCATCGGTGGCACATGGCCCATCGGGGGGGCCTGTCCGTTCACTCGTCGGGTTTCGGAATTGGGATGAGGACATGGCTTTTCGCGAGTTCATCGGGCGGCATCGGATCGTTTCGACCGTTGCGGCGCCGGCGGCGCTGGGGGTGGCGGCGATCGTCGCCGCGACGTGGGCGCTGACGTCCACGCCCGGGCCGCAGACCGCCGATACGCAGCTGAAGGCGTCCGTCACCGAATGCCACGACATGGTGACCATCTCGGTGGCCGGGCGCAACGACACTCCGGTGGCGGGCACCACGAAGATGCTGGTCGACGCCAACGGTAACGAGTTGCCCGCCGCGCTGTCCGGCGATTACAGCAGCCACTGGGTCGATCCGGTCGTCAATGCGCCGGGTAATGCCGTCGGACCCAACTCGTATGCCGCCGTCTACATCGCCTATCCCGCGAACATGTCCAGCTATGAGGACGCGGTGAATGCCGGTGTCGGCAATACCGAAAAAGTGATGCACGACATCGCGCAGGCGTGCCCCAACACCAAATTCTCGATCGTCGGGTACAGCGAGGGCGCCGATGTCGTGCGCCGCGTCGCCCGGACCATCGGCCATCAGCAGCCGAATCAGGACGGGGTCGTCGATACCGATCATGTTCTCGGCGTGGTGATTCTGGCCGACGCGGGCCGTACCGCGGGGCAGGGGCCGTTCCCCGGCGCGAAGGATCCGTTCGGCAATCCGGACGGTTTCGATCAGAAGTATCAGACCGGCGCGCAGCCGATCTCGGGTCAGGGGGCACTTCCCGACACCGGCGGTGACTTCGGCTCGCTGAACGGCAAGATCGCCTCGTTCTGCTCCGAGGGCGACCTCACCTGCGCTGCGCCGCAGAATATTTCGCTGCTGCAATTGGCGGCCAACGTGGGTCGGCAGTTGGATGTGGACTCGCTCCAGCGCGACGGGCTGACCCCGGCGACCGGGCAGGACGTCGCGGTCGTGCTGGGCCGGATCGCCATGTCGGCGTTCGCCGATATTGCGTCGCAACCGAATTGGATGCAGAGCAACGAGACCTTCCTGCAGGTCCTGCTGCGGGTGTCGGATCCGGAATACAAGCCGGGCCAGGCGCCGAAGCCGCCGGTGCAGGCGCCGACGATCTCGCAGACCCAGCTGTCGCCGCTGGCCTACCTGCCGCAGAAGGTGTTCAACGAGATCGTCGGCCTGATCGTGACGAATCAGAACACCATCCCGGTGATCATGAGCGACCCGTACCAGCTCACCCTGGGGCCCAACGGAACCGGCCACCACTTCGACTACTGGCGCGACAGCGACCCGAACAACGGTAAGCCGCTGACCTCGGCCGAGTATGCGGCCGCCTGGCTCACCGCGCTGGCCAAGCAGGCGCAGGCGGGCAAGCAGATCGACCCGGCCACCAAGCCGCAGCAGGCCGACCTGGTCGCCGCGTACAGGGCGGCGGACGACGTCAAGGCGCAGCGCGCGGCGGCCCTGTCCGCAACCCCGACCACCACCGCCGCGGCCCCGACAACCACCTCCGCATCGCCGACTACCGCCGCGACCCCGACGACCACCGCGAGCGCTACACCGACCACCGTCGCCCCGACAACCTCGGCCTCGACAACCCCGGCACCGACCACCACGGCGTCACCGTCGCAGACTCCCGCGCCGACGACCGTCGCCCCGACCACGTCGCCCGCAGCGCCCACCACGACGACCGCCGCACCGACGACCACGACGGTACCGGCGGCGCCGACAACCACCGGCGCGGCGGTTCGCGTAGCGAACTGACAACCGGGGCAATGTAATCGGCGGGGCGGTACCCGGCATCGCATCTCGATCGGTGGATGCGAGCGACCGGATGCCGCCCCGCTGTCGGCCGCGCGGTAGTCATCGAGATCGGCGCTGTAATGCCGCCCAGTTACCTCGGTGTGCTTCACCGCGTCATCCGGCGTGCTCGCCTTCGTTATCTGGCAGGCTTGCCCTCGTTGTTCGGCGTGCTTGCCTTCGTTGTCTGGCGGGCTCGCCCACGTCATCCAGCGGGCTCACACTCTTCATCCGGCGTGGCTCATCCCCGTTATCGGACGTGGCCCATCCTCCCTAACAGGCGCGCTTCCCCTCATGATCCCGGCGTGCTTTTGGCCGGGATCCATCGTAACCCACTGCGTACCAGCAGATTCCGGCCAAAAGCACGCCGGAATCACGGGGGCATGCCGGAATGGCGGGGGCATGCTGGAATGGCCGGGGCACGCTGGAATGGCGAGGGCATGCCGGAATGGCGGGGGCATGCTGGAATGGCCGGGGCACGCTGGAATGGCGGGGGCACGCTCGAATGACGGGGGCACGCTGGAAAGGCCGGGGAGCGCGCCGGAATGACAGGGGGAAGCACGCCGGATGACGGAGGGAAGCACGCCGGAATGATGGGCGATACCGCCAGCTTCACGAACCTCGGTAGGGTTGGGCGCGGAGGCCGTCCAGGGCGACCCGCAGGTTGCGGTTCCACTGTTGGTCGTCGGCGATGAAGCCGAGGGTGTGGTCTGCGGCGGTGACACCGGCCAGCACGAAAGCCACGTCCTGCCAGGTGATGTCGGTGCGCATCGACCCGGCGGCCTGTGCGCGCTCGGCCAGGGTGCGGATTCGGTCGCGGATGCTGTCGAGGGTCTGTTCCAGGTCCGGGCCCGGGGCCGCGCCCAAAGCATCGCTCACACCGCAGCTTTCGGCGCGCAGCCGCGCGTATACCATGGCGAACTCGCAAAAGCCTTGCCACGCATCGGGTTCGGCGAGGGCTGCATCGGCCGCCGTGATGATCTCGTCGAGCACCTCCTCCAGCACCGCGCGTAGCAGCTCCTCGCGGGAGGAGATGCGGCGGTAGAAGGTGCCCTTGCCGACACCGGCGCGCCGGGCGATCTCCTGGGCGGTGACCTCCACGCCGACCTCGGCGACGGCGGTGCGGGCCGCGGCCACCAGACGCTCCAGATTGCGGCGCGCATCGGCCCGGGGTTGCCCCGGCTGTCCGGCCAGCAGCCGGTCTACAGCGGTCATGACCGGCAGTTTAGCAAAAGTGGACTCCAATGGTCCGGTTGTCTATCCTCAGGTAAGCGGACGTGTAGGGTCCGCTTATGGAGGAGGAGTCATGGCTTCGGAACACATCAGGGTCGGCATCATCGGGGCGAGCCCGGACCGGGGTTGGGCGACGCGGGCACACATTCCCGCGCTGCGGACGCTGCCCGGCCTGGAGCTGACCGCGGTGGGGACCAGCCGGATCGAGAGCGCCCGCGAGGCGGCCCGAATCTTCGGCGCCGCACACGCTTTCGCCGATCCGTGGGAACTCGCCGAGCACCCCGACGTCGATCTCGTGGCGATCACGGTGAAGGTGCCCGCGCACGACGAACTGGTTCGCGCGGCGCTCGGGGCCGGTAAGCACGTGTACAGCGAATGGCCGCTGGGATTGAACACCGAGGAGGCCGTCGAGCTGGCTCGGCTCGCCCACGCCGCCGGTGTGCACCATGCCGTCGGCTTGCAGTCCCGCCACGATCCGGCGATTCGGCGGGCGCGCGAGCTCGTCGCGGAAGGTTATGTGGGGCAGGTGCTTTCGGCAACGGTCTATAGTGCGCTGACCAAGCGCGCGGGGGGCCGACTGCCCGCGTGGGGCGCCTACACCCTCGATCGCCGCAATGGTGCGGGTGTCCTCGAGGTCGCGGGCGGGCACACGCTCGACGCGGTCGAGTACGTGCTCGGCGACATCGCGGAGCTGTCGGCGGAGCTCACGATCCGGATGCCGCGGTCGGTGGTGCAGGAGACCGGGGAGGCCCTCGACAACACCAGCCCGGACCACATTCGGGTGCACGCGACGGTGTCGAGCGGCGCGGTGCTCTCGGCGCACATTCACGACGCCAAGGTCACCGACGGCCGCACCCGCATCGAAATCGCCGGTACCGACGGCGATCTGGCCATCGTCTCCGATGTGCACGGCGGTGCGGGCCTCCAGATGTGCGGGCTGCGCCTGCTGGGTTCGCGCGGTGTCGGCGGTGAGTGGCGGGAACTGGTGGCCAGCAATGCCGCGACGGTTCTCGAGGCCGAGTCCGGCAATGTCGGCCGCCTCTACGCCCGCCTGGCGGACGACATCCGCACGGGCGCACGCACGGTCGCCGATTTCGACACCGCGGTGCACGTGCACGCCCTACTCGACGCCATCCGCCGATCGGCCGAGACCGGCACGCGGATGCGACTGACCGCGACGACGGCCGCCGGTTCTCGCTCGTAACCGCGTTGCCCCGGGCGCGGATCCGAGGATCCTGCCGAGGAACGGTCATGGGCGAGACGCGGGCATGGTAGCCACCACCGAGGCCATCGAGCGTCCGGGATCGGCGGTGCGAGCCGTCGGGTATGCGGCGGTCGGGCCGCTGATCGGTGCCTCGGCGCTGGGCTGCCCATGGACGCCGCGTGGTGGATGCGCGGTGACGGATGGTTCGGGCGGGTGCTGCAGACCGCGCCGACCTGTGTCGTCGTGGTCGCGCTGCTGCTGGTGCTGGCCATGCTGTGCTTCGGCGATTCGGCGGATAGGTGGTTACAGCGGCTGAATTCGTGTTGTCGCTGGGCTTGACGGCCGTGGCTGGTGGGTGGGGTACATCTGGTGGGTGCGGTATCCGCAAGGCGGTGGGCTGACCGCCGAGCGACGGATGTTGCGGGAGCGGTTGCGGCTGGAAGCCGCGGACGCTTTCGCCCGGGGCGAGGACAATGCGGTGATCGCCCACCGGCTGCGAGTCAGCGTGCGGTCGGTGCAACGGTGGCGCCAGGCGTGGGGATCGGCGGGGCGGGAAGCGTTGCGGTCCAAGGGCCCCGCGTCGCTGCCGTTGCTGTCCGACGAACAGTTCCAGGTACTCGAACACGAGCTGGCCAAGGGCCCGGCCGAGCACGGCTGGCCGGACCAGAAATGGACTCTGGCCAGGATCAAGACCGTGATCGGGCGCCGGTTCCACATCTCCTACACGATCAAGGGGGTGTCGTTGTTGTTGCACCGGCACGGGTGGAGCCGTCAGCAACCTGCCCGCCGGGCGGTCGAACGCGACGACGCGGCGGTCGCGACGTGGGTGAAGGACGTGTGGCCGCACGTAAAACCGCCGCGGCGGCGCTCGGAGCCTGGGTCGTGTTCGAAGACGAAGCCGGGTTCACGATGACGCCGCCGACCGCACGGACCTGGGCGCCACGCGGGCACACCCCGATCGTGCGGGTCCGGGGCCGAACCACCCGCCGGATATCGATCGCCGCGCTGACCTGCTACAAGCCCGGCCATCGGTCCCGGCTGATCTGGCGACCGTATCGGCACGACCGAAATAGTTCGGGCAGGAAGAGCTTCGCCTGGACCGACTACCGGGACCTGCTCATCGCCGCCCACCGGCAACTCGGCGGGCCGATCGTGGTCTGCTGGGACAACCTCAACACCCACCTCACCGCCGGCATGCGCCGATTCGTCACCGGCCACGACTGGCTCACTGTCTACCAACTGCCCGCCTACGCGCCCGATCTGAATCCGACCGAAGGCATCTGGTCACTACTGCGGCGAGGCCGGCTGGCCAACCGCATCATCACCGACCCCGACCACCTCATGCGCATCGTGCGCAGCGACCTGCACCGCATCGGCTACCACCCCAACCTGATCGACGGCTGCCTCACCGCAACCGGACTCACACCCACCCCGAAACGATCATGACGACAACACGAAATCAGCCTCTGTAGTCCCGTGGTTTCAGGTGCTGCGGGCGGGGGAGATGTAGGCCGAAATAGATGGCGCCGATTCGTAGTGCGAAGACCAAAGTGGCCGAAATCATCGCGGCCAGGCCGGAATTGGCGCCCAGGTAGTCGAGGCCGAGGTAGCAGGCGGCGCCTGCCAGTGCGGCGATGGCATATACCTCTTCGCGCAGCAGCAGTGGCGGGAACTCGCCGCACAGCACGTCGCGGATGACCTCGCCGGTCACGCCGGTCATGACCGACAGGATCAGGACCGCGAGCGGGGTCACCCCGGAATCGATGGCCGCGCGGGCGCCGATCACCGTCACCACCGCGAGCCCGAGCGCGTCGACCACCAGCAGCGAGCGCCGCGGCAACTGCCAGAAGCGCAGGTAGACAATGGTCCCCACGCCCACGCCGATGATCACCGTGAGCAGCACCCAGTCGTGAGTCCAGTACAGCGGCTGCCGCCCGAGAATGAGCTCGCGCAGCGTCCCACCGGAAATGGACGCCGCGAACGCCAGCGCCAGCCCCCCGAACGGATCCATATCGGCCCGATAGGCAGCCAACACCCCACTAGCGGCGAACGCCGCAATTCCCACCAGGTACAGCACGTGCAGCATGCGCACATGATGGCAGCTACCCGCGGGCGACGGGATCCCGGCCAAAAGCGTGCCGGGAACTTCGGGGGAGTGTGCTGGGAACTTCGGGGGAGTGTGCTGGGAAGGAGGGAGTGTGCCGGGAGGTTCGAGGGAGTGTGCCGGGGCCTTCGGGGAATGTGCCGGGGGGCTTCGAAGGAACGCGCCGGGGCCTTCGGGAGCGCGCCGGGAACCTAGGGGAGTGCGCCGGGGCCTTCGGGAGACGCGCCGGGAGTGTGCCGGGACTTCGGGAAGCGCGTCGGGACTTCGGGGAGCGCGCGGGGAACTTCGGGAGCGCGCCGGGAATCGGGGAGTGTGCCGGGCTTCGGGAAGCGCGTCGGGGCTTTGGGGAGCGCGCGGGGACTTTGGGAGTGTGCCGGGAACTTGTGGAAGTGCGCCGGGAATCGCGGAGAGCGTGCCGGACTGCGGGGAGCGCGGGGACTTAGGGGAGCGTGCCGGGAACTTGAGTAGCGCGCCGGGAATCGGGGAGTGTGCCGGGGCTTCGGGAAGCGCGTCGGGCCTTCGGAAAGTGCGTCGGAACTTCGGAAAGTGCACTGGAACTTCGAGAAGTGCGCCGGAACTTCGGGGAGCGCGCGGGGACTTCGGGAGTGTGCGGGGAGCTTCGGGAGTGTGCCGGGAACTTGCGGAAGCACGCCGGGAATCGTGGAGAGTGTGTCGGGACTTCGGGGAGCGTGCCGGGAACTCGAGTAGCGCGCCGGGAATCGCGGAGAGCACGTCGGGAATCGCGGGGAGTGTGCCCGGGCTTGGGGGAGCGCGTCGGGGGCCGGGGGAAGGGGGCCATGCCAGGCGTGGGTGGGTGGGGGGTGGGCACTACGCTCGTTGCGTGCTGCTTTCCGATCGCGATATTCGTGCCGAGTTGGACTCCGGGCGGCTCGGGCTGGAGCCGTTCGAGGAGAAGATGGTTCAGCCGTCGAGTATCGACGTGCGTCTGGACCGGATGTTTCGGGTGTTCAACAACACTCGGTACACCCATATCGACCCGGCGCAGCGGCAGGACGAGCTGACCAGCCTGGTCGAGCCCGCGGCGGGGGAGCCGTTCGTGCTGCATCCGGGCGAGTTCGTGCTCGGTTCCACGCTCGAGGTGTGCACGCTGCCGAACGATCTGGCCGGGCGGCTGGAGGGCAAGTCGAGCCTGGGGCGGCTGGGGTTGCTCACCCACTCGACCGCCGGATTCATCGATCCCGGATTCAGCGGGCACATCACCCTCGAGCTGTCGAATGTGGCAAACCTGCCGATCACCCTGTGGCCGGGCATGAAGATCGGTCAGCTGTGCGTGTTCCGGCTGAGCAGCCCGGCGGAGAATCCGTACGGCAGCACCGCGGCCGGATCCAAATATCAGGGCCAGCGCGGGCCCACGCCGTCGCGCGCCTATCTGAATTTCCCGCTGCCCGATCAACCCCGCATCTGAAACGCGACAGCGCCGCGGGCGGCGGCGTGTCATACGAATTAGCTCTGAATATGCTCTCTAGGCTCGGCGGTCATGGACCGTCGTCAGTTCGTCGCCGCGCTCCTCGCCTCCCTCGGTCTTTCCCTCGCAGGTGAGGCCGCCGCCGAGCCCTTGCTGCCGGGGCCGTCGGAATTCTTCGAGCCATTTCTGTCGCTGTTTGCCGAACTGCGGACCGGCGGGCTCGATCGGGAAATGCTGCTGCGCCGACTGCTGGCCGTGATCGACTCCCATCCGGAATTGGCCGCGCTGCGCGACGGGCTGCCGCCGCAGGTGCGGGCCGTCGCCGAGCACATCCGATCCGGAAAAGGCTTGGACGGCATGCCCGGCGGTGCCTTCCCGCCCAGCCCGCCGACGATCGAATTGCAGCGGAAACTGCGGACCGCCGCCTCCGGCCACCCCGAGGTGACCGAGGGCGACGGCACCCCGATGGACTGCGTCTACGCCCATGATTTCGCGAACTGGGGACTGACCGTCGGCAATCGGCCGTCGGTGACCTTTCTGCCGCGCACCCGCGCCGGTGTGCAGAACATCGTGCGCTGGGCCCGCGATCACGACAAACGCGTGCGGGTGGCCGGATACCGGCACAGCTGGACCGATATCTTCGGCGAGGACGATCAGATCCTGATCTCGCTGCTCCCGCTGCGCGAGGCCGAGCAGATTCCGTCGTTCACGCCGCCGCTGGACCCGAACAACGAATTGCAGGGCATCCGGATCGTCGGCACGGTGGACGAGGACGGCAGGCGAAAGGCGCTGTGCCGCATCGGTTCCGCCACCACCAACGAGCAGTTCCGGCTGTGGTGCCTGTCCGACGGCGGCGGCCGCTGGCAGTGGACCCTCCCGCTCAATGTCATCATGGTCGAGATCACCTTCGGCGGCAGCAACGGCCCGATGTGCCACGGCGCGGGACTGGGGAACCGAACGCTGAGCGATCTGGTGTCGGAGATCGAATTCGTCAATGCCGACGGCGAATTCCAGACCGTTTCCGATCCCGAGCTGTTGCGCGCGGCCGCGGGCTGTTTCGGCCTGCTGGGCGTGGTGACCGCGCTGACGCTGAAACTCGATCCGATGACCTTCGCGAATATGCGTCCGGTGAAGAATTCGATTCTGCTCACCGTCCCGCCGCCGCCCGGATTCGCGGTGCCGCCGGATCTCGCCGACTCGTCCATCGGCCCGGCCCAACTGGAGGACGCCCGACGAGAATTCGTCCGGCGCTGCGAACAGGACTACTACTCGGAATGGTTCTGGTTCCCCTATCACCGCGAGGGCTGGACGCACACCTGGAACAACGACGCGTCGCCGGCGGACGCCCAGGATTATCCGTCGCCGCCGGAGGCGCTGCAGCAGTGGCTGGAATCCTGGATCGCCTCGGCCATCAACGATTTCCCGCCGTTCCAGGCGCTGCCGGGCGCGCTGCAGGGTCAGTTCCTCGGCGCGACGGCAATGATCCAGCTGCCCGGCGTCGAGGATTTCGAGCCGAGCATCGTGACCCCGATGATCGACGCCCTACATTTCCGGCGCGGCATCCAGAACTGGCGGGTGCTGGATGTCGAGGTGCTGATTCCCATTCCGGGCCGCGCCGACGATCCCGGGAAACCGGATTGGGGTGTGTGCCAGCGCGCCTGGTGGAATGCGATCGACGAGGTGTATCGCTGGCCGGACGGCCCGATGCGCATCGCGTTGGAGATGCGCGTCATGGCCGACTCGGCGATGGATCTGGCGCCCGAACGCGGAAACACCTTCGGCACCTGCTCGATCGAGGTGCTGACCAGCATGCACACCCCGCAACCGCTGTGGCACGGCTTCACCCAGGCGGTGGTGGACCGATGGTGCTCGGAGACCGACCATCTCGGTAATCCGCTCAATGTGCGGCCGCACTGGGCCAAGCAGTGGCAGCACCTGACCCTGCGCGGACAGCCTGCGGAGGCGCATTTCAAGAATGTCGCCTACGCGCAGCAGTTCGATGAATTCAAGAGCCGGTTGGCGGTGATTCACCGGCAGGGCGGGGTGTCGTCGGCGGAGTCGTACCGGCGGTTCTCCAATCCGCTGTTCGATCGGTTGCTGGGGGTGTGAGGGAAGATCCCGGCCAAAAGCATGCCGGGATCAACACGGAGGCATGCCGGGATTAGCAGGGAGGCATGCCGGGATTACAGCGGCTGAATTCGTGTTGTCGCTGGGCTTGACGGCCGTGGCTGGTGGGTGGGGTACATCTGGTGGGTGCGGTATCCGCAAGGCGGTGGGCTGACCGCCGAGCGACGGATGTTGCGGGAGCGGTTGCGGCTGGAAGCCGCGGACGCTTTCGCCCGGGGCGAGGACAATGCGGTGATCGCCCACCGGCTGCGAGTCAGCGTGCGGTCGGTGCAACGGTGGCGCCAGGCGTGGGGATCGGCGGGGCGGGAAGCGTTGCGGTCCAAGGGCCCCGCGTCGCTGCCGTTGCTGTCCGACGAACAGTTCCAGGTACTCGAACACGAGCTGGCCAAGGGCCCGGCCGAGCACGGCTGGCCGGACCAGAAATGGACTCTGGCCAGGATCAAGACCGTGATCGGGCGCCGGTTCCACATCTCCTACACGATCAAGGGGGTGTCGTTGTTGTTGCACCGGCACGGGTGGAGCCGTCAGCAACCTGCCCGCCGGGCGGTCGAACGCGACGACGCGGCGGTCGCGACGTGGGTGAAGGACGTGTGGCCGCACGTAAAACCGCCGCGGCGGCGCTCGGAGCCTGGGTCGTGTTCGAAGACGAAGCCGGGTTCACGATGACGCCGCCGACCGCACGGACCTGGGCGCCACGCGGGCACACCCCGATCGTGCGGGTCCGGGGCCGAACCACCCGCCGGATATCGATCGCCGCGCTGACCTGCTACAAGCCCGGCCATCGGTCCCGGCTGATCTGGCGACCGTATCGGCACGACCGAAATAGTTCGGGCAGGAAGAGCTTCGCCTGGACCGACTACCGGGACCTGCTCATCGCCGCCCACCGGCAACTCGGCGGGCCGATCGTGGTCTGCTGGGACAACCTCAACACCCACCTCACCGCCGGCATGCGCCGATTCGTCACCGGCCACGACTGGCTCACTGTCTACCAACTGCCCGCCTACGCGCCCGATCTGAATCCGACCGAAGGCATCTGGTCACTACTGCGGCGAGGCCGGCTGGCCAACCGCATCATCACCGACCCCGACCACCTCATGCGCATCGTGCGCAGCGACCTGCACCGCATCGGCTACCACCCCAACCTGATCGACGGCTGCCTCACCGCAACCGGACTCACACCCACCCCGAAACGATCATGACGACAACACGAAATCAGCCTCTGTAGCAGGGAGGCATGCCGGGATCAACAGGGAGGGCGTGCCGGGATCGACGGGGAGGGCGTGCCGGGATCGACGGGGAGGGCGTGCCGGGATCGACGGGGAGGGCGTGCCGGGATCGGAAGAGGGGCATGCCCTCGCGCTCGGTTCTATTGTGGCGGGAGCACGTGTTCTCCGGAGCGGTCGGTGGACAGGGCCAGTGAGCTGATGTACTGGATTTCCCCCTCCGGGCCCGGGATTGCCGAGGCGATCATGTCCGGGCGTTCGAAGTCCAAGCCGGTGACGTGGCAGGTCAGTGTCTCGCCCGATGGGTTGCCGTGTTCGTCGACCATCGGCAGGTCGATGCCGTCGTCGGTGCGGCGCAGGTAGTAGCGGCCCCTGGTGGCGATCGCGGTGAGGGGGGTGGCGACGAAGGCGACCAGCACCGCGACGATCGGCGAATACGGCTTCAGGGCCGAACCGAACAGTCCGAAGAAGGTCGCGATCGACAGCAGCGCCGACAGGCCGAAGCCGACCGGGCCCACCGGATTGATGTCGTACAGCATGCCGCGCCGGAACTCCGGGCGCTTCGGGGAGATCTTCAGCAGATACTTGTTGACCGCGATATCCGTTGCGACGGTGACGATCCAGGCGATGCCGCAGTTGGCGTAGAAGCCGAGGATATTGTTCAGGAAGTCGAACATGTTGGCTTCCATGAGAATCAGCGCGATCGCCAGATTCAGTCCGAGGAACACCAGCCGCCCCGGATAGGTCTTGGTGACGCGGGTGAACGAGTTGGTCCACGCCAGCGACCCCGAATACGCGTTGGTCACATTGATTTTGATCTGACTGATCACCACCAGCACCACCGCCAGCGTCATCGCCAGCCAGGACGGCACCATGTCCCGGTAGATCTCGAGGAACTGGTGCACCGGCTGATTCGCGATGTCCTGCGCCCCGGGCAGATTCGCGATCAGATACACCGCCAGGAACAGCCCGACCACCTGCTTGATCGCGCCGAACAGCACCCAGCCCGGCCCCGCCAGCAGCACCCAGCCCCACCACCGGCGGGCGTTCTCCGGCGTCCGCGGCGGCATGAAGCGCAGATAGTCGATCTGCTCGGCGATCTGCGCGATCAGCGACAGGCACACCCCCGCGGCCAGGAAGGCCCCGGCCAGGCTCACCGCGGTGCCGTCGCGGCCGCCGTAGGCGAAGAAGGTGCCGATCGAATCCGGATGCCGCACAACGAGGAACACGAACGGCAGCACCATCAGCAGCAGCCACAGCGGCGTCGTCCACACCTGCAACTTGGCCAGGGTGTTCATGCCGTAGATCACCAGCGGGAAGATCAGCAGCGTCGACACCAGATAGCCCAACCACAGCGGGACGTGCAGGCCCAGGCGCAGGCCCTGCGCCATGATCGACCCCTCGGTGGCGAAGAAGATGAAGGTGAACGACGCGAACACCAGATTGGTGATCACCGAGCCGTAGTAGCCGAAGCCGCTGCCGCGGGTGATCAGATCCAGGTCGATGTTGTAGCGCGCGGCATAGTAGGCCAGCGGAAACCCGGTCAGCATGACCACCACCGCGAAGATGCCGATGCCCAGCAGCGCATTGCCGGTGCCGCCCGCGATGCCGATATTGGCGCCGATCGAGAAATCGGCCAGGTAGGCGATGCCGCCGAGGGCGGAGACGCCGACCACCGCCGGACTCCACTTGCGATAGCTGCGCGGCGCGAAGCGCAGCGTGTAGTCCTCCAGCGTTTCCTTTGTCGCGGCGACCGGATTCGGTGCGCGGGTTTCGACCTCGACCACGGTGACTCCTCACTCCCGCCCGTCGCGGGCAGGGTTCGGAACACGAGCGTCGTGGGCGATTGTGGTGTCCGCTTTGCTGAGCAGTTACGAGCACGTAACGTCACATTCTGGACAACTCGCCTAGCATCCCTGGAACGCGGCCTTGACGTACCCGGCCGACTGGTAGGCGAAGTTGTAGGCCCAGCGGGCGGGCGACAGGTGCGGGCGCGGATCCACCACGAGAATCTGCCCGCCCCAGCATTTTCCGAGGATGTAGCGGGCGCGGGACACGTGCGGGGTGAAGGTCACCACGATCACCCGCCGCCAGCCCGCGGCCCGCGCCCGCGCCGCGAGCTCCCGCCCCTCGCCCAGCGTGGTGCGCGGGGCCGGGTCGAAGCACTCCACCTCGAAACGGTAGCCGCCGTGGCAGATCCGATTCATCAGCGCGCTGGGACCGTAGGGATCGGAGAACAGCACCCGCGGCGCGTACCCCTCGTGGGCCAGCCGCAGGCCCAGCTCCTCGCGCCCGTCGTGCGTGCCGCCCAGCACCAGGATCGCGTCGGCCGGGGCGGGGGCGTCGGTGCGCGGGCGCACGTACACCGGCCACAGGGCGACGACGACCGCCGCCACCATCATCAGCACTCCGACGATCCGGGCCCCGCGCCGTGCACACACCTTGCCGATGCTAGCGCTCTCACCTGCGGTTTCCGCCTGTACATCTGATGTTGCCCCGACCCTTGCCTCGATGATGCGACACGGCCACAGTCGGCGCTTACCAATCGATCATGCGTCTCACGGTGTTCGGGGCCGGGTATCTGGGAGCGACCCATGCCGCGTGCATGGCCGAACTCGGTCACGAAGTAGTCGGGGTGGATGTGGACCCCGGCAAGGTCGCGAAACTGTCCGATGGTGTGGTGCCGTTCTACGAGCCCGGGCTCGAAGAGGTGCTGCGCCGCAATCTGATCGCCGGTCGGCTGCGATTCACCACGTCCTACGCCGAGGCGGCCGCGCACGCCGACGCGCACTTCCTGGGCGTCGGCACCCCGCAGAAGAAGGGCGAATACGCCGCCGACCTGAAATACGTGCACGCCGTGGTGGATTCGCTGGCGCCGCTGCTGGAGCGCCCGGCGGTGATCATCGGCAAGTCCACGGTTCCGGTCGGCACCGCCGCCGAACTCGGCGCGCGCGCCCGCGCGCGGGCGTCGGTCGACGTCGAGGTGGCCTGGAATCCGGAGTTTCTGCGCGAGGGCTTCGCGGTCCGCGACACGCTGCGTCCGGACCGCCTCGTGCTCGGCGTCGACCCCGCCCGGCGCAACTCCGCCCGGGTCGAGGAGCTGGTGCGGGAGATCTACGACGATCTGCTCGCCGCCGAGATCCCGTTCCTGCTCACCGACCTGGCCACCGCGGAGCTGGTGAAGGTGTCGGCCAACGCCTTTCTGGCGACGAAGATCTCGTTCATCAACGCGGTGTCGGAGGTGTGCGAGGCCACCGGCGCGGACGTCACGGTGCTCGCCGACGCGCTCGGCTACGACGCCCGCATCGGCCGCCGATTCCTCAATGCCGGACTGGGTTTCGGCGGCGGCTGCCTGCCCAAGGACATTCGCGCGTTCATGGCCCGCGCCGGTGAGCTCGGCGCCGACCATGCGCTGTCGTTCCTGCGTGAGGTGGACAACATCAATATGCGCCGCCGCACCAAGGTGGTCGACATGGCCGCCAAGGCGTGCGGCGGGTCGCTGCTGGGCGCCAATGTGGCCGTGCTGGGCGCGGCGTTCAAGCCCGAATCCGACGATGTGCGGGACTCGCCCGCGCTCAATGTGGCGGGCATGATCCAGCTGCACGGCGCGGTGGTGACCGTGTACGACCCCAAGGCACTGGAGAATTCGCGCCGCGTCTTCCCGACGCTGAACTACGCGACCTCGGTCGCCGAGGCGTGCGAGCGGGCCGACGTGGTGCTGGTGCTGACCGAATGGAACGAGTTCACCGCACTGCGACCCGAGGACCTCGATGCGGTGGTGCGGTCGCGCTCGATCATCGACGGCCGCAACTGTCTGGATCGGGTTCGATGGCGTGCCGCCGGATGGGTGTACGCCGGGCTCGGCACGTCGTAGGGTGTCGGGGGCAGGTACAGTGACCCGCACCGCCGTGTGAATACGCAGGCCATCCGCGCGACGGCCGCCGCACAGCGCGGACCGTGAAACGAGATGGGCAGCAGATGAGTTCGGTATCGGGGGTTTCGGTAGGGGCCGGCGCCGTTCGCGTCGCGCGGCCGCACGCCGGGAATTCCGCCGAGCAGTTCGCCCCCGACCGCTTCGACGTGCAGACCGTGCCCGTCGGCGAACAGCGGGCCGAGGACGCGGCGGCCGACCTGCTCGCCTCCCTCCCACAGATCACCACCGCCCTCGCCTATCGCGGTGAGCCGCACGCCCACGCCCTGCGGGCCGCGCTGGCGCGACGGCAGCTCACCAACTACGAACTGGTGCCGGAGGTCGTGGCGGCCGTGCAGTTTCTGCAGGCCGCCGGTGAGTTACGGGCGGAGGGCACCATCGCCCTCTACGACCTGGGCTCGTCCGGCCTGTCGGTGAGCGTGGTCGACGTCGCGACCCGTCAGGTCGGTTACAGCGAGCGCACCAGCGATATCAGCGGCGACTACCTGGATTCGCTGATCCGCGAACAGCAGATCTCCTCCGGCCGCATCGCCCATCCGCCGGACCCGGCCGGGCTGGCCGCCCTGGACGCGCTGTGCCGCCGGGCCAAGGAGCAGCTGTCGTCGAACTCCGCGGTGGCGCTGCCGTCCGAGCACGGGCTGGTGCTGATGTCGCAGGAGAACTTCGAGGCGCTGATCACGCTGGCCATCGAGTCCTCGGCGCGGATGGCCCGCGATGTGATCATGCGGTCCGAGCGGGCGGTGCAGGCCGTGGTCGTGATCGGCGGCTGCGCGCAGATTCCGCTGGTGGCACGGGTTTTGGAGCGCTGGCTGGGCATGCCGGTGGTGGTGCCCGCGCAGCCGGAGACGGTCGTCGCCCGCGGCGCGGCGCTGCTGGCCCGCCCGGCCCGGCCGCTCGCGCCGCAGCCGCCGCCCCCGTCCTTCGACGACACCGAGCAGCTGACGCCGGTCTGGCTGGCCGACATGTCCGCGCCGCGCGCCCGCCGGGGTACGCCCGCGCCGGGCGGTAAGCGGGAGCGTCCGCTCGGCCGCAAGCGGGAGCTGAGCGTCGCCGGGGTGGCCGTCGGCGCCCTGGTGGTGGTCGCCGCGCTCGGTCTCAGCCTGGGCTGGGGTCAGCAAGTGCTGCGGGGCGATTCGCAGAGCAGCAAGACCGCGCCCAGCACGACGCCCAGCAGCGCGCCGCGCCCGGCCGCGCTGGAGCCGACCGCCACGCCGACCGCCGCCGACAACACCAACGAATCCGTGGCCGCGCCCCCGCCGCGCTGGAACAAGCCGACGACCGAGGCCCCGCCCCCGCCCGGGCCCAATACCATCGTCGTCGTTCCGGGCCTGCCGCCGATCGTCGTGCCGACCATCCCGCCGAATGTGCTGCCGCAGTTCCCGGTACCCGGGCGATAGCTGCTACCTACTCCTGCCATACCCCTGAACGAGGTACTGCCCCTGCGCTGTCCCGTCGCCGCCCTTGGCGCTCAGTAGCCGTAATCGTCTCCGGGCGAGGGTGTTCCGTGGGCGCGCCGGTGGCGGTGGCGGGGTTGTTCGCCTGGATAGTCGTCCCGGTTGAACGGCGGGTGCCGCTCCGGTGTGTCGCCGAAGGCGGAGAATTCGCCGGGCGGCGTGGGGAGATCGTCGTAGTCGTCGGCGGAGTGGCGCGCGTGGCGGCTGCCGGACTGGGGATAGCCGAAATCAGGGGCGGGTTCGGCGTACTGCGCGGGGGGATCGATGCTCGGGTAGGAGGTGGATAACTCGTCGTTCGCATAGGCGGGCGGGCTGTGGAAAACGCCGTTGCCGTAGGCATTCTGCGGGGTGTGTGCGATGCCGGGGTTGTGAAAATCGTTGTGGCCGTACGCGGCCTGTGGATCGTGGGGGCTGTGGAACAGGTCGTCGGCGTACCGCGCCCGGGGTTCGTGATAGTTCTCGGCATACGTGGCCCCGGGATAATCGTCGTACTCGTCCTCGTGGGGATCGAATTCGTCCCCATGGGTAGGCCGCTCGGCGACGGTCGCGAGCTGTCCCCTTGTGCGCCGCGGGGATTCGTCCTCCTCCGCGTGGCCGTGCGTCGAGGCCGCCGCCCGCGACCGACGGCGCACCGGTTCGGGCTCGGGCTCCGGTTCCGCACCGCCCGCACCGAACGGCCGGGCCAGCAGCACCGCGATGCCGGTGGTCAGCGGCACCGACAGCGCCAGGCAGATGCCGCCGACGGCGGAGCGGGTGATCTCGATGGCGACGGCGTCGCCGGTGAGCACGTCGGTGATCGACCGCCCCGCGACCGAGAACATCAGCAGCAGCGGCAGCGCCCCACCGGCGTAGGCCAGCACCAGCGTGTAGACGGTGCTGGCGATGTGGTCGCGCCCCACCCGCATGGCGGCGGTGAAAACCTCACGGCGCGAGGCCTCCTCGTCGATGGCGGCGAGCTCGAAGGCGGCCGACGCCTGGGTGATGGTGACATCGTTGAGCACCCCGAGCGAGCCGATGATGAATCCGGCCAGCAGCAGCCCGGTGATGCTCACGTGCTGCACATAGGTCGCGACATTGGTGTTGTCCTCCTGGGACAACCCGGTCACGTGCGTGATCTTCAGCGTCAGCCAGGACAGGGCCGCCGCCAGCACCATCGCGCTGAGCGTGCCGAGCAGCGCCGAACTGGTCCGCAGATTCACCCCGTGCGCCAGATACAGCACCGCGTAGAGAATCAGCGCACCCGCCACCATCGCCACCGGCAGCGCCGGTTTGCCGTCCAGCAGCGCCGGGAGCAGGAACAACACCAGCACCCCGAACGCGAACACCAGCCCCAGCACCGCGCGCAGGCCCCGCCAGCGCGCCACGATCACGATCACCACCACGAACACGATCGCGATCAGCCCCAGCGGCATTCCGCGCGAGTAGTCGTCGAAGGAGTAGTTCGGGGCGCCGCTCGGATCGTTCTGCCGCACCAGCCGAATGTGATCGCCCGCGTGCAGATCGGGTTGCCCTGGGCCCGGGGCGATTTCGAGCAGCGTGTGCTTGCCCTTGTGCGGGCCGGACTCGATCGCGACCATGCTGCGCTGGCAGCTGTAGCCGCCCCTGGGCGGCGGGTTCGGGGTGTCGTCGAACACCTTGCCGTTGGACAGGCTGCCGCACGGCCCGACGTCCTGCATCGTCACCGTGCCGGCCTCGGTCTGCACCGCGCCGCCGCCGCCGTTCTGCATCGGCAGCGGGATGTCGATGTGCTGATGGCTCGGCCACAGCCAGACCGCGCCGATCAGGATGAGCACGCCGATGCCGGTGAGTAGCCCGACGACGACTCGGGCCGCGGTCGCCCCGATGGCGATCGGTCCCGAATGATCGTGGTGGTGATGGTGGTGGTCGCTCACCGGTCCCTACCTGTCCATTGCGTCCCTGATCGCAGCGAGCCTATCGGATTTGATTTTCAAGATCACAAGGCTATCGGCGGCACCGGCCGGGCGAGGTGCGAAAGCCGAATCGGCGCAGCCGAAATCGAGGGATGCGCTGCTGGAAGGAGTGGGAGGGGGCGGCGGAGAGCAGGGGGATGTCTCCGCCGCCCGCGAGATTCGACGGCCCAGGGGGGTAGGCGGCCGAATCGAGGGCCGAGGCGCCCAGGGGGTAGGCGGCTCGGCCGGGGCACCTGAGTGCCAAGGACTACTGTACACAAACCGGCGATCTTTGCGCCAGCTAAGTCTTCAAAAACCTCGATTTTCGTACTTATAGTTGGTTTTTCGGCTCCGCGGGTCCGGCGCGTGTTATTGCTGGTAGCTGGCCAGGAAGTTGCCGAAGCGCTCGATCGCGACCGAGAGGTCCCGGGCCCACGGCAGCGTCACGATCCGCAGATGATCATGGTGCGGCCAGTTGAATCCGGTGCCCTGGACCATCAGGATCTTTTCCTGCAGAAGCAGATCCAGCACCAGCTTGCCGTCGTCGTGGATCTGGTGCACCTCGGGGTCGAGCCGCGGGAAGGCGTACAGCGCGCCCTTCGGCTTCACGCACGACACACCCGGAATCGTGTTCAGCTTCTCCCATGCCACGTCGCGCTGCTCGAGTAGTCGCCCGCCCGGCAGGATCAGATCCTCGATGCTCTGATGCCCGCCCAGGGCCACCTGAATCGCATGCTGCGCAGGCACATTCGGGCACAGCCGGGACGAGGCCAGCAGGTCGATGCCCTCCAGGAATCCGGCGGCGTGCTCCCGGGGCCCGGTGACGACCAGCCAGCCCGAGCGGTATCCGGCCACCCGGTACGCCTTGGACAGGCCGTTGAAGGTCAGACACAGCAGGTCGGGCGCGAGCGTCGCGAGCGAGATGTGCTTGGCGTCGTCGTAGAGGATCTTGTCGTAGATCTCGTCGGCGAGCAGCAGCAGGCGATGCTTGCGCGCCAGATCCACCAGCTGCTGCAGCACCTCGGCCGAATACACCGAGCCCGTCGGATTGTTCGGGTTGATGACCAGCAGCGCCTTGGTCCGGTCGGTGATCTTGGATTCGATATCGGCGATGTCGGGCTGCCAGCCGTTGGCTTCGTCACACAGGTAGTGCACGGGGGTGCCACCGGCCAGGCTGGTCATCGCCGTCCACAGCGGGTAGTCCGGCGCGGGGATCAGCACCTCGTCGCCGTTGTTCAGCAGCGCCTGCATGGTGATCGTGATCAGCTCGGACACACCGTTGCCCAGGTAGACGTCGTCGACGTCGAATTCCGGGAAGCCGGGGACCAGTTCGTAGCGGGTCACGATGGCGCGCCGCGCGGACAGGATGCCCTTGGACTCCGAGTAGCCCTGCGCGTGCGGCAGCGCCGCGATCATGTCGCGCATGATCACGTCCGGCGCCTCGAATCCGAACGGCGCCGGGTTGCCGATATTCAGCTCCAGGATCCGGTGCCCCTCCGCCTTCAGCCGTGCCGCATGCGCGTGTACCGGCCCCCGGATCTCGTAGACGACGTTCTGGAGCTTGGTCGACTGCTCCAGAACCCGCGGCGGTCGGTGTGGTGACTGGCTGGTAGGGCTCACCCGTCCCATCGTGCCACTGGCCCGCAAACCGATATTCGGGGCCGCCCTCCAGTCACGAACTAGTCGGTATAACTCCCCGGGCCGCTGTCGCCCCGCAGAACTCCTCGATGCGCTCGTCCAGGCGGCGGGCCTCGACCGCGTCCCGGAACTGCGGGGACGCGATGCGGCGGCGGAGGCCGGTCAGGCGCTCCTCCAGCTGGGCGATGCGTTTGTCCTCGGCCAGGTCCAGCACCGGGCGCAGGGCCTCGGTGGCGCCGTCGAGGCTGCCGTTGATCAGGTGCGCGGTCGCGCTGTCGACCCGGGCCAGCGACTCGGCGCCGTAGGAGCGCTGCTCCTGCGGTCCGCTCGTGTACAGCTCGATGGCGCGCTGGGTGGCCGCGAGCGCGAGCCCGGCCTGGCCCAGGTGGATGTAGGTGGCGCCGGCGTAGTAGTGACTCTTCGGCTCGTTGAATCCGAAGACGCCGCCCACCTCGTCGTGCAGCGAGTCGGTGGCATTGCCGCCGCGCGCGGCGTCGGCGGCGCGGATGCACCGCTCGGTGTCGCCGCCGGAGCCCAGCTTCGACCAGATGCGGGCCTCGATATTGTGCAGCCGCACCTGCGCCGTGGCCGAGTCGGCGTACTGCTGACCGCTCTGCGCCAGCAGCACCGCCCGGCGCGGGCGCTCCGACCAGTACTCGATGAGCGCCTGCATGCCGCGGGTCCAGGCCCGTAATCCGTTGTGCCCGCACAGTTCCGCGTACGCCCAGGCGGCGCGGGCCTGTTCGCCGGCGGCATCGTGATAACCGAGGTCGGTGCTGGCATTGGCCAGCAGGCCCGAGAGCGTACCGGCCAGCAGGTACAGATGACTGGTGTCGGTGGGCCGCTGGTGTCCCTCCAGCAGTCGATACACCCGCCGCCGTACCCGAAGCATCTCCACCATCATCGGCACCGGCGGTACGTGGACGTAGTCGTTCGCGATGCGCGTGACGTCGGCGTCGAGCTGCTCCAGTGTGGATGCACCGACGTTGGTGGCCTCGGCCCGACCGGCGTGCTCGCTTGCTTCGTGGGCAGCCGCCATGATCAGATCCCTCTCCGAAATCGCTGCTAACGCATCACCTCTCATCGCACCGGCGTCTACGAGTGCCAAAAGTTCAGCGTCGCTCGAATACTGGGTATGCACCGAATTGCCCAGGTGCACATCGAAATCAGGTGCGGGCCGATCGATAAGGGGCTGATCGATCAACGCCGCGAACCGTGCCCGCACGACATCGTCGGACCGGGCCAGAGATGTGTCCAGCGCGGCCTGGTTGACCGGGCGCGGGTGCACCCGGACGCCGCCCGCCTCCCACTTCGAAACCAAGCGTTCATGCACACCGAGATGTGCTGCAAACTCCCGAATACTCATCCGCTTGGCATCGCGGAGGGCGCGGGCCTCCTTTCCTGACCATTGCCGGACCACGATGTCATCCCTTCCGCACGAACTCCGGTTTCCAGGGTACGAGTGCCCAGTGATCGCGGCCACAGCCGAAACCGAGCTGGTATAAGCGATTTCCCATACGTTCGATCAGAGGCAGTGAAAGGGCAGCGCAAGGCGGGTGGGCGGGGGTTTCACGCGGGGCTGTCGCCACGCGAAGCTGAAAGGGAACCAAAAGGGAGTTCGCCGTGAACGTGGAGAAACTCAGGACCGTCGAGGATTGGGTGGCGTTCTACCGGCATGAATACACGCTTCCGGTCACCGAGCGTGGCGGTTTCGTGATGTTGCCGGTCACGAGTCGAATCGGCGTCGTCCATCTGCCCACGGTGCGGGCCGAGCGCGTGCGCCACTGTCTGACCGAACAGGGCACGGCCGGTCCCATGCTGGCCCGCCAGATCAGGTGGAGCTTCCTGGTGGTTCCCGACAGCCGTCCCGGTGTCCAGGTCCTGGATGTGTTGAACCGCTTGGACATCGGCATCCCGGGTGTCGGCAGTGCCGTGATGTTGCCGACCGGTCTCGGACGGTGGACCCGGGAAGGGTGCCACTGGGTCGTCCCGCCGAGCCGCGACAACGAACTTCCACCCCTGTCGGTAGTGATCACGACAGCTCTGGCGGTGGGAGCCGGCGGCGAGGACTGACCACAGACCGGTTCTCGCTCCCCCGGATCCGGGTCCGCCTCCCTTGGCAGTCGACGAGGCGGACCCGGAGCCGGACGAACTACCGTCGATGTCGCTCGACGAGCTCCTGTGTCTTGGCGACGATCTCCTGCGGCGAGATGCCCAGCGCGTCGCACAGCGCGTGCAGCTGCAGCAGATCCGGCGAGCGCTCGCCGTTCTCGAAGCGCTGAATCGTGCTGACCGCCAGGCCCGATGCGGCCGCCAGCCGGGGCCGGGTGAGGCCGCGCCGGGCCCGGGCCGCGCGTAACTCGTTACCGACCGCTCGATTGATCTCGCGAGCGATATCCCGCAATTCCATACGGAACATTGTGGAGTCCGATCGGCCTCACCACCAGCGTAGCGTTCGGTACCGCAGGCCACCGGTCGTCTGCCCGACGGTGATGCCCAGCAGCAGGCCGCGTTCCTCGGTGGTCAGGCGCGGATTGACGGCCAGGACCGCGAGGGTGAGCAGCTGGACGGGGAAGCGGATGGGCGGCAGGCCGTTTCGGGGATGGTCGCGGTGCAGGCGGGCCAGGCCGATGCCGCGGGCCCGGCCCTGCCGATACCCGGCGCGGAAGGTGGTGCGATAGCGGTAGGCGACCAGGGCGGCGGGGAGGAAGCCGGTGCGATACCCGGCGCGGTGGGCGCGCCAGCCGAATTCGACGTCCTCGTTGGCGGTGTAGCCGGTATCGAAACCGCCCAGTTCGCGGAAGGCGGTGGCGCGGCAGGCCATGCTGCCCGCCAGCAGCGTGGGTGCGGTCGCGCCTGGCGGCTGGAAGTCCTCGGGGGCCGGAACCTCGGCCGCGCGCCGGGGATTCGCGGTATTGAGCGTGCGGCCCTCCACGGCCGAGCTGACCACATCGTGGTCGTCGCCGAGGAATTCGACCAGCCGCGACGCCCAGTCGGGGCGGACGCGGTCGTCGTGGTCGCAGAACAGCAGGATCGGGGTGTCGGCGTGCGCGGCGCCGATATTGCGGGCGGCGGAGGCGCCGCGCTCGGCGGAGGCGTCGACGTGGCGGACCTTCAGATCGCCGAAGTCGCTGTGCGCCAGGTGGTCTCGCAGGTCGACGGGGGAGCCGTTGTCGGCGACGAGGACCTCCAGGGCGCCGCGGTAGTCCTGGGCCGCGAGCGCCGCGAGCTGTTCGTCGAGGTGCGCCAGGTCGGTCGCGGTCGACAGGTGCGCCGGGACGACGACCGTCACCGCGGGGATCGGGGAGGTGGTCGGGAAGTCGTCGCGCTGTCTCATTTGTCGAAAACTAGCCAGTGCGATGCTCCGGCTCCAGACCCCGATTTCGCGGGGGCGGGGGTGCCCCCGTCACGCGACGGGGGCAACGGTCATTTCGCGATGTTCAGATCGACGCAGGCGTAGAAGGCATTGGCCGTATCGGCGATGTTCCAGATGCCGATCAGCTTCTGCCGCCCGCTGAAGCCGCTGAGGTTCACCGTGTGCGTGGTGTCCGGGTCGGGTTCCTGACCGCCCCCGTCGAAGGAGGCGACCTCGGTATTGCCGATCCAGTACTCGAAATCGGTGGTGGCGTGCCGGGCGGTGAAGGTCCAGCTGAAACTCACCGTGGTGCCGACGTTGTAGACCTGCCACGGCTTGGAGTCGTCGTCGAGGTCGGCCCAGCGCGGATCGCCCGCACTGCAATTCAGTTGGCCCTTCGGCCCCTCCACGCTCTGCGGCTCGTACTTGATGTCCCCGCATTCCAGCAGGCCCTGGGCGCACTGCGCCTGACGGCTGGCGGGGGAGGAGATGTAGCCGTGCGCGTTCGCCGTCGCCATCGGTAGCACGACGGTCAGCAGGGGCGCGAAAGCAGCGGCGCCGAGGGCCGTGAGAGTTTTTCTGCGTAACACGTTGGTACTCCTGTTTTCAGGACCCGCCGCCGATGTTCAGATCGACGCAGGCGTAGAAGGCATTGGCGGTATCGGCGATGTTCCAGATGCCGATCAGCTTCTGCCGCCCGGTGTAATTGCTGAGATCGACGGTGTGCGTGACGGTCTCGGGCGGCTGTGAGTCGTTGCCGCTGAACGAGGCGATCCGGGTGTTACCGATCCAGTACTCCCAGTCCGTGGTGCGGTGCCGGGCGGTGAAGGTCCAGGTGAAATCCACCGTGGTGCCGACATTGTTGACCACCCACGGCTTGCTGTCGTCGTCGAGCTCGGCCCAGCGCGGATCGCCTGCGCTGCAATTGAGTTGGCCCTTGGGCCCCTCGACGCTCTGCGGCTCGTACTGTATTTCCCCGCACGGCAGCAGATGCTGCGCGCACTCCGCCTGGCGGCTCATCGGTGACGAGATGTAGCCGTGGGCATTCGCCGTCGCCATCGGTAGCACGACGGTCAGCACGGGTGCGAAAGCGGCGGCGCCGACGAAGGTCAGCATTCTTCGACCGAACATGTGTGTACTCCTTGCCGAGGAAAAGTGGACGGCAGTGCCGGCATACCGTCGCGAGATTGTTCCGATCCAGATCGGCGCGAAGTGAAAATGGACTTAAACCGTAAAGCGGTAGAGTTGCGACCGTCAAGTTTTCATTCGAAAACAAAGACGATTCCTTGAACAACTCCGTCCGGTCGGTTTGTAGTAATCGGCGGTGAGATCGGCTCGGTGAGCGAATCGATCAGACAATCGAAACGCTTTCATTCGGTCCCGATAATTCGCCACGGGAAAGCGATATCGGGCGGCATTGCGGCCCGGCCCCGAAAAGCACCGAGGGCGGTGTGCCAGCGGCAACACCACCCTCGGTTCGAGCGCTACGCGTCGATCAGTTCTTCTTGCCCGGCGCCTTCGCCCCGGACTTGAAGCCGAGCCCGCCCGGCTTGGCGGCCGGTGGCTGTGCCGCGCCGTTGCCCTCGGTCGCCGTCGGCTCAGCGGCCGAATCCTCTTCCGCCGCAGCGGGTTCCGCGGGCGTCTCGGCGGCAGGTTCGGGGGCGGCGGCGGGCTTGGTGCCCGGTGCCTTGGCCGCGCCCTTCATGGCCAGCCCCTTGCCGCCGGGTGCCTTGGCCGCCCCCTTCATGGCGAGCCCGCCCGGCTTGGCGGCCGGTGCCTTGGGCGCCTCGGCGGGTTCGGCGGGGGTGGTGGAGGATTCGGCGGGTGCGGGCGACTCGGCCGGTGCGGCGGGTTTCGCGCCCGGTGCCTTGGCCGCGCCCTTCATCGCGAGCCCCTTGCCGCCGGGTGCCTTGGCCGCGCCCTTCAGGCCCAGCCCCTTGGCCGGTGCGGCCGGTGCCGCGGGAGCCGCCGATTCGGCGGGGGCATCGGTGGTTTCGGCCGCGGGTGCGGCGGCGGGTTTCGCGCCCGGTGCCTTGGCCGCGCCCTTCATGCCGAGTCCCTTGCCGCCCGGTGCCTTCGCGGGGCCCTTCATGGCGAGGCCCTTACCGGCGACCGGCGCGGTCTTCGGTTCGGCCGCGGGGGTTTCGGCCACCGGTGCCTCGGCCGCGACCGGTTCGGAAACCGGTTCCGGCGCAGGCCGCTTCGGCTGCTGGACGACCTTCAGGTTGTCCGACAGGGCCGACGGCTCCACCCGCTCGATGGACTTCAGCATCAGCTGTGCCACGTCGACGACCTCGACGCCCTGGCCGACCTCGCCCGAATCCTTGCGCGCGGTCACGCCGTCGGTGAGCATCACTCGGCAGAACGGGCATCCGGTGGCGATCAGCGACGGCGAGTTGCCGCCGTCGAGTGTGGACAGCGCCTCGTCCACACGATCGATATTGATGCGCTTGCCGAGCTGTTCCTCCATCCACATGCGCGCACCACCGGCGCCACAGCACATGGAACGCTCACCGTGCCGCGGCATTTCGCTCATCGCCGCGCCCGAGGCGGACATCAGCTCGCGCGGCGCGTTGTAGATCTTGTTGTGCCGCCCCAGGTAGCACGGATCGTGATAGGTGACCTTCTCCGACACCGAGGCCACCGGGATCAGCTGCTTCTGGCGCACCAGGCGATTCAGCAGCTGGGTGTGGTGCACGACCTCGTAGACGCCGCCCACCTGGGGGTACTCGTTGTTGAGGGCGTTGAAGCAGTGCGCACAGGTGACGACGATCTTCTTCTTCGCCGCCTCGACACCCTCGAACACCGAATTCAGCAGCTCGATGTTCTGCATTGCCAACTGCTGGAACAGGAATTCGTTGCCCGCGCGCCGCGCCGAGTCGCCCGTGCAGGTCTCCTCCGCACCCAGCACCATGAACTTCACGCCCGCGGTGGCCAGCAGCTCCGCGACCGCCTTGGTGGTCTTCTTGGCCCGGTCCTCGTAGGCGCCCGCGCAGCCGACCCAGAACAGGTATTCGTAGCCGTCGAAGCTGTCGGCGTCCTGCCCGAAGACCGGAATGTCGAAGTCCAGCTCGGAGATCCAGTTGAGCCGGTCCTTGGCGTTCTGGCCCCAGGGGTTGCCCTTGTTCTCCAGATTCTTGAACAGGCCCGCCAGCTCGGACGGGAACTCCGACTCGATCAGCACCTGGTAGCGGCGCATGTCGATGATGTGGTCGACGTGCTCGATGTCCACCGGGCACTGCTCCACGCACGCGCCGCAGGTGGTGCAGCTCCACAGCACCTCGGGATCGATGATGCCGTGCACGTCCTCGCCGCCGACCAGTGGACGCTCGGCCTCCGCCCGCGCCGCCGCCGAAATCTTCGCCAGCGCGGCCTCGTTCGGCGCGCCCTCGGCGTCGACCAGGCCGACCTCGTCGCCGCCCATGTCCTTGCGGCCACCGGCCAGCAGATAGGGCGCCTTGGCCTGACCGTGGTCACGCAGCGACATGATCAACAGCTTGGGCGACAGCGGCTTACCGGTATTCCAGGCCGGGCACTGGCTCTGGCAGCGACCGCACTCGGTGCAGGTGGTGAAGTCCAGCCAGCCCTTCCAGGAGAAGTCCTCGACCCTGCCGACACCCAGGGTGTCGTTGTCGGGGTCGATCGCCTCCATATCGACCAGGGCCTTGCCCTTGGACATCATCGGCTTCGCCGCGCCCAGCGCGACGTCACCGTCGTCCTCACGCTTGAAGTAGATGTTGAAGAACGCCGCGAACCGGTGCCAGGCCACACCCCAGTTGATATTGCGACCGACCAGCAGCAGGAAGGTGCTGCCCGACACCATCTTCACGAACGCGAAAATCGCCACCAGCGCCACGCTGTCGGGCAGCAGCTTGGCGACCTGCATGGTGAAGAAGTCGGTCCAGGCGGTCGACTCGTGGTAGGTGGCGATCTTCCCGGCCTTCACCAGCACCATGCCCAGACCCTCGACCAGCACGATGGCCTCGATGACATACGCCGGGCCGAACCTCGAGCCGCTGAATCGGGACAGCCGCTGCGGTACGCGCGGGTGATTGAGCTGGCGAATGACGATCAGCACCACGATGCCGATCACGGTGGCGATGCCGAGCAGCTCGTCCGCGAGATGGTAGATGTGCCAGTTGCCGACGATCGGCCAGTGGAACTCGGGGTCGAACGTCTGGCCGTACGCCTCGAAATACAGGATGAACCCGGCGAGGAAGCCGATCATCACCAGCCAGTGCGCCCACCCCACCGTGCGGAATTTGTTCATCCGGGTGTGCGCGAGGAATTCGACGATCATCGTCTTCAGGCGCGGGAGGAACGGCCGCCAACGATCGGGGGCGGGTTGTCCGATCCTGATGGCGCGGACCATCGTGCCGACACCGCCGACGAATGACGCCCAAGCCACCAGGCTGAACGCCACCCCGATCGTGCCCAGCGTCACTGTCAGGGCATTCATGTCGCGACCTTCCTTCGGTTCGACGAGCATCCGGCGGCCGGGCTGATGCCGCCGGGTTGCACGTATCCTAACGGGCGGTAAGTTACCCGCCGGTAACTTGGTCTGTCCATCATAGAATGTCGGGTCGGCCTGCCCCAGCTTGCTGGGGCTTGACCGCGCGCGGCGTGTGCTCGGGCTCACCCGCCTTCCTGCGCTTATGTGCTGGTGCGATCCGATCTCACGGTAAAACCCGGCATATCCGGTCGGTGAGCCAGGACAGGCTTAGTCGTACCGACGTGAAATGAATCTCGCTTCTCGGGTGGTCTTGGTTTAGGCTCTGGTCGTCCTGCTTGCTGAACGTGTCTTCACTCTGCTCGGGGAGGGTTCCACGGGCGAAATGCCCGAGGGATGCGTGGGCTCTCGCGGAGAAGACGCGGCCGGCGAAACCTGATGATGGATTGGAAAACCGAATGAAGTTCCGCAGAGGTACTGCGGCGGCCGCGATGGTCATCGGCGCGATGACCATCGGCCTGGGAACCGCCCATGCTGACCCTGCTCCCGCGCCGGCTCAGCCCTCGATCGACTATGCGGCCAAGCTCGTGGACAAGACGGTTGTCACCAAGCTCAAGGGGGGGACCTTCGAGCTGGCGGAGAAGCCGGGCGCGCCCGGTGAGGACGCCCAGCAGGTCGTGAACGTCAAGGATCCGGCCGGCAATATCGCCATGGAGATGCCGCTGGACTTCCGGTTCGCGGGCGTGAAGATTCCGGTGAAGTCGGACGTCAAGGAGGACGGCACCGTCCTCGAGATCACCCCGGACAAGCCCGCCGACGTCGTGATCAACGGCGCGCAGCAGGTGGCCGCGCGGCCGATGGTTCCGGCCGAGGAGCTGCAGCGGGCCGAGGACGCCAAGAAGCAGGCCGATGCCGATGCCAAGACGCAGGCCGCGGCTCCGGTGGCCAAGGCCCAGCCCATCGCCTCGGCGACCGAGAACCAGCGCGCCATGGGCGATTTCACCACGAAGTTCGGTCTGGCCACCGCGGTCGGCGGCTTCGTCGGCACCGCCATCGGCGCGGCCATCGGCTGCGTCGTGACCCTGCCCCTGGCCTGCATCCCGGGCCTGCTCACCGGCGCCGGTGTCGGCGGCATCATCGGCACCGTCGTGGCCGGTGGCCCGACGCTGGTCGCGGCGGGTGTGGACCTGGTCAACACCCTGCAGGCGCCGGACGGCACCACCCAGTGGGCCGACCCGGCCCAGCAGGCCGCCGCCAAGCAGCAGGCGGCCGCCGCCCAGCAGCCCGCCAACTGAATCTGAGTCTGAGTCCTTGGCGCCGCCTTCGGCGGCGCGGGTTTGCGGCCTCGTGACCCCGTTGTTCAGGCCCCGCTGCTTGCTCCTTCGTCGCATGCGCAGCGGGGCCTGAACAACGGGGCGGCCGCAAACCATTCCGGTTATGTCGCAACCATTCCGGTTGTATTTTGCTATCGGGCCTGCCCCTGTCGGGGGTGGGCCTGTTTGCGTTCAGGCGATCACGTTCAGGCGGGCAGTTCCAGGCGGCCGGTGAATGTTGTGTCGCCGGTGCGGCGGCCCAGGCGGGCGAAGGAGCGTTCGGAGTAGGAGAAGGTGCCGTCTTCGCGTATCAACAGCACTGTGCTGCAGCGGGTTCCGTGTACCAGGTCGGTGACGAAGCGGGCGGAGGCGGCGCGTTCGCGGCGGCGGGGGATGCCGGTGTCGGGTAGTTCGGCGTCGGGGGCGAGGGTGCGGTCGGCGAGCACGCGGAAGTAGGCCGCCACGTCGCCGGGGTCGGACTCGATCACCGCGTGCAGGGCACGCACGCCCTCGCGCACCTTCGGCCAGGCCGGGGCGCCCGTGTCGGTGCGAATCTCGCTGTGGCCGTCCGGGTTCAGGGAGCCGAGCAGGGCGCCGTTGGACAGGCCGTGCAGGCCCGGGGAGAGCTCCAGCGGGGTGCGGGTGCTGCGATTGCTGTGCCACCACAGCGATTCCAGATCCGACACCATCAGGTTGTAGCCGTTGTAGTCGTCCGGGGCCGCCGCCGTCGCCCGGACGAACTTCTCCGGCCCCTTCTCGCCGCGCAGAAAATCCATGAGCAGCGCGCCGCGAGAGCGGGCGTCGCCGCGCTCCTCCCGGGGGCCGCGCACATTGGTCACCGTCGCGAATCGGTGCTCACCGGGCGCCAGCCCCAGCCAGGTACCCGGAACCGCGCCACCGGCCCCCAGATCCCGCCCCGCCAGCAATCCGGGCGCCTCCGGCCACCAGCGCAGCGATTCGGTTGGCCGCGTGAAGAACTCGTCCCGGTTGGCCGCCACGATCAACCGAAACTCCGGATGAGCGCGCCACCCCGTCAACACCAGACACATGCCTCCAGCATGCCGGACACCCCACCCCCCGAGGTACCGCCGCCCACCGCCGTTCGGCTGCCACAACGACGAAGGTCGGCAACCACAGGTTGCCGACCTCCACCATCACACTTCAGTCTTCATTTCCCGGCACGCCTCACATCCCTTTTCCCGGCATGCGTCACATCCCTTTCCCGGCACGCTTTTGGCCGGGATCAGTTCGTGCGCACCTGCAACCCCGGGTTGTCCGACAGGACCGCGTTCAGCGGCTGGGCGAACAGTTGGGGGGCGTTGCCGGTGAGGGCGCCGATGAGGTTGGGGATTTCGCAGATCGGGTAGTCGGCGACGGAGGAGGCGCTGGAGATGCCCAGGGCCTGGGTGCCGCTCACGATCGGGCCGCCGCTGTCGCCGGGCAGCGCGCAGATGTTGGCGGAGAACGCCTGGGTGAGGTTGCGGTCGCCGACCTCCACGGTCTGGTCGACCGCGTTCACCACGCCGCAGCTGAAGCCGGTGCGGGAGCCCGACTTGCAGACCGGCTGGCCGACCACCGGCGTGGCCACGCCGGTGATGGCGATCGGACCCGCGCCGGGCACCCGAACCAGGTTGTTGCTGAAGCGATCCTGATTGCCCTGGTCGATGCTCACGATCGAGTAATCCTGCTCGCCGAGCACCGACTTCGCGAACTCGCCCATCTGGTTGCCGAGGTGATTACCGGGCAGCAGCTCGAACATGCCGGGCGCGTTCGCGCTACCGGCGGCCGGGATGTTCGGATCGCAGTGGCCCGCCGTGATGTTCACGACATTGCCGTGGCCGTCGGTGCCGTTGAAGCCCGAGGAGCAGACCAGCTGCATGCGGCCCGCCACCGAGGCGAAGGCGTCGCCGGCCGCCACCGGGCCGGAATTGCGCTCACCGGCGATGGGCTTGGCCGCCGCCTCGGACTGCTCCGGTCCGACCGGCGGCGCGGCCATCACGATCACCCGGGCGGGGTCGACGAAACCGGGCATCGGCAGCCCGGCCTTGTCGACCCGGACGGCGATGCTGTTGTTGACGGTGTCGATCACCACACCGCGCACGGCCTTGGCGACGGCCTCCGGCTGGCCGGACAGCCACTGCTGGAAGGCGTTCTTCTCGCCGCGCAGCGAGGTTTCGCTCTTGGCGACGTCCTTGACCTGGAAACCGGCGTCCTGGGCGGCCTTGCGGGCCTCGTCGAGGCCCTGCCCCTGCGCCAGCGCGACCACGGCCTTGCCGGCGTCGTCGAGCCAGGCGCCCGCGAACACCTGCGGGAACTGCCGTTGCGCGGAGGTGGCGAAGGCGCCCACCCGCTGAGCCAGATCGGCGCGGTGCAGGTACTCCTGCGGTGAGATCTTCAGATCCCGCTGCACCGCCGCGCTGAGCTCGGCCGGAAGGGTCGGCGCCGGGTCCGCGGAAGCCGTTGCCGCCGTAGGCCCTAGGACCAGGAGCGCCGCCGAGGCGGCGACGGCGGCGTGGCGGAGACGGATGCGCGAGTGTGACCCCGCGCCGGGCGACGACAGACGGATGCGTGGCAGGAGCATGAGGCGACTATATGGGGTTCGGGCCATTATGCCTACTTGTCGTGAAGTTTGTTTCAGCTAACAGTCACCCGGCGTTCGGGCGGGTCCGCACCGTGATGCCGGATCCGACACCGCCGCCGGAATCGGCATCGATATCGGCGAGGATCGAGCGAATCGGAATACCGAGCGAGGCGGTGCCGCCGTACTGCGCGAGACCGATATTCGCCTGTCCGCAGTCGGGGGCGTCGGCCGCATTCGAACCGCTCGTGATGCCCAGCGCCAGCGTGCCGGACACGATCGCGCCGCCGCTGTCGCCGCCGAGGGTGCAGGCGCTGCTGGCGAAACCGCGGACCGTCTTGGATTGGCCGTCGGTCGTGTACAGCTGGGTCTCCACTCGGTCGGCAACCACGAAACCGCAGGTGAACGTGGAGGATTGGCCCGACTTGCAGACCGGCGCGCCGGTGACGGGGTCGGCGGTGCCGGTGATGTTCACCGTCGTGCCGTTCGCGCCGCGCACCGAGGGCTGGTCCATTCCGGCCCGCACCGCGCGATCGTTCAGCTTGATGATCGAGTAGTCCAGGCCGTTGCTGCCGCCCAATTTGGCGCCGATGAACGAGCCGACCTGCGGGCTGGACTTCAGGTCGTGCACGTTCGGCACCCACACACCGGCCTTGTCGTCGGCCTTGTCGACATTCGGATCGCAGTGTCCGGCACTGATATTCAGCGCGTTACCGGCCGCGTCGACGCTGTTGAAGCCGAACGAGCACACGTCGACCGACTTCAGCGCCGAATCGTCCAGGCTGGTGGGCGCGCTGATGTAGGTGTCGCCGCCCATCGGGCGCCGCTCGATCGGGCCGCCGCCGCCCGGCGACAGCACCACCTTCACATTGGCGATGAGCGTGGGCAGGTTCAGCATGTGCCCGGCCGGGGTGTTGGCCACGCTCAGCACCAGCTGGCTGTCCAGGAAATCGATGGCCACCGAATTGATCGCCGAGGAGATTTCGCGCGGCAGCCCGTTGATCCACTGGGTGAGCTGATCGAGCGAACCCTCCAGATTGTCGGCGGAGATCGGCGCCAGGCGGGTCTGATATCCGTCCGAATTCGCGATCCGGGCGGCGTCCAGCGAGGTGACCGCCATGACCGGCTTGCCGTCGGCGCCCAGCCAGGCGCCGGCGAAGGCGTCGGGGCGCTCGGTGCGGAATTCGCGGGCGTAGTCGCGCAGCTGCTGGGCGCGCGCCGCCCGATCGAGGTATTCGGCGGGGGTCATCTTCAGATCGCGCGAAATCGCCTGCGCCAGTTCCGGGGGCAGCTGGTCCGCGGACAGCTGGGTCGCCGGGCCGGACGGACTCGCCGAGGCGGGTGCGGAGCCGAGCAGGGGGCCGAGGAGGACGGTCGAGGCGCACGCGAGAGCGGCGGCTTTGACCGTGGCGCGACGCGCCGACAACTTGCGCATGAAGTCCCTTCGTCAGGCACCCGGTGGTGTGCCATTAGCTCCGCAGGCCGGTAACCCGTTGTGCGGCAACGACCCTCGTTCAGAGCAGACCGATCGCCCGGTGGCGGATCCGGAGATACCGGTTCAGCGCATCACTTTAGGCCACAAATGGGCGAAGTTCGCTACGAAATGATCACGGTGTTCGGACCTGCGGGATCTCCAGCCCCGGCGGCAGCGGGAAGCCGTCGTTGTACGGGTCGTAGGGATCGAAGGGGTTGTCGGGCACCGTGGGTGGCCGCCGCGGTGTGCTGGTGCGGGAACGCCGCGGGGTGGTGGTCGGTGTGGTCGTGGGGGTGGTGGTCGTGCTGGGTGTCGTCGGCTCCGGGGTCGTGGTGGGCGGCGGCGGTGTGGTCGTCGGCTCGGGTGTGTCGGTGGTGGTGATCGGGGCGGGGACGGTGGTGGTGACCGGAGGCGGCGCGACGAAGACCGGCGGGGGCGGCGGGGCGGGGGGCGGCGTGGTGACGGTGAGCTCGGAGCGCGCGTCCGGGGTCGGGGCCGGAGGGGGTGTGGCGCCGTGGAACAGCGTGCCCACCAGGATGCCGCCGATCACGATTCCGGCCGTCGCCGCGCCCGCGATCAGCAGCGGGATGCGGCGATTGCGCTGTGCCGGTTCGGGTGTCGCCGTCGGGGCGGGGGCCTCGGTAACGACCGCGGTCTCCCCGGCGACCGGGACGGCCACCGGAATCGCCGCCGAGTACGCCTGCACCGTCGTCTCCGGTGTCGGCAGGGCGGGCAGCACATCCGTGGCCACCATGGCGTTCTCGGAGGTGGTGGGGTCGGGCGGCGCGCTGCCGGCGGGGGTGGCCAGCACCGCCGCGAGGGCCGCGCGCGCCGCGTCGTGCGCGTAGCCGCGGCCCGAACTTTCCTCGGAGCCGGGCAGATCGGCCTCGCTGACCAGCACCACCGAGCGCAAGCCGAGGTAGTCCAGGGCATCGCGCAGGGCGCGCACCTGCGGTTGCGGCCAGTCGGCGGGGTGGGTGGCGTAGAACTCGGCCGCGCCCTCGAGGTATTCGGCGGCCAAATTGATCAGGCAGAACAGGGCCGTCGCCACCAGATCCTCGGCGCGGTACGCCTCGCCGTCGTCGACCGGGATGCCCGCCGGATCGCCGACCGCCGCGAAGAAGCCGGTGATGGAGTGGGTGTGCCCGGCGGGGGCCGCGCCGCCGAGCGCGGTGTCGCCGTCGTCGGACATGTGCAGGACCGAGTCGCGGACGATATAGCGGGGTTCCGGCGAGTCCTCGTCGAGCTCGCCGCTGCCGGTGACGATCGCGGCGATGCACTCGTCCTCGGCGATGCGTAGGCCCACCCCTGTGGCCATCCTCTGTACCTCGCTTCGGTGTCAGTGGCGGCGCTTCCGCGACGCCCCGCACCGGCGTCACACGAGCAGCGAACCGTGTCCCATGGCGCGGAGCATCGACAATAACTCCGATCGGGAACCGGCTCCGATTCGACGCCGGATTCGCGCGACATGATGCTCCACCGTCTTCGACGAGATGTACAGTCTCGCGCCGATTTCTCGGTATGTCAGTCCCAGCAGCACCAATTCGGCTACCTCGCGCTCGCGTTCGCTGAGGACGGCGTCGACGACGGGTGCGGGTTTCGGCGGCGCGGGCTCGGCCGGGTCGGCGGGTCGTGCCGCGCGCGGCGATGGGCGGGCCTCGGCGCGCACCGTGCGGGCGAGCTTGAGCAGCACCGTCGCGGTCGCCGAATCCCCAGCCGCCAGCGCGGCCTCGCTGGCCAGGCGGGCGGCGTCCCAGCTCAGGCCGATCCCGGCCAGGCGGCGGACCGCGGCGCTGACCTCCTCGGGGTCGACCTGGCCGCGCAGCACCAGCACCCAGGTGCGGCCCGCGTCGGCGAGGACGGCGGCGTGCGGGTCGCCCGCCGCGGCGGCGGCCTTCAATTGCCGTGCGGGCGACAGCAATTCGTCGGGGCGCTCGTGTGCGATGGCGGCCTGCAGCGCGTACCAGTGGAAGGCGTTCGCCCAGGCCGGGGGATTGTGCAAGCGGCGCAACAGCTCTCGCGCGGCGTCGACCAGCCCCGCGATCCGCCCCTCGTCACGCAGCCGAATCCCCGCCAGCCACAGCTCGCCGATCGGCAGCAGCGTCAGCAGATCCACGCCGACGTCGTCGAAGAGCGGTGCCGCGGCCTGCCAGGCCAAAGTCAGCGCGCTGTGATCCCCGCCGCGCCGGGCCAACCCGACGGCAACCCCGTGCGCGAGCAGCCGGTCGCGAGTGGACAGCGTGTCCGGATGCACGGCATCCACGCAGGACCCAGCCTCCTGCTCGTCCCCACCCAGCATGGCCACCCACGCCGACAACACCAGCAGATGCCCACTCGCCGAAGAACCGTTGGCCCGCCCCACCACCGAGCGCCCGCCCCGCAACGCATCCAGCGCGCGCCGCGGTTCACCCATGCTCAGGCACAACAGCGCGGCAAGCGACACGGGGGTGACGGGGAGAAATCGGTCGGCGGTCTCGGTGCGAGCGACCTGAATGAGCGCCGCCGCAGCAGCGGTCCTGCCGGTCTCGGAGGTTGTGGCTCGCGCATCCGTCGCTGAAGTTGATACTCGCGCGTCTGCCTCGGAGATCGCGGCCCACTTGCCCGTTGCCGATGTCGTTGTTGGCGTGCTTGTTTCGGGTGTCGTGGCTTGTGTGTCCGTTGCCGAGGTGGTCGCTCGCGTGTCTCTTTCGGGCGTCGTGGCCCGCGTGTCTGTTGCTGAAGCCGTTGCTTGCGCGCCTGCCCTGGAGGTTGTGGCCCACGTGCCCGTTGCCGATGTTGTCGCTTGCGTGCTTGTTTCGGGTGTCGTGGCCTGTGTGTCCGTTGCCGAAGTGGTCGCTCGTGTGCCTCTTCCGGGTGTCGTGGCCCGTGTGCCCGTCGCTGAAGTTGTTGCTCGCGTGTTTGTCTCGGGTGCCGTGGCTCGTGTGTCCGTTGCCGAGGTGGTCGCTCGCGTGTCTCTTTCGGGTGTCGTGGCCCGTGTGCTTGTCTCGGAAGTAGTTGTTCGTGCGGTCTCCGGCATCGCCGTTCCGGCGCTGGTTTCCGCGGTCAGCGCCCCCGCGCTGGACGCGTCGGCGGAAGTCCCGCTTGTCCTCTCGGAGTGAGTCCCGCTTGTCAGCTCGGCGTCGTTCCCTCGCGTCATTCCGGCACGCGTTCCACTTGTTGCCTCTGTGTGGTTTCCGCCTACCGTCCCGGTGTGGGTCTCGCTCGTTGTCCTGGTGTGGGTCTCGCTTGTCGTCGCGGCGTCGGTGCCGCTTGTTGTTCCGGTGTGGATGCCGATTGTCATCCCGGCGTGGTTCCCTCTTGTCGTCCCGGCGTCGTGCTCCCTCGTCATCCCGGCGTGTTTGTTCGTCATCCCGGCGTGCTCTTGGCCGGGATCTCCTGTAACAGGGGGGATTCCGGACACAAGCAAGACGGAATGGTGGGGAGGAGCTTCGACTGTGTGCTCGGTTTCCGAGGTCGTTGTGTCAGTGGGGGGTTTCGAAGTGTTTGTCTCCGTGTTGGGTTCGGGGGTGGTGGTGCTGGTGAGGGAGCGGGAGAGGGCGGTGGCGATCAGTTCTGCGCGGGTGGTGGCTTCGGTGGGGGGCCAGTGGGGGGCGGAGGTCGACAGGGATCGGGCTTGGGCTACCTCGCCTGCGAGGTACAGCACCGTCGCGCCGATTGCCCAGTCGGGGCCCACGCGTTGCGGGCCCAGCCAGGTGTACAGCTGGGCGGCGCGGGCGGTCAGCCCGCGTCGGGTCCACACTCCCGCGCAGATTCGTACGGCGGCGGCCAATTCCGCAGGGGCGGCGTCGGGGCGGGCCAGGATCGGCTCGGCCAGGCGCAGCGCGGTGTCGCCGTCGCCGGATCGGGCGGCGGCCTCGGCCCAGCCGAGCGCGACATCGTCGGGATCGGACCCGCTCGCGGCGGCCGCGGCGTAGTAGCGGACCGCCTCGTCGCCCGCCCGGCGCGCTGCGGCACACAGGAATTCGGCGAGGCGGGGATCGCGGACCCCGGACTCGGCCAGCAGCAGCGCGGTGTGGTCGCGCAGCAGCTCGGCGTCCAGGCGCGCCTGCAGCAGTCGGCGCTGCACCGCCAGGTAGCGGCGGTCGCCGACCAGCGTGCGCAGCGGGGCGACGGCGGGGGCTAGCAACAGATCGGCGTCGGTCACCAGGGCGCTGGCGCGGGCGCGGTCGATGAGATGCATGGCGGCCTCGGGCTCGACGCCCAGCACCTCGGTGAGTTCGCCGGGGTCCAGGCCGGTTCCGGTCCCGGCGACGACGAACGCCTCCAGCAGTTCCGGATCGGTATCGTCGAGCAACCGCCGGGCCCAGGCGGTGACCGCGGCATCCACCGCCTCTATACCGGCATCGAGCCGGGCGGCGCAGGCGGCGGACAGGGCGGCCACCACGCCGCCGTGAATGCCCGCGGTCTGACGGTGGATGTGCTGAGCGACGGTGCGCGGCACCATCATTCCCAGCTCGCGGGCGAACGGCGCGATATCGGCCGCGCCGAGGGCACGCAGCTCCACCACCCGGCCGCGCCGCGACACCGCGTCGGCGAGGGTGCGCAGCGCCGGGCAGTGCGGGCTCGGACGGGTCGCGATCACGACGGTCTCGGTGGCGGATTCGACTGTGGCGCGGAGCTTTTCCAGCTCCGCCGCGGGCAGGGTGTGGGCATCGTCGACGATGCGCCCCTGGATTCCGTTGTCCCGCAAGCGCTGTCGAATCGCGGCGAGCAGGGTGGACTTGCCGGTGCCGGAGCGGCCCCGGATCAGATAGACATGCGGTTCCGGATGGGAACCGAGCTCTCGGACGATTTCTCGTGCGCCCGGCAGGGTTTCGAGCGCGACGGCAATGGTGGCGACCACGACTGTCCTCAGCCCCCCGTATGGGGGATTACCCGGCCCGGCGCCTGGAGGACGGTGCCGAGGGTGTTACCCGCCTGGTCCAGGCCGCCGTTCAGGGTGTTTCCCAGATCGGGGGCTGGCCGGTCGGGCGGGGGTGGGGCGGTCGGTGGCTGTGGTACGGGGGCCGGGGCGGGTGGGTTCGGTTGTGGGGCAGGGGAACCCGGGGATGCGGCGGGGTTGGGCGCGTCGGGTGCGGGCTGGTTGGGCGCCGCCGTCGGTGCCGGCGATCCCGGGGGATCGGCGGCCGCGTTGCCGGTGGGTTGAATCGCTCCGGTCGCGCCGTGGGTGGTCGCGGCACCGACCGCCGGGGCGATCGCGGGGGAGGCGTGGCCCGCGGCGGGTTGTGCGGTAGGGGCCGGGGGCGCGCTCGTCGAAGGGGCGGTGGTCCGGGGTGTGGACTGGGTCGAAGTGCCCAGGGCCAGGGTGCCGGTGGTCAACGCGGCGACCACTGCCACGGCGCCGCCGACCAGAGTGGCACGCTGCCAGGTTCGGAGCCTGCGCGGTTCGGGTTGCCGCGGGAGTGGGGGCAGGATCGGGTTGCGTTCCGGCGGCGGGATCGGCGTCGAATCCGGCTGGGGGACAATCGGAGTCGGCCGGGCGGCGAGTGGCGCGGCGTTTGCCGGGGGCTCGGCGAGTAGATCGCTCGCCAGCAGGGCGGCCCCCCGCGCGGCGGTGTGGGCGGGGTCCGGGGCGGTGCGGACGGGCAAGCCGAACTCCGTCGACAGCAACTCGGTGAGCAGGGGGATCGATCCGCCGCCGCCCGTCAGCAGGATTCCGCCCACCGCGTCGCGGGACAGACCGGCGCGCCGCAGGGCTTCGTGCACGAGTGTCAGCGATCGAGACAGCGGGTCGCGCAGCAGGTCTTCGAGTTCGTCGCGGACCAGGCGGATGTCGCGAACGGTACCGGGCGGGCCCGGCAATCGGACCGGGATTGTTGTCACGGTATTTCCGGAAAGGTCTTCCTTCGCTTTCTTGCAGCGATGGCGGAGGGCGGACAATTCGCTTTCGATGATCGGGTCGAACGGATCGAAATCGTTATCTTCCAGACTGTTTGCCAGCACGTAGCGCATGGTCAGGAGATCGAATTCCGAACCGGCGATCCCTGCGTCGCGCAGCGGTTCGGCCAGCAGGCTCGGGCGGGGGCCGGTGCCGACCACCGCGACGCTCACGCCGGTGGCGCCCAGGTCGTAGACGACCACGGGCGCGGTGGCGGGGTGGTTTCGCAGCGCCGCGATCGGCTCCGGGACCAGCGTGACCGCGCCGAGGCCCGCGCGATCCAGGGCCGCGCGCTGGGCGTCGACGGTGTGCCGCGACCACCACGCCGGGTAACCGGCGACGGTGCGCGCGGGCGACAGGTCGGCGACGGCGCCGCCGATCACCCTCGCCACCAGGTCGGCGGCGGCGATCGAGGTGCCGTCGGCGGTGAGGATGTCCACGGGGTCCCCCACCCGGGACAGGAAGTCTTCCGAGGCCGTCGGTGCCGGTTCCGGCGGGCGCGTGTGCACGTGCGCCTCGTCGCATCCCCCCGAAGTCGTCACGGCGACCGTGATCGACGACCCGACGGTGATACCGAGCGCCAGGCCCTGAGTCATTCGAGAACCCCTGTTCGCAAAGATGTGTGGTCGTCTCGACCTACCGTGCGTGTCGGTTGCTGGGAGATGTTCGTTACCGAGATGCGGAGAGGTGTGGGGGAATTCCCCTAATGCGGTGTTTGCCCCTACTCGGGCTGCCTTCGATATCGGGGGGATTCACCCCGTTCCCCGTAACGGTCGGTCTTCCTAGCGTGAAAGGAAATACGACACCGCGGATCGCCGACGATCCGCCGATCCAGGAGACATGTGCGATGAGTCCCAACGCGATCCTCGAGTTCATCCTCGGCCTGCTCCGCGACCACGAGGCTGCGGTCGCCTACTGCACCAACCCCACCGAGGCCCTGACGGCCGCGGGCCTCGAGGCGGTGACGCCGGAGGACATCGCCGCCGTCGCCCCCATGGTCGCCGAATCGGCCGTGGTGACCGGCGGTTCACAACTGGCGGCCATCGTCGCGGCAGGTCTCGGCGCCAATGTGAACACCTCCCTGTCCACCAGCCCGAATTCCGGATTCACCACGGTGACAACCGGTCTCACGAACACCGACACCACCGTCACCGGCAGCGTGAATTCGGCCTTGCCTGTGAATACCGACGTGTCCACAGGCATAACCGGCGGCATGGACAGCACCCTGTCGACAAGCCTGTCCGGCGGTATGGATTCCGTGTTGCGCACAGGTGGTGATCTTTCTGCGGGCCTGGCCGACAGCGCTGTGCAGGCAAGCAGTGGATTGGGGATAGCCCTGTCGGGTGGTGCGGATTCCGTGCTGAACACGAGCGGTGATCTGGCGACGGGTCTCGCGGGTGATGTGGAGTCCGCGGTGCAGGCGAGTACCGAGCTGGGGGCAACCCTGTCGAGCGATGTGGATTCGGTGCTGCACACCGGTGGCGATGTGTCAGCGGGCCTTGCGGCTGTGGTCGATTCGGTCGTGCAGGGAAGTAATGGGTTGGGAGCGAGTGTCTTGGGCGGTGTGGATTCAGGGCTGCACACAGGAGGTGATCTGGCGGCGGGCCTCGCGGGTGGTGTGGACTCTGCGGTGCAGGCGAGTAGCGGGTTGGGGATCGGCCTGTCGAGCGGTATGGATTCCGTCCTGAACACGAGCGGTGATGTGGCGGCGGATCTCGCGGGTGATGTGGAGTCCGCGGTGCAGGCGAGTACTGGGCTGAGGGCGACCCTGTCGGGCGGGTTGGATTCGGGGCTGCATACCGGTGGTGGTGTGTCGGCTGGTCTTGTTAGCGGGGTGGATTCGGTTGTGGAGGGGAGTAGTGGGTTGGGGGCCAGCCTGTCTGAGGGTGTGGATTCTGGGCTGCATGCGGGTGGTGGTCTGGTGACGGGTCTCGCGGGTGGTGTGGACTCTGCGGTGCAGGCGAGTAGTGGGTTGGGGGCGACTCTGTCGGGTGGTGTGGATTCGGGGCTGCACACGGGTGGTGATCTGGCGGCTGGGCTTGATAGTGGGGTGGGTTCTGCGGCGCAGGGGAGTGGTGGGTTGGCGACGAGCTTGTCGGGTGGTGTGGATTCGGGGGTGCACACGGGTGGTGATCTGGCGGCGGGGCTTGGTGGTGGGGTCGATTCGGGGGTGCACGTGGGTAGTGGGTTGGCCGGGGTGGGAGATGGGAGTTCGGTGTTGCAGGGGGGAAGTGGATTGTCGGGTGGGGTCGGTGGGGGTGTGGATTCGGGTTTGCATGTGGGGAGTGGGGATTCTGTGGTGGGTCTGGGTGGGGTGGGGTCTGCTGTGCATGGGGGAGAGGTGGGGGTGGGGGCGAATCCTTGGGCGGGAGTGGATGTTTCGCATGTGTTCGGGGTGGGGCTGGATGGGGGGCAGAGTGGGGTCGATGGTGTGTTGCAGGGTGGCGGGAGTGGGGGGCTCGGGGGCGGGATCGATGGTGGGCACGTGGGAGGGGGCGGTGGGTTGTTCGGGGATGTGCAGGGGGGTGGGGTGGCCGATGTGCACGGCGGCGGTGACGTTGTCGGTGGGATCGGGCACTGAGTGGAAGTTGTGGGGTGACGACTATGGGGACAGTGGTGGCGGGTGGGCCGCCCGCCTCGCCGTTGCTGGCGGTGTTGGCGGAGACCGTTGCGGTCGCGCGGGCGGCGCAGCGGGGCGATCTGGTCGGTCGGTTGGAGGCGCTGGCGGATCGGGTGCGGGATCCGCGGCGGCGGATCGTGGTCGCGGGGTTGGGGAATCAGGGCAAGAGCCGGTTCGTCAATGCCCTGCTGAACCTCGAGGTCTGCCCGGTCGGCGACGATGCGACCACCACGGTCCCCACGCTGCTCGCCCACGGGCCGCAACCGGTCGCCGAACTGGTACTCGCCGGTCCGGGCGGCGCGGCGGAGGGGCGGCGAATCACGGTGCCGCTGGCCGATATTCACGGCAGCATCCATCGCGAACGGGCGTCCCGGCTGGAGATCCGGGTGCCGAACCCGCTGCTGGCCGACGGCATCGTCCTGATCGACACCCCGGCCGTCGGCGGGCACGGAACCGCCAGTGCCGCAGCCGTTCTCGGCCTGGTTCCGACCGCCGACGCGGTGCTGGTGCTCTCCGACGCCTCCGCCGAACTCACCGAACCGGAGGTGGAATTCCTCCGGCAGGTGCGCGAGCTGTGCCCGGCGGTGGCGCTGCTGCTGAGCAAGATCGACCTGTATCCGCACTGGCGGCAGGTGCTACAGGCCGATCGGGAACATCTGTGCAGGCACCGGCTGGAGCTGCCGATCATCCCCGTCTCGTCGGTGCTGCGCACCCACGCCCTGCGCTGGCAGGACGAGCAGCTGGGCCGGGAGTCGGGTTTCGGTGTGCTGTACGACTTCCTGCGCGGGCAGGTGGTGGCGCGCGACCAGGCCGCCACCCGGCGCGCGGTGGCCGCCGACATCGCCTCGGCCGCAGAGCATCTCGCCCTCGCCCTGGGCAGTGAGCTGGTGGCGCTGCGCGATCCCGGACGCGGCGCGGCCGCCATCCGGGAACTGCGGCTCGCCAAGACCCAGGCCGAGGACCTGCACCGGCGCACCGCCGCCTGGCAGCAGACCCTGGGCGACGGCATCACCGATCTGGTCGCCGATATCGATCACGATCTGCGCGATCGCCTGCGCACCATCGGCCGCACCGCCGAGGACTGGATCGACGCCAACGATCCCGGCCGCCTCTGGGAGCAGATGCGCGAATGGCTCACCACCACGGCCGATTCCGCGCTCGGCGACAACCTGCTGTGCACCCACCATCGCGCCGTCGGCCTGGCCGAACGCATTGCCGAGCACTTCCTCGAATTCGGCGGCGTCGACCTGCCCGCCGTGCGAGATGTGCTGAACCCCACCGATTCTCGTATCGACGCGGTCACCCTGGCCGAGCTGGAACCCGACCTCGGCCCGGGCCACAAGCTGCTGGTCGGCATGCGCGGCTCCTACGGCGGCATGGTGATGGTCGGCCTGGTCAGCACCGTCGCCGGGCTGGCCCTGGTCAATCCGGTCTCGGTCGGCGCGGGAATGCTGCTGGGCGGCAAGGCATTCCGCGACGACAAGCGGGAGCGTCTGGTCCGCCGCCGTGCCGAGGCCAAGGCCGCCGTGCGCCGCTTCCTCGACGATGTCGCCTTCGAGGCGGGCAAGCAGTCGCGGGATCGGCTGCATCGCATCCACCGGGTGCTGCGCGATCACTTCACCGGCATCGCCGACCGCAGCCTGCGGTCGATCAACGATTCGCTACAGGCCGCGCAGGACGCCGCCGGGATCGAGTCGGCCCGGCGGGCCGAGCGCGCCGGGGAACTGGAGCGGCAGCTGCGAATCGTGGCCGAGCTGCGCCGGCACGCCGCCGCGATGGCGCCGCCGGGCGTCGAGCCGACCGGTGATTCGCGCACGCACTAGCCGCGGGCGCGTTCTCCGGTACGGTGGCCGCGTGAGTTTCGAGGTCACCGGCGCGGCACCGGGAATCGTGCCGGAGGCGCGCCGGTTGATCGCCGCGGCCCGGCAGGCGTTTCCGGGTGGGTCGCGACCGGCCGCGCTGCTCGGCGACTGCGCGCGCCGCCTGGATCAACCGCTGCGGGTCGCGCTGGCGGGGCAGCTGAAGGCCGGGAAGTCGACGCTGCTGAACGCGCTGGTGGGACAGGACATCGCGCCCACCGATGCCACCGAGTGCACGCGCCTGGTGACCTGGTACCGGCACGGTGCCGCCCCGCGCGTGACGGCCCGGGCCGCCGACGGCGCCGCCGCGGACGTGGTGGTGCGGCGGCGGCCGGGTGCCGACGGCCTGCCCGGCGCCCACGGTCTCGGCTTCGATCTGTCGGCGCTGCGCTGGAATACGCGCGGTCCGCGCGAGGTCGACCACCTCGAGGTGGACTGGCCCGCGACCGCGCTGTCGCGCACCACGATCATCGACACCCCCGGCACCTCGTCGCTGTCGCGGGAGGTGTCCCGGCGCACGGCCCGGCTGCTGACCCCGGACGATGCCGCCGCGACGCCGCTGCCCGGCGCGGACGCGGTGGTGTACCTGCTGCGGCGGCTGGACGCCGCCGACGTCTCGTTCCTGGACCGGATCGGCGCGGGAGGCGAAGCGCGGCAAGGGTTTTCCGGTGGTCCGCTGGGTGTGATCGGCGTGGTGTCGCGCGCCGACGAGATCGGCGCGGGACGCATCGACGCGCTGCACTCGGCTCGCGATGTGGCCGCACGGTTTTCCGGCGAGCTGGAGCGAACCGGGCTGTGCCAGGCCGTGATCCCGGTCGCCGGACTGCTCGCCTACGCTGCCGCGACGCTGCGGCAGCGCGAATTCGACGCCTTCGCGGCGCTGGCGGCCGTGCCGGTGGATGGGCTGACCGCCGCGCTGCTGTCCGCCGACCGGTTCGCCAGTCCCGAACCGCCCCTGCCGATTTCGCCGGAGCTGCGGGCGCATCTCGCGGCCCGCTTCGGCCTGTTCGGAATTCGGCTGGCGGTCACCCTGATTCGGCTCGGCGCCCGCGATTCCACCACGCTGGCCGCCGAATTGACCCGGCGCAGCGGGCTGGACGAGCTGCGCTCGGTGCTGGACGTGCAATTCGCCCAGCGCGCCGACCAATTGAAGGCGCACTCGGCGCTGACCGCCCTGGCCCGGGTCCTCGCCGCCCACCCCGGTACCCCCGCCGACCACCTGCTCCGGCGGGTGCGGGCCCTGCTCGCGGACGTGCACGGCTTCGCCGAACTGCGCCTGCTCGGCCGCCTGCGCACCGACGAACTACCGCTGCCCGCGGACGATCTCACCGAACTGCATCGCCTGCTCGGCGGCTCCGGCATCGCCCCGCACCTGCGCCTGGGACTGCCCGCCGACGCCGATCCGGCGGCCCTGCGCGCCGAGGCCACCGCGGCGGTGCGCAGGTGGCGCGCCCGCGCCCGTCACCCGCTGGCCGACCGGGCGACCGCCGACGCCTGCCTGACCGCCGCCCGCAGCGCCGAGGGCGTGGTCGAACTGCTCCGCGACCCGCCCACCACGCCGCTGGACCGAATCTGCCTGCCCGACAGGTGACCGATCGAGGGCGCTTTCAGGGCACGATCGTCGTGCTGGCCGGATCGATCAGGATTTTGGCGTGCCGCTCCGGATTGCCCAGGGCCGCAAAGGCATTGTCGACGCCGTCGAGGCCGACGGTGGCGGTGACGAGCGGGGTCGGGTCGACCTTGCCCGCGGCGATCATGTGCAGGGTGTCGCGGAACTCGCCGGGGTCGTAGCCGAGGACGAAGCGGAGCTCCAGTTCCTTGTTGATGGCCATGGCGGGGTGCACGGTGTCGGCCTGCATGCACACGCCGACGACGACCACGCGGGATCGGGGCGGCGCGGCGGTGAGGATCCCGTCGATAATGCCTGGGACGCCGACGCATTCGAAGATGACCGGACCGGTGGGCGCGGCGTCCAGGGTGTGCAGCAACCGGAACAGGTGCCACCAGGGCAGTTTCGGGATGCGGCGCAGCCGCTGCATGGTGTCGAAGCCGAGATTGAGCACATCGTTCGCGCCGGTGATCCGGCCCTTCGGCGCGGCCTCCCAGGGGGATTCGGCGGCGGGGTCGACCACCACGTCGGCGCCGCAGCGCGCGGCCAGTTCCCGGCGGCGCGGTGAGAAGTCGCTGGCCACAACGGTTCGCACGCCGGATGCCTTCAGCATGCAGATCACCGCGAGCCCGATCGGGCCGCAGCCGACGACGAAGGCAGTCTGCCCCTTGCCCACCCGGCCGCGGCGCACCGCGTGCCAGGCCACCGCCATCGGCTCGGTAAGCGCCGCGTGGTCGGCGGACAGTCCGTTCGGCACCGGGAAGGTCATCGACTCCTGCACCACGACCAGTTCGGCGTAGCCGCCGGGCGCGGCGGCCGACAGCCCGGTCAGGTGCGGCTGCCGCCCGTTCCGCAGGATCGGCAGCGCGACCACCCGCGTGCCCGCCCGCCACCGCTTCCGGCAGCCCGGCCCGTACTCCACCACCTCGCCGCAGAACTCGTGCCCGAGCACCACCCGCTGATCCGACCGCATGAAATGGTCGTACCCGGTGGCCGCGGCCAGCGCGGCGAGTTCGTCGCAGTGCAGCCGCGCATGCAGATCGGATCCACAGATGCCGCACCGCAATACGCGAACCAGCACCTGCCCCGGACCCGGTCGTGGCGACGCAATATCGGCGACCTCGAGCTTGCCTTGGGAACAGACCACCGCCTTCATATCCGGCACCGTATACGCCGGGCGGTGGTCGGCGGGGGGATCCCGGCCAAAAGCATGCCGGGATCATGAGAGGGCGCGCCGGGATCAGGGGGAGCGCGCCGGTTGGGGAGGTGCGTTGGGTTGGGGGAGAACGTGCCGGGTTGGGGAGAGCGTGCCGGGATCAGGGAGGGCGCGTCGGGTTGGGGACGAGTGTGCCGGGAGCGGGGGACGCGGCGGGGTCGGGGAGAGCGTGTTGGGTTGGGGAGAGTTCGGCGGGATCGGGGGAGGCGGGCCGGGGCGGGAAAGTGTGTGGGGGTTGTGGGAGGACACATCGGGATGGAGGGCATGGCGGGATGGAGGGAGGGTATGTCGGGGTGTAGGAGGGTGCATTGGGTTGTGGAGGGGTGGCGGGAGACCGGTTTTGGAAAGGGGTGGTGGTGAGATGGATGCGGATGTTGTGCGGGGGTTGTTGGAGCGGGCGGGGACCAGTTATGCGGCGGAGGCGGGGATTGGGCTGGCGGATAAGCCTGCGCCGGTGTTTCAGTTGTTGATGCTTACGCAGTTGTTGAGTACGCGGATCTCTGCGCAGCTGGCGGTGGCGGCCGCGCGGGAGTTGGTCGGTTCCGGGTACCGGACGCCGCAGCGGGTTGCCGATGCCGAATGGCAGGAATTGGTTGATGCGCTCGGTCGTGCGCACTACCGCCGCTATGACGAGTCCACGGCTACTCGGTTGGGCGTCAATGCTTCTCGGGTGCTCGATCGGTATCACGGGGATCTGCGGCGGATGGCGAAGGAGGCCGGGGGCGAACCGGGGCGGCTGGCGGGGCTGGTGCAGCAGTTCGAGGGCATCGGGCCGACCGGGGGCGACATCTTTCTGCGCGAGATACAGGACGTGTGGACCTGGGTTCGCCCGCACTTCGACGAGCGCGCCCGGCGGGGCGCCGAGCGCCTGGGCCTGCCCACCGACCCCGCCCAGCTCGACCGGCTGGCCCCGTCCGGCCGCGCCGCCGAATTCGCCGCCGCCCTGGTCCGGGTGTCTCTCGACACCGACCTCGCCGACGAGGTGCTGGCCGCCGCCCGCTGAGCCGTCGCGACCGGCACGAGAGAAATTTCTTCCCCGTTCGGGAATGAACGACCTCGGTCGCCCGTTGAGCTGATCAGTGCAAGGTTGAGCGAGAACGGCTCAAGTCTCAGGTTGACTCGGATCGGGTCTGCGTGCAGGATTGAGTCGACCACGCTCAGTGTTGCTCGGTCTCTGCCGAAAACGCGCCGGGACCAGGACTGCGGCACACAGGTACGTCAACGAGGAGGAACTCACTATGGCTCGTGCGGTCGGTATCGACCTCGGGACCACGAACTCGGTCATCGCCGTTCTAGAGGGCGGTGAGCCCAAGGTCATCGCCAATTCGGAAGGATCGCGGACCACTCCGTCGGTCGTCGCCTTCGCCAAGAACGGCGAGGTGCTGGTCGGTCAGCCGGCCAAGAACCAGGCCGTCACCAATGTCGACCGCACCATCAAGTCGGTCAAGCGGCACATGGGCGACAACAGCTGGAACGTCGAGATCGACGGCAAGAAGTACACCCCGCAGGAGATCAGCGCGCGCACGCTCATGAAGCTCAAGCGTGACGCGGAGGAGTACCTCGGTGAGGAGATCACCGACGCCGTCATCACCGTCCCCGCCTACTTCGAGGACGCGCAGCGGCAGGCCACCAAGGAGGCCGGCCAGATCGCGGGCCTGAACGTGCTCCGCATCGTCAACGAGCCCACCGCGGCCGCGCTGGCGTACGGCCTGGACAAGGGCGAGAAGGAACAGACCATCCTGGTGTTCGACCTCGGTGGCGGCACCTTCGACGTCTCGCTGCTGGAGATCGGCGAGGGCGTCGTCGAGGTCCGCGCCACCGCCGGTGACAACCACCTCGGCGGCGACGACTGGGACGAGCGCATCGTGCAGTGGCTGGTCGACAAGTTCAAGAGCAGCGCGGGCATCGACCTGACCAAGGACAAGATGGCCATGCAGCGCCTGCGCGAGGCCGCCGAGAAGGCCAAGATCGAACTGTCGTCCTCGCAGTCGACGTCGATCAACCTGCCCTACATCACCGTCGACGCGGACAAGAACCCGCTGTTCCTGGACGAGCAGCTGACCCGCGCCGAGTTCCAGAAGATCACCTCCGATCTGCTGGATCGCACCCGGCAGCCGTTCCAGTCGGTCATCAAGGACGCCAGCATCTCGGTCAAGGACATCGATCACGTTGTCCTCGTGGGTGGTTCGACCCGCATGCCCGCGGTCACCGAGCTGGTGCGCGAGCTGACCGGCGGCAAGGAGCCCAACAAGGGCGTGAACCCGGACGAGGTCGTCGCCGTCGGCGCCGCCCTGCAGGCCGGTGTGCTCAAGGGTGAGGTCAAGGACGTCCTGCTGCTCGATGTGACCCCGCTGTCGCTGGGCATCGAGACCAAGGGCGGCGTGATGACCAAGCTCATCGAGCGCAACACCACCATCCCCACCAAGCGGTCGGAGACCTTCACCACCGCCGACGACAACCAGCCGTCGGTGCAGATCCAGGTCTACCAGGGCGAGCGCGAAATCGCCTCGCACAACAAGCTGCTCGGCTCCTTCGAGCTGACCGGTATCCCGCCGGCCCCGCGCGGCGTGCCGCAGATCGAGGTCACCTTCGACATCGACGCCAACGGCATCGTGCACGTGACCGCCAAGGACAAGGGCACCGGCAAGGAGAACACGATCAAGATCCAGGACGGCTCCGGCCTGTCCAAGGAGGAGATCGACCGGATGGTGCGCGACGCCGAGGCGCACGCCGCCGAGGATAAGCAACGGCGCGAGGAGGCGGAGACCCGCAACCAGGCGGAGTCGCTGGTGCACCAGACCCAGAAGTTCATCGCCGACAACGAGGACAAGGTCCCGGCCGACATCAAGGGCAAGGTCGAGGCCGCCATCACCGAGGCGAACGAGGCGCTCGAGGGCACCGACATCGCGGCCATCCGCACCGCCATGGAGAAGCTCGCCACCGAGTCCCAGGCGCTGGGCCAGGCCATCTACGAGGCGTCGGCCGCCGAGTCGGCCGCCTCGGGCAACGGCGCGGCCGCGAGCTCGAACACCGATGACACCGTCGTCGACGCCGAGGTCGTGGAAGAGCCGGAGAAGAAGTGACGGACCAGAACCCGGAACAGGAGCCGAACACCATCGTGGACAACTCCGCTCTCCAGGGTGAGGTCGACGAGGCCGCGGCGGATGCCGCGGCCCCGGGCCCGGAGGCCGGCGAGGACGTGCTCGCCGACGCCATCAGCGCCGAATTGGCCGAGCGCACGGCGGATCTGCAGCGACTGACCGCCGAGTACGCCAACTACCGGCGACGCGTCGAGCGCGATCGCAGGTCCGCGACCGATGCGGCCAAGGCGGCGGTGGTCACCGAACTACTCGGCGTCCTCGACGATCTCGACCGTGCCCGCGCGCACGGCGATCTGGAGTCGGGACCGCTGAAGTCGGTGGCGGACAAGCTGGCCACCGCGCTGCAGAAGCAGGGCCTGGAGGAATTCGGTACGGAGGGTGAGCCTTTCGACCCGACGCTGCACGAGGCCGTGCAGCACGAGGGCGAGGGCCGCGATCCGGTGATCGGCATGGTGATGCGCAAGGGTTACCGCTTCGGTGATCGCGTTCTGCGGCATGCGCTCGTGGGCGTGACCGACGGGGTGACAGACCTGGTGGAGACGCCGGGCACGACGAACGCTGGCTCGGATGCCGGCACCGACGAGGAGTAAACAGAAAGGGGGAGATGCCCGGTGAACAGGGAGTGGCTGGAAAAGGACTTCTACAACGAGCTGGGTGTTTCCTCCGGCGCCACCCCGGACGAGATCAAGAAGGCCTACCGCAAGCTGGCCCGTGACCTGCATCCGGACAAGAACCCGGGGGACACCGCGGCCGAGGAGCGGTTCAAGGCCGTCAGCGAGGCGCACGCCGTGCTGTCGGATCCGGACAAGCGCAAGGAGTACGACGAGGCGCGGCGGCTGTTCGCGAGCGGCGGCTTCGGCCGCGGCGGGTTCTCGCCCGGCGGTTACGGGCAGGGCGGCTTCAACGGCGATTTCAACCTGGGCGACATCTTCGGCGGTGCGACCGCCGCCGGGGACGGTGGCCTGGGCGATCTGCTGGGTGGCCTGTTCAATCGTGCCGGTGGCGCGCGCACCTCGTCGCGGCCGCGGCGGGGCAGCGATGTGGAGACCGAGACGACCCTCGGTTTCCGCGAGGCCGCGCAGGGCGTTACCGTCCCGCTGCGGATGACCAGCCCGTCGCCGTGCACCACCTGCCACGGCAGCGGCGCCAAGCCGGGCACCAGCCCGCGAGTCTGCCCGCACTGCAACGGAACCGGCGTGGTCAGCCGCAACCAGGGTGCGTTCGGATTCAGCGAGCCGTGCGACGACTGCCGCGGGACCGGGTCGATCATCGACGACCCGTGCCCGGACTGCCACGGCACCGGCATCCAGAACCGGACCCGCACCATCACGGTGCGGATCCCGCCGGGGGTGCGCGACGGACAGCGAATTCGGCTGGCGGGCCAGGGCGAAGCCGGTTTACGGGGCGCTCCCGCGGGCGATCTCTATGTCACGGTGCATGTCAGCCAGGACAAGGTCTTCGGCCGCAACGGCGACGACCTGACCCTGGTGCTGCCGGTCAGCTACGCCGAATTGGTGCTGGGCACCACGGTTTCCGTGCCCACGCTGGACGGCCGGGTCGGGGTCAAGGTGCCCGCGGGCACCGCCGACGGCCGGACCCTGCGGGTGCGCGGGCGCGGTGTGCCCAAGCGCGGTGGCGGCGCCGGTGATCTGCTGGTGACGGTGAAGGTCGCGGTGCCGCAGAAGCTGGACGACAATGCCACCGAGGCGCTACGGCGCTACGCGGAGGCGGAGAAGGTCGGCGGGTTCGACCCGCGCGCCGGATGGGCAGGTGCGTAATGAACGGTGATCCGAAGAGGTCGCAGAGCGGCGCCACCGAGTTCTTCATGATCTCGGTGGCCGCCCAGCTGGCCGGTATGCACGCGCAGACCCTGCGCACCTACGACCGGCTGGGTTTGGTTACGCCGCAACGCACCTCGGGTGGCGGACGACGCTACTCGACCCGGGACGTGGAGCTGCTGCGCGAGGTGCAGCGGCTGTCCCAGGACGAGGGCGTCAACCTGGCCGGCATCAAGCGGATCATCGAACTCACCAACCAGGTCGAGGAGCTGCAGGAGCGGCTGCGCGACCTGACGGCGGAGGTCGAGCGCCTGCGCGCCGGCTACCGGCCGGACCTCACCCCACCCCAGCGCAGCACCGCGCTGGTGGTGTGGCAGCCGCGCCACAAACGCCGATAGCCCGAAAGTAGTTGGAGCACAGCGCCCCTGGGAACAGGGGCGCTGTCTTCGTTTATGTGGCGGATCGGCATTATGCACGAATGCGTTTTGTTGCGAGTTATGTGCTGTACTTGCAAGTGCGGAAACATAGTGTCGGAGTGGGACGTTCGTGCTGAAATTTCTTGTGGCGTTGGCGTCGGTATTGCGGAGTGCTCGATAGGGGTCGATCGGTGTCGGAATCGATGCTTGGATCGAGTGGCGAGCAAGGCCACTGCAACCCTGTGGCTTTCGAGGTGGAAGCGCGCAAATCGGATCCGGCGCAGGCGGAGAGCCGCGGCGTGTCCTAGGCAAACGGTCGGTTTCCGGGGTTGGCCACGCTCGTTTTCCTCGTTTCACAAGAATTGCAAGCATGTTGTTCAAAAGGAACGTTCCGTGGCTGGCAAACCTCCCCTACACTCGATTCACATCGGCTGCTGTCGAGTGTCCCGCAGCACCTCACTCGCCGGCCCGCCCTGCGTTCTAGTGCGAAATGGGGTTGTGAGACAAATGGATTCGCGGACCGTCGCATTGATCAGAACAACGTTCAAGGCGGTTGCTGCGGAGGACGGGGGACCGGAGAAGCTCGCTCGGTCGTTCTACGCCATTCTGTTCACCGAGCATCCGTTCGTGCGCGACTTCTTCCCGGCGGCCCTCGACTCGCAGCGGGACCGGCTCGTCAAGGCCATCGCCTACGTGGTCGACCGGCTGGAGGAGCCCGACCAGCTCCTCCCGTTCCTCGCCCAGCTGGGGCGCGACCATCGCAAGTACGGGGTGTCGACGGAACACTATGCGGCGGTGGGTAAGTCGCTGCATGCCGCGCTGCGCGCCTACGCGGGCACTGAGCTGTGGACCGACGAGGTGGAGCGGGCCTGGAACGAGGCCATCGGCGTCATCGCCGAGACCATGATGCGCGCCGCCGACCAGGAGGACACGCCCCCGTACTGGACCGGCACGGTCGTCGAGCATCGCACGGTGCTACACAATCTCGTCGTGGTGCGACTACAGCTGGACCAGGCGATGTCGTACGCGGCGGGGCAGTACGTGAGCGTGCAGATCCCCGCCCGGCCCCGGATGTGGCGCTACCTGTCCCCGGCCATCCCCGCGAATGCCAACGGGGAGATCGAATTTCACATCCGCGGCGTCAGCGGCGGCTGGGTCAGCCCGGCCATGGTCGGGCGCACCGCGGTGGGTGACCGGTGGCTGCTGGGCTCGCCGCTCGGCGGGCTCGGCGTCCCCCGCAACACCCGGCGCAAGCTGCTGATGATCGGCTGCGGCACCGGAATCGCCCCGCTGCGCGCGCAACTGCTGGCCATGACCCGGCGCCGCTCGAACCCGAAGGTGCACCTGTTCGTGAGCGGCCACCACCCGTGCGACCTCTACGACCTGGAGACGCTCAGCAACCTGGCCACCGCCAACCGCTGGCTCACCGTCGTCCCCGTCACCGAGAGCGACGAAAACCCTTGGTGGAACTACGATTCCGGCGACCCGGACCCGGAATGGCCGGGCCTGGAGCCGCGCCGCACCGGCCAGATCGGCAAGGTGGTCGCCGGATACGGCCCCTGGACCGACCACGACGTCCAGATCGTCGGCCCCCCCTCCATGGTCCAAACCACCAAGTTCCGCCTCATGTCCGCGGGCCTGACCACCCACAACATCCGCCACGACCCACTGTTCTAGGCGATTCCGGCCAAAAGCACGCCGGAATGACGTGCGTGGCCGCTGCCCGGAATGGCGTGCGTGGCCGCTGTCCGGAATGGCGTGCGTGGCCGCTGTCCGGAATGGCGTGCGTGGCCGCTGTCCGGAATGGCGTGCGTGGCCGCTGTCCGGAATGGCGTGCGTGGCCGCTGCCCGGAATGGCGTGCGTGGCCGCTGCCCGGAATGGCATGCGTGGCCCCTGCCCGGAATGGCGTGCGTGGCCCTCGTCATCCCGGCATGCTTTTGGCCGGGATCAAACCCCCTCGTACCGAATGGCTTCGGCCGGGGTCCCGGTCTGGATCAATCGGTCCACCGTGGCTCGTGTCATGCCCGGCGAGCCGCACACCAGGACCTGATGGTTCAGCAGTGGGCCCATGTCGCCGACCACGTCGGCGAGGGTGCCCTCCAGCATCTCGTTCACGTCGAAGCCGATGTCGACGCGGGAGCGCTCGTACCACTCGTCGACCCAGTTCGGGTCCTCCGGGCTCTCCACCACCGGGATCACGGTGAGCCACGGGAACTTCTCGGCCAGCAGGTACAGCATGTCGGAGGCGTAGAGGTCGCGCGGGGAGCGGCCGCCGATGAACAGGTGGGTGCGCGGCGGCACCGGGCGGCGCGACAGGTCGTGCAGCAGCGCGCACATGGGCGCCAAACCCGTTCCGCCCGCGATCATCACGACATCGGCGGCGTTCTCGTCGACGCTCATCCAGCCCGCGGGCGCGCCCACCAGCCACTCGTCGCCCTGGCGGGTGTCGGCGACGATCGAGCCGCTGCACCAGCCGCCCGGCACGGTCCGCACGTGGAACTCCAGCTTGCCGTCCAGCGAGGGCGGCAGCGCGGGCGACAGCCGCCGGCGCAATCCCGGATGCTGCGGCACCTGCACTTCCAGCGACTGTCCCGCGGCGAACGGCACGAACTCCCCGATCAGCCGGATCACCGCCAGGTCGTGGCGCAACCGGTGGTGTCCCACCACGGTCGAGCTCCACTCCTGGGTGTCGAGCTGTATCTCGCCGGTCTCGTCCGGTCCGAGGGCCACTGGTATCCCCTATCACTCACACCGTCGTTCCGACGCGCCCTTGGCCGGAATCTACGGGAGATCCCGGCCAAAAGCACGCCGGGATGACGATGGCCCAGTACGCCGGGATGACGATGGCCCAGTACGCCGGGATGACGATGGCCCAGTACGCCGGGACAACAAGTGGTGCACGCCGAGGCGACGGTGAACTAGACCGGATCGGTGCTGATCACCGCGTCCGGCGTGCCGACCGCCAGCAGCGCGCGCTTGGTGTCGGCGATCATGCGAGCCGACCCGGCGATCTGGATCTGCCGGTCCGCCCAGGCGCCGAAGCTGGCCACCACCGCGCCCAGATTACCGATGAGCCGGCGGTGCATGCCGAACGGCGGATCGGCGGGGGGATACGGATGCCACCACGGGTTGGACTCGTTCTCGCACACCGGAACCACGGTCAGCCAGGGATTGCTCAGCGACAGCTGCCACATGTTCTCCACGTCGTACAGGTCGCAGGGGTAGCGGCCGCCGATGAAGAAGTGCACCCGCGGATTCATGCCGCGCCGCCCCATCTCGATCAGCTGCGCGCGCAGCGGCGCCACGCCGGTGCCGGACCCGATCATCAGCACGTCGCGGCCCAGGTGCGGGTCCACGTGCAGGCCGCCCAGCGGCCCGGCGATCTGCCAGGTGTCGCCGACCTGGGTCTCGTTCACGATGGCCGGGCTCACCCAGCCGGTGCGGACCTTGCGGACGTGGAACTCGATCTCGCCGTAGGGATTGGTCGGGATCGCGGGCGACAGGTAGCGCCACATCTTGGGCCGCTGCGGAATCGACACCGGTACGTACTGTCCGGCCTGATAGGGGATCGGGCTCTCGGACTGCAACCGCACGATGGCCAGGTCGTCGAGCACGCGGCGGTGGCCGACCACCGTCGCCTCCCAATACGGTTGCGATTTGTCGGAATTGGCGCCGATCGCCATCGACGCGGAGATGAGGATGCTGATGTCGCGCCAGCCCTCCTCCAGCTCGCGCGTCCAGATGTCCTCCAGCCCGGGCGACCCGTGATAGGTGCGGAACGCCGCGAGCAGGGCGCGGCCCGCGATGTCGTAATGGGCCGCCGCCACACCGTATTTGCGATGGTCGCGCGCCAACTGCTCCAGGAAGCGCTGGGCGCGATCCCAGTGCTCCAGGTGGTCGAGCACGAACCCGATGGCGGTGACCACCCGCTTGGGCTGCATATCCATGGCGGGCGGGAACAGTTCACGCAGCCGGGGATTCTCGGCGAACAGGTGACCGTAGAACGCGCTTATCAGCCGTTCGGGCCCGTTCGGCGCCTCGATGATCGACCGGAAGTTGGCGCGGACCAGCGCTGCCGAACGCGCATCCACGACGTCGAGCTCCCTTTCTGCGTAATTCGTTTCGGGGACCCGCCGCGTACCGGCGGCCCTTCGCGGTCAAGTATCCCTGAAAAAACCGTGGTCGCATGGTTATGGGCGGATCACACTACCCACGGTGATCGTCGGTGAAACGTGCGGGCGGCCCGGAGGGTTCCGCACGGACCCGCTCGGATCAGACCAGTAGGACCGTTTTGCCGCGCGCCCCCGGGGCGCCGAGCACCTGCGCGGCGTCGGTGAGCGGGCGGGTGGCGGCGATCGGGATCACCAGCTCGCCCTCGGCGGCCTGGCTCAGCAGGCGGCGCAATTGCGGTGCGCCGCCGGTGGATTCGATATTGCCGCCGGACAGGCCGCGGGCGCGCAGCCCGGCCTCGTCGACCGCGCCGAGCACGCTGTGCACCCGGCCGCCGGGCCGCACCAGGCGCAGCAGATCGGTGAGCGCCTCGGGCGAGGAGACCAGATCGAACAGCACATCGACACCGTCCGGATGGGCGCGCGCGACCGCGTCGCCGAGCGGGCCCGCGGTGTAGTCGATCACCTCGTCCGCGCCCAGGCGCAGCATCCGGTCGGTGTCGTCGGGGCGGGCGGTCGCGATCACCCGGGTCCCGGCGGTGGCGGCCAGCTGCACCAGGAACGAGCCCACGCCCCCGGCCGCGCCGACGATCAGCACCGTCTGCCCGGCGGCGAGCTCGGCGGTGTCGCCCAGGTCCAGCGCGGTCAGCCCGGCGGTCGGCAGGGCCGCGGCCTGGACGGTGGTGAGCTCGTCCGGGATGTGCGCGATGGTGCCGTTGGCGGGCGCGGCGATGTAGTCGGCGAAGGTGCCGTGACCGACCGGAGCGGTCAGGAAGCGGCCCACCACCCGATCGCCGACCGCGAAGGCCCGCACGCCCGCACCCACCGCCGAGACCGTGCCCGCGCCGTCGACGCCGGGGATCATCGGAAAGTCGTGCGGGAGATGATCTTTCAGCATGCCGTCGATGATCTTGCGATCGACCGGATTCGCGCCCGCGGCCGCGAGCCGGATCTGGATGCGGCCGGTGCCGGCCTCGGGGACCGGCATCTCGGCCGATTCGGGGATACCGCCGAATTCGCGTACCACCATCGCGTGCATGCCGCTCCGTTCGGTTCGGGGTCGTCCGAGGTCAGCGTGGGTGGGGCAATGACGAGTGGTCCGAGTCATCGTAGGCGGGCGGAGCCGAATAGTTATGCAATTCAGGCCAATCGGTCGGGTTGGCGGCGCGTAAAGTTGAGCGGTGGTGACGCAGGTGTGTTGGCTCGGTCTCGAATCGGGCCGCGAAATCTGTCAGACTTGAGTGGAACAGACTCAACTCCTACGGCGTTGAACGTCGTGAAACGACAACTAGTAGGAAGGTGACAGTGGACTCGTTCAACCCCACCACCAAGACTCAGGCGGCGCTGACGGCCGCCCTGCAGGCGGCCTCGGCCGCGGGTAACCCGGAGATCCGTCCGGCGCACCTGCTGGTGGCGCTGCTGGATCAGACCGACGGCATCGCCGCCCCCCTGCTGAAGGCTGCCGCGGTCGACCCGGCAACGGTTCGGCGCGAGGCCCAGGACATCGTCGACCGGCTTCCCCGGGCGACCGGTGCCACCACCACCCCGCAGCTGGGCCGCGAGGCCCTCGCCGCGATCACCGCGGCGCAGAAGCTGGCCACCGAACTCGGCGACGAGTACGTCTCCACCGAGCATCTGATGGTCGGCCTGGCCGCCGGGGATTCCGATGTCTCGCAGCTGCTGCTGAAGTACGGCGCCACCGCCGACGCGCTGCGCGAGGCGTTCACCACCGTGCGCGGCAACGCCCGGGTCACCGGCCCCGACCCGGAGGGCAGCTACCAGGCGCTGGAGAAGTACTCCACCGACCTCACCGCCGCCGCCCGCGAGGGCAAGCTGGACCCGGTCATCGGCCGCGACACCGAGATTCGCCGGGTGGTGCAGGTGCTGAGCCGCCGCACCAAGAACAACCCGGTGCTGATCGGCGAGCCCGGCGTCGGCAAGACCGCCATCGTCGAGGGCCTGGCCCAGCGCATCGTGGCCGGTGACGTGCCGGAGTCGTTGCGCGGCAAGCGACTGGTGTCGCTGGACCTGGGCGCCATGGTCGCGGGCGCCAAGTACCGCGGCGAGTTCGAGGAGCGGCTCAAGGCGGTGCTGGAGGAGATCAAGACCAGCGCCGGGCAGATCATCACGTTCATCGACGAGCTGCACACCATCGTGGGCGCGGGCGCGACCGGCGAGTCGGCCATGGACGCGGGCAACATGATCAAGCCGATGCTGGCCCGCGGCGAGCTACGCCTGGTCGGCGCGACCACGCTCGACGAGTACCGCCAGCACATCGAGAAGGACCCGGCCCTGGAGCGCCGGTTCCAGCAGGTGCTGGTCGGCGAGCCGTCGGTGGAGGACACCATCGGCATCCTGCGCGGCCTCAAGGAGCGCTACGAGGTGCACCACGGCGTGCGCATCACCGACTCCGCCCTCGTCGCCGCGGCCACGCTGTCCGACCGCTACATCACCTCCCGGTTCCTGCCGGACAAGGCGATCGACCTGGTCGACGAGTCGGCGTCGCGGCTGCGCATGGAGATCGACTCGCGGCCCGTGGAGATCGACGAGGTCGAGCGCGCGGTGCGCCGCCTCGAGATCGAGGAGATGGCGCTGGCGAAGGAGACCGACGAGGCGTCCAAGCAGCGGCTGGAGAAGCTGCGCCAGGAACTGGCCGACGACCGCGAGAAGCTGAACCAGCTGATGGCCCGCTGGCAGAACGAGAAGCAGGCCATCGACGCCGTGCGCGTGGTCAAGGAGCAGCTCGAGGCGCTCAAGGGCGAGTCCGAGCGCGCCGAGCGCGACGGCGACCTGGGCAAGGCCGCCGAGCTGCGCTACGGCCGCATCCCGCAGCTGGAGAAGCAGCTGGCCGAGGCCGAGCGCAAGGCCGGGACCGCCGCCGATGGCGAGGTCATGCTGCAGGAGGAGGTCGGCCCGAACGATATCGCCGAGGTGGTGTCGGCGTGGACCGGTATCCCCGTCGGCCGCATGCTCGAGGGCGAGACCCAGAAGCTGCTGCGCATGGAGGACGAACTCGGCAAGCGCGTGGTCGGGCAGAAGGAAGCCGTGCAGGCGGTGTCCGACGCGGTGCGCCGGGCGCGTGCCGGGGTCGCCGATCCGAACCGGCCCACCGGCTCGTTCATGTTCGTCGGCCCGACCGGCGTCGGTAAGACAGAGCTGGCGAAGGCGTTGGCGGACTTCCTGTTCGACGACGAGCGCGCCATGATCCGCATCGACATGAGCGAGTACTCCGAGAAGCACTCGGTGGCCCGGCTCGTGGGCGCCCCGCCCGGATACGTCGGCTACGACCAGGGCGGTCAGCTGACCGAGGCGGTGCGGCGGCGGCCGTACACGGTGGTGCTGTTCGACGAGATCGAGAAGGCCCACCCCGACGTGTTCGACATTCTGCTGCAGGTGCTCGACGAGGGCCGGTTGACCGACGGCCAGGGCCGCACGGTCGACTTCCGCAACACGATCCTCATCCTGACCTCGAACCTGGGCGCGGGTGGCGACAGGGACCAGATCATGAATGCCGTGCGCGGGGCGTTCAAGCCGGAGTTCCTCAACCGCCTCGACGACGTGGTGATGTTCCACGCGCTCAACGAGGAACAGCTCGAGGACATCGTCGACATCCAGCTGAACCAGCTGCAGAAGCGGCTGTCGCAGCGTCGCCTGAAGCTGGACGTCAGCGATTCGGCCCGGTTCTGGCTGGCCGTGCGGGGTTACGACCCGGTCTACGGCGCCCGTCCGCTGCGCCGCCTCATCCAGCAGGCCATCGGCGATTCGCTGGCCAAGGAACTGCTGGCGGGCGAGGTGACCGACGGGGATCTGGTCAAGGTCAACGTGTCGCCGGACGGTGACGGGTTGATCGTCGGTCGCTGAGGTCCGGACATACATCCCCATCTGCACCTACCCTGGTTCGCATGACGAATCCCAACGACCCGTGGGCGCAGCGACCGGATTCGGCCGATGCGCCGACCGAGCGGGTCGGGGTGCCGTACAACTATTTCGATCAGCCACCCGGGCCGAATCCGACCCGGGAGCTGCCGCCGTACGAGAGCCAGTACGGCGTGTACGAGCCCGCGGACGGTTACGACCAGTGGCGGCCCGGCGCCGCGCCGATGGGCGGCCCGGCCTACGGTCCCGGTGGCCCGCAGGGGCCGATCGGGCCGACCGGGCTGCCGGTCGAGCCGCCGCCGCGGCGGCGCACCGGCCTGTGGATCGCCCTCACGGCGGGCGTCTTCGCGCTGGTCGTGCTGGGCGGCGTGGTCGCGGGACTGGTTCTGGCCGGGCACAATTCGTCGTCGACGTCGTCCGCCGACGGCAACGGCTACCGCCCGGTCCCGAGCCAGGTCCCGGTGATCCCGCCGCAGCGCCCGTCGAACGGCCCGCAGCCCAACCTCCCGCCGCTGCCCGGCCTGGGCGATATGGACAACCTCGGCGCGACCATGGGCACCATCACCGCCAACGACGGCTCGACCCTGACCATCGACTCCCTGCTGGGCTCCACCGTCACCGTGCACACCGACGACAAGACCCAGATCGTCACCAGCGGCGCGGGCAAGGTCGCGGATCTGCACGTCGGCGACATGGTCGTCGTCCAGGGCGATAAACAGCAGGACAAGTCGATCCTCGCCAAGATCATCATCAGTACCACGCTCCCGCCGCCGCGTTGAAGTCCCGACACGAGTCGCCGGTCCCACGAACACGCGCCGACGAAGGAGGCGTCGGACAACGGAGCTACTAGACTCCGAAGCGATGACGGCAATGTGGTTCGGGCTCGCGGCGATCGCACTGGTGGGTGCGATCGTGCTGCTGTATTTCGATCGGCTCCAGCGCCAGCGGACCGGTCACGTGCGTCAGGTCTGGGCGAAATCCCAGGGCTACACCTATGTTTCGGTCGAGCCGGCGCTGGCGTCGACGTGGCGCCGCGGCGCGATGGCCAAACTCGGGTACCTGTCCGCGGTCGACGTGGTCTCCGGCAACCGCAGGGGCGAGAAGTTCGTGCTCTTCGACCTGGAGGACGCCGCGACGCTGGTCGCCGTGCGCCGCCAGATCGGCTCCGACATCGATATCGACCTGCGGCTCAAGACCGCCACCCCGCCCAAGGACCACGACCTGGAACTGCTCGGCGCCATCGGCGACCGCGTGGTCTTCGCGACCAACCCGGACATCGCCCGGCACGCCGTCGACCAGCGCATGGTGGCCTTCATCGAGACCCTGCCCGACTCCGTGCAGCAGCTGTGGAGCGAGGGCAACTGGACGCTGGGCATGCTGCCCGTCGGCACCTCCTCGCGCGAGTGGGAGGCCGCCATCGACGCCGTGCTGCGGCTGTCCGGCCTGCTACACGTGCTACCCCCGGTGGCCGGTGACCGCGGCGGCCGACCCGACGAGGGACACGATCCGGGCCGCCCCCGCCCGCGCAACCGCCCGGACCCCGAGAACGAGAACACCGGGCCCGAGCACCCCCACCCGATCGTGGCCCCCGCCGCCGAGCACGCCCCGTTCTCCGAGCCACCGCACCACGAAGACCCGCAGGCCGAACAGCCGCCCGCTCCCGAATCGCGCTTCCCGGAACCGCCCGCGGACGATCCCGAGGACTACGCCCCGCTGGTGAAAGACATTGCGGGCGAATCGGATCCCGAACCCCCGCGCCGCCCGGCCCTGGCCGTGGTGCCCGATCCGCGCAGTCGCGTCCGCCGCAACTGGCCGCCCGCCGAGGAATTACCCGAGGACGAGCCCGACGAATCCCGCGCCTTCGACGAGGAGTTCGTCGAAGACGAGTGGCCGGAGCGCCGCGACCACGACCGGGACGAGCCCGAACGCCCGGGCGGCCCGTTCCACCCCGGGTTCCGCCCGTATCAGGGCCCCGCACCCCGGTGACCGCCCCCTCGCGGGGCCGCCTGCGACACTCCGAGGCCGTCTCGGACCGTGCCGTCCGTATCGCCGCCGACCGCGCGGCGATATTCGCGTTCGAACCCAGCTCGTCGAGTGTTAGGCGGTTGATGACCCCATGACCGAATCCCCCTCGAGTCCGCGCCTACCCGGCGCCACCCGCCCCGTCGCCCTGGTGACCGGGCCCACCTCCGGCATCGGCCACGGCTATGCGGAGCGGCTCGCCTCCCTCGGCTACGACCTGGTGCTGGTGGCCCGCGACGAGGAGCGGCTCCACGGCTTCTCCGAGGAAATGCAGCGCCGCTTCGGTACTCGATCGGAGCCGCTGCCCGCCGATCTCGCCGTGGCCGCCGACCGGGACAGGGTCGCGGCCCGGCTGGCCGAGGGCGTCGAATTCCTGGTCAACAATGCCGGAATCGGGCTCTCGGGCGAGCTGTGGACCGTCGACCCGGCGGATCTGCAGCGCCAGCTGGACGTCAACGTCACCGCCGTGCTGCACCTGACCCGGGCGGCGCTGCCGTCGATGATCGCCGCGGCCAAGGGGTCGATCGTCAACGTGGCCAGCGTGGCCGGGCTGGTCCCCGGACGCGGATCGACGTACTCGGCGTCGAAGTCCTACGTCGTATCCTTGTGCGAAGGACTGGCGGGCGGGCTGGCCGGGACGGGCGTCAGAATTCAGGCCCTGTGTCCCGGATTCGTCCACACCGAGTTCCACCAGCGAGCCGGTATCGCGACCTCGTCGCTGCCGAAACCGATGTGGCTCACCGTCGACCAGGTGGTGGCCGGTTCACTGCGTGATCTGGAGAAGGACCGGGTGATCAGTGTGCCCGGTGTGCAGTACAAGGTGCTCACGTCGGTCGCCGGAGTGTTCCCGCGGTCGACGCTGGCCCGGCTGAATCGACGCCTGTTCAACGCACGCGGAAGGACATAGACACGACCATGATCGAATCGACCGCCGACCGGGATAGATTGGCCGAGCTCGTGCGCGAGCTCGCCGTCGTACACGGCCGGGTGACGCTGTCGTCGGGCAAGGAAGCCGACTACTACGTCGACCTGCGCCGCGCCACCCTGCAGCAGCAGGCCGCGCCGCTGATCGGCAAGCTGCTGCGGGAACTGGTCTCCGACTGGCAGTTCGACGCCGTCGGCGGCCTCACGATGGGCGCCGACCCGGTTGCTCTGGCGATGCTGCATGCCCCCGGCCGCCCCCTGGACGCCTTCGTGGTGCGCAAGGCCGCCAAAACCCATGGCATGCAGCGCCAGATCGAGGGCCCGGAGGTCGCGGGCAAGCGGGTGCTTGTGGTGGAAGACACCACGACCACCGGAAACTCACCGCTGACGGCCGTGCGGGCGCTGCGCGACGCCGGCGCCACCGTGGTGGGCGTGGCCACCGTCGTCGACCGGGAAACCGGCGCCGACCAGGTGATCGCCGCCGAAGGGCTGGAGTACCGGTCCATTCTGAGTCTGAAGGATCTGGCGCTGGGCTGACCATTACTCCTGAGTTAGCCTTGACGTGGTCAGATGTCCGTTCAGCGGTGAAGGGTCGTGTGAGTCACCAGTGGTGAGCATTGCAGTCAACAAGGGTCGCGAGAATGTTGCGATGCTCGGTATCGGTGCCTACCGGCCGAAACGCATCGTCAGCAACGACGAGGTGTGCGAGGTTCTGGACTCCACGCCCGAGTGGATCTACGAACGCACCGGTATTCGCAACCGCCGCTGGATCAGCGGCGATGAGACGTTACGGTCCATCGCCGCGGCCGCCGGAGAGCGCGCGATCGTCAACAGCGGGGTCGATCGCGCCCTGATCGGCACCGTGATTCTGGCCACGTCGAGCTGGTTGAAGCTCACCCCGCACGGCGCCCCGAGCGTCGCTTTCGACCTGGGCATCAACGGCATTCCGGCCTTCGATCTGACCTCCGGGTGCGGTGGTTTCGGCTACGCGCTGGGCGTGGCGGCCGATCTGATCCGGGCCGGTTCCGCCGAGTACGTGCTGGTGATCGGCGCCGAGACGATGACCGTCGGCCTCGACCCGACCGACCGCGGCACCGCGATGATCTTCGGTGACGGCGCGGGCGCGGTCGTGGTCGGGCCCAGCGAGGAGAACGGCATCTCGCCCACGGTGTGGGGCAGCGACGGCGAGAACGCCGAGGCCATCTCGCAGGACGTCGATTTCCTGGAGTTCATGAACAAGGCGCAGGCCATGCAGGGCACCGATCCCGCGGTGACGCCGATCGGCCGGATGTCGCTGCGCATGGAGGGCCAGCGGGTGTTCCGCTGGGCCGCGGTCACCCTGCCGCGAGCGCTGTCGACCGCCCTCGAGGTCTCCGGCGTGGCCAAGGACGACATCGAGGTGTTCGTGCCGCACCAGGCCAATGCCCGCATCAACGAGCTGATGAAGAAGAACCTCGGCCTGGCCGAGGAGATCCCGATGGCGGGCGACATCGAGAACACCGGAAACACCTCGGCCGCATCGATTCCGCTGGCCATCGAGGAGATGCTGGTGAGCGGCAAGGCCAAGGGCGGTCAGCTGGCGCTGGTGCTCGGCTTCGGCGCGGGGCTCAGCTACGCCGGACAGGTGGTCACGCTGCCGCCGGCTCCGGTCGAGCCCAGCTTCTGATCCGGTCGTGGCCCGGCCTTTTCGCGCGGCGTACGCCGCGGCCGCGGCGGTGACCGTCTTCGGCGCGGTGACCGGCCGGGACCGCTGGCAGTGGGCCGCCAAGCCGCTGCTCATGCCGCTGCTGGCCGCCGACGCGCTGCACGGCGGCGATCTCGCGCCCGCCGACCGCGCCCTGCTGCTCGGCTCGCTGGGCGCGGCCACGCTCGGCGACGTGCTGCTCATCGATCCGGACGACGACCGTCGATTGGTCGCGGGCGCTTCGTCTTTCGCGATCATGCAGGCGGGTTACGCGGCGCTGTGGTGGCGGCGGGGTGCGCGCCCGCGGGCCGCGGTGGCCGGGCCGCGACTGCTCGCCTGGGCCGGTGCCGGTGCGCTACTGCGTTGGCGCGCACCGAATCTCGCCGTCCCGCTGACGGCCTACGGCGCGACCCTCGGCTCCGCCGCGGTACTCGCCTCCGATCCCGCCCTGGCTCCCGACGCGAAAACCGTTGCCGGGGTAAATGTTCCGGGAAAATCTGCCCGCAGCCGCCTCGGCCTCGGGGCGCTACTGTTCACCGTGTCCGACGGCCTCGTCGTGTTGCGCCGCCTGTTCGCCCGCGGCGAGCGCTCCCGCAGGATCACCGAGGGCGTAATTCTCTCGACTTACGCTGCGGCACAATATCTTCTGACCGACCCGGTTACAGGCACAGAATGATCCTGTCCCGATCGGCAGGATCGACGCGAATCGAAATGGTCTCCCCCACCGCTATTTTCGGCTGATCTACCGGCTCCACGTCGAAAACTATTGTGCCGTGGTAGGTTTCGGAACCGGGAATGGTCAGCTCCAGGTCGATCTCGGTCAGTTCCGTGTGATGGTCGGTTCGTTCCAGCCGGTGGACGCCCTCGATGGTGGCCCAGCCCTCCAGGCCGTGCCGGAGCAGGCGGCGGTCGGCGCGCGAGGGTCGCTGCGACAGCAGCATGCCCAGCCCGACGCAGGAACCGAACATGCCGACCAGGGCCACGATCTGGAACGCGATGGTTCCCGGCGGGGTATGTCGGACCACCCAGCCGAGCCAGAACCCGAGGGCGACCAGGTACCCGACGGTCACGCCGAGCACGGTGCGAACAATGCGTGTGTGGTCCAAGACGACCTCCACCACCGCCGATGGGATTCCAGGATAGGCCCCGGACGCCCCTCGTGGCGGCGGTTCCCGGTCGCGCGGCGGGTTACCCCTTCAGCCGCAGCACCGCCAGCACCCGGCGGTGGTGGGTGTCCGACGGCGGCAGGTCCAGCTTCAGGAAGATATTGCCGATGTGCTTCTCCACCGCCCGCTCGGTGACGGTGAGCGACTGCGCGATGGCCCCGTTCGACAGCCCCTGCGCCATGAGTTCCAGTACCTCGCGCTCGCGCGGGGTCAGCCGCGCCAGCGAGTCCTGCTGCCGGGTCGCACCCATCAGCTGGCTCACCACCTCCGGGTCCAGGGCGGTACCGCCGGTGGCGACCCGCGCCAGGGCGTCGACGAATTCGCGCACATCGGCCACCCGGTCCTTGAGCAGATAGCCGACCCCGCTCGCGCCGGAGGCGAGAAGCTCGGTGGCATACCGGGTTTCGACCCACTGAGAGAACACCAGCACGCCGGTGTCGGGGAACTTGCGCCGCAGTTCGATCGCGGCCAGCAGGCCCTCGTCGGTGAACGTCGGCGGCATGCGCACGTCCACCACCGCCACATCGGGCCGGTGCTCGGCCACCACCTCGCTCAGCCGGACGGCGTCGCCGACCATCTCGACGACCTCGTGGCCGCGGTCGGCGAGCAGTCCGGCCAGCCCGTTCCGCAGGATCGCGCTGTCCTCGGCGATCACCACGCGCAGGGTGGGGTCGGCGGTGGTCATTGTGGTCCTCCGATCGGCAGGGTGAGGGTGACGACGGTCGGCCCGCCGGGCGGGCTGTCCACGGTGAGCGTGCCGTCGACCGACCGGGCGCGGGCGGCCAGGCCCGACAGCCCGCCGCCGACCACCGCCTCCCCGGTCGGCAGCGTCGGTTGCCGCGCGCCGCCGTGCCCGTTGTCGCGGACCGTCAGCACCAGGCCGTCCGAGCCGGACGGCAGCACCGCGACCCAGACCCGGTCGGCGCCGGAGTGTTTCACCACATTGGTGAGCAGTTCGGCGGCGGAGAAGTAGGCGATGGCCTCGATGGCCGGGACGGGCCGCCGCGGCAGCCGCACCCGCAGCTCCACCGGCACCGCGCAGCGCGCCGCCAGCGTCTCCAGCGCCGGTTCCAGGCCCAGCTCGAGCGCGGGCGGATGGATGCCGCGCACCAGTTCGCGCAGCTCGGTAATGGCCTCCTTGGAGCTGGCCCGGGCGTCGGCGATCAGCTGGGTGGGGTCGGCGCCGGTGGCCATCCGGTCCTCGGCCCGGCCCAGCGTCATGGCGATGGTGACCAGCCGGGCCTGGGTGCCGTCGTGCAGATCGCGTTCGAGGCGGCGCAGCGTCGCGGTGGAGTCCGCGACGGCGACCCGGCGGCCCTCGCGCAGTTCGGCCATCCGGCGCTCGCGGGCGGTCGGCGCGAGCAGGACCAGCATCAGCAGCCGGTGCGCCCAGGCCGTGCCGCGAATCAGCCAGGGCACCACGAGGTAGAAGACGAGCACGCCGACCAGGCCGAGCAGCAGCATCCGCGGCCAGGTGTCGAAGTAGTAGTCGCCGAATTGCAGCATCGAATGCCGTTCGCGCCCTTGGGAATCCACGTTCGTCGGATGGAACACCGCCCAGACGATCGGGGAGAGGGCGGTGAACGCCGCGATCCCGAAGCCCGTCAGCACCAGATAGCCCACGCCCACGCCGAGCACGGCCTCGAGGATCAGGAACAGCAGCACCCGGTAGGCGACGCCGTCGGTGAACACCCCGCGCAGCCAGCCGAGCAGGCCCGGCTCCGGCTCCAGGGGCCGCGGCTCCTCGATCGACAGATCGAGCAGGGCCCGGCCCAGCGCGCGGTAGATCTGCCCCCACACCCGGCCGCTCAGCAGCACCGTGGCCAGCAGCGGGATACCGAGCACGACGACCGAGGTGAACACTCCGGCGCCGTAGGCGAAGAAAAGGTACGCGCACACGAGGCAGCCCAGCGGCAGGGCCGCGATCAGGTAGACGAGGTCCTTCCAGGTCCGCGCCGCGAAGGGGGCCCGCAGGATCGCGAGTGTCACGCGCGCGGTGGTCGACGGCGATCGCGCGGGGCGCTCGAGGGCGATCGTCTGCTCGGCGGAGGTCTCGGTCATAGCATCCATGGTGGTCGGGACGGTGGTGCGCGGCGAGGGAGCGGCCCACCGAATCCGTGGTGGGGCCAGCCACACCATCCGGCCAGCCTATCGGCCGCCGCTACGATGACGCCGTGAGCAGCACCCTCGAACTCATCGGCCCCACCGAGTGGGGCGAGCATCCGCACGGCGTCGGGCCGTGGCGCGAGGAGTTCGGCACGCCGCCGCCGGAGGATCCGCGGCTGGACCCCGAGCTGCTGGCGCACGGCGATCGCCGCAATGTGGTCGACGCCTATCGCTACTGGACGCGGGAGGCGATCGTGGCCGATATCGACCGCCGCCGGCACCCGTTCCATGTCGCGATCGAGAACTTCGGGCACGACGCCAATATCGGCACGGTGGTGCGCACCGCCAACGCGTTCGCCGCGGCCGCGGTGCACATCGTCGGCCGCCGCCGCTGGAACCGGCGCGGCGCCATGGTCACCGACCGCTATCAGCACATCGTCCATCACGCCGATGTGGACGAGCTGCTGGAGTTCGCCGGGCGCGAGGAGCTGACGGTGGTCGCGGTGGACAACGTGCCGGGTTCGGTTCCCCTGGAAACCGCTCGGCTGCCGCGCAATTGCCTGCTGCTGTTCGGGCAGGAGGGGCCGGGCGTCACCGCGCGGGCGCGCGAGGCGGCGGTGATGACGGTGTCGATCGCGCAGTTCGGCTCCACGCGCAGCATCAATGCCGGGGTGGCCGCGGGTATCGCCATGCACGCCTGGGTGAGCCAGCACGCCGACCTGACCACGGCGTGGTAATGCGCTGGGGCGCAGCGGTTTTCAGTTGTCGATCGGCGGTTGCAGGCTGAGCCGGTCGGCCAGGTCGTCGACGGCGGCGGCGTCCATGTACGCCTCGGTGGTCAGCTCGAGGAGGCTGGCCCAGCGGCCGATCCGCGGCGTCCAGCGGTCGATGTAGGCCCGGGCGTGCACGGCCTCGGCGAGATCGCCGTTGGCGCGCGCGGTCTGCTCCGCCCGCCGCGCCGCCGCCACCGTGTTCTCGGCGAGGGCGAGCTGTTCGCGGCAGTGGTCGAGGTCGTAGATCTCCTCGCGCACGGTGTCGGCCTCCACCCGCAGGGTGGAGATGAGTCCGCGTAGTCGCGGGTCGGCCGGGACCAGCCGCGGCATCTCGTCGCCCTCGGGGAGCGGCCGCCCCGCCGCGACCACCGCGCGCAGCCGCCGCGCGCGCCGCTCGTTCTCCCGTTTCTCCCACAGCGCCAGCTGTTTTCGGTAGTCCGCGAGGTCCTTGCCGGTGACCTCGCGGAAGCTGAGCCGCGCGGTCGCCGTCATCCGCTCGGCGCCCTCGGGATCGAAGACCACCATCCGCACCTGCCGCGCCTTCGGCTCCGGATCGGCGCGCTCCTCGATGCGCGCGTCGAGCACGTCCGCGTGATGCTCCGCGATCAGCCCCTCGCAGACATCGTCGAAGACGGCCGTCCCGACCTCGACATAGTTGGAGCACACCCGCCCGCACGTCGGATCGGCGGCGCCGAAGACGCCCTCCCCGCGCTCCAGCACCGTTCGCTCGCCCTCGGGCACGAGCCGGACCGCCTCCCACCGGTAGGACACCGGGTGGCCCTCGGGCGTCTCGGCAGCGGCAGTACCATCCATCATGTCCTCCAAGCGCTTTGGCCCCGGACACCTCCCCGGCGCCCGGACTTGCTCATCTGACTCATCTGATCGATGTGGTGAAGCGCAAAAACGGGCGAAATACGCAGCGGTTCATGGTCGAACTACTTGCCTGGCACGACAATACGAGCAACCCGCCCCGACGACAACCGTCCGGCGACCTGATCAGTGCGCGAATTGGCCGAGTTCCTCGATGTATTCGCGATATTCGGTGAGGGCGTGATCGAGCAGGCGGGCACAGACCGATTGCAGCGCGTCCGCGTCGGCGGGCTGGACCGTGAGCGTGCGGGTCCCGGTCTCCATGTAGCGGCCGTCGGATTCGATGTCGTACCAGCGCACGGTGCCGACCTTGCGGGGCGGGCGGGTGCCGCGGTGGCGGGGCCCGCGGAAGACGGTGACCACGCCCGCGCCGGTGGCCGGGCGGCGGATCAGGCGGCGGTAGCGTTCGAGCGGCGTGGAATCGCCGGTGTAGCGGATCACCGGCTGCCGTTCGGGATACAGGTCGGCGGCGACGAACGCCTCGGCGCGGCGGGTGCCGGGCGGGCGGCGGGGGAGCAGCGTGGTCAGGGCCGCGGGCAGGGCGTCGGCGGTGGTGATGGTGACGTGGATGCGGGGCCGCCGGGTGAACTGCACCGCGAGCACGCCGTGCCGGTCGTGGCGGGCGGCGCAGACCCGGATCGGTCCGGCGGCATCGCACGCGCCGTGCACCTCCGCCCAGGTCTCCGGCTCGGTCAGCACCGCGAACGCGCGGCGCAGCAGATCGGCCTCGCCCCAGCTCAGGCGGCCCTGCTCGGAGTACTCGCAGCGCACCCGCGCCCAGTGCAGATCGCGCTCGTTGACGTGGCTGAACTGCGATAAATAGCCGAGCGGGTACAGCATTCGATCGTTGGCGGGCCCGAACCACAGCGCCGCGAACTCTTCTGCATCGAACGACCAGGACGCCATTCATTCACCAATCGTGGGCGGCACATATCTGCTCTTACCGAGCAACTCGGTGGTGTGCGACTCGTGCCGCAGGTCGACCTTCTTGTCCTGCTTCTCCTCGTCGTCCGTGCGGCGCGCGCGGCGGACCCGGGGCGGGGGTGCGGTGTTGTGCGGGTGTGCCGCGCTGCCGGTCGCGGCCCCGGCCGCCGCGGCGGCGGTGGCGGCGGGAGCGAAGGTGGCGGGCACCGAGACCGAGGGCTTCGGGGCCGGGGCGGGCGCGGGGCCGATGCTCGGGGCCGGGTTTCGGGCGGGACCGCCGGTGGGGATCTCGCCCGGCCGCCCGCTCTGCGGTGCGGGGGGATCGGCCGGTACGGCGGCGGGCGGCGGCGCGAGATGGCTCGGCACGCCGAGCCGTTCCGGCGGGGCGGCGGGGGTGGCCTCGACATACGAGGGGGCGCCTGCCGACGTCGGGGCCGTGGCCGGTTCCGGAGTGGCTGGGGCGCTGGGCTTTCCGTCGTCGGTCCCGGCGGGGGTGGTACTCGCCGGGGCATGCGAGGTCGTCGGGTCGGGCGGCGAGGATGCGGTCGGCGCGGACGATGTGGACGCTGGCTGCGTGGAATCGGTTCGGGTCGAATCATCCTGCTTGGAATCGCTCCGGCCGGAGTCGTCCTTCGTGGAGTCGCCCGCCGTCGAGTCGCCGTGGTGATCGGTACCGGGTGTATCAGATTGCGGCCGTTGATCTGTCGTATCCCCGGGCCCGGTGTCCGATCCGTCGGAATCGGCGACGGTGCCGCCGCCCGGTGTCGTGGTGCCACCCGGAACCTGCGGGGCGACCGGGTCGACGATCGGGGACAGCGCGGGCGGGAAGGTCGGGATGAGGGTGTCCTGGGTGCGGAACGGGATCACGTACCGCTGCTGCATGATCTGGCGGGCCTCGTCCTGCGCGCGGGCCGCCTCGCGGGTCTGGCTGTCGAAGCCGGTCGGGTCCTTCTTCTGGTCGGCCGTCACCGGAAACTCCGGCGGCAGAAAGGCTTTCGTCTCCGCCGCGGCCGCCGCGGTATTGGTGACCACCTTGGCGGTCCCCTCGAACAGATCGGCCAGGCCCTCGGCGTGCGCGCAGTAGTCGAGCACGGCGTTCGCGGCGGCGTCGGCGGCCGCGCCGGTCCAGTGCCCGTCCACCGCGGTGCGGATGGCGCGCACCAGGGCCTCGGTGGAATTGCGCCAGTCGTTGCGCGCCCGGTCCCAGTTGGCGACGATCGGCCCGACGCCGTCCCCGACCTGAGCGAACGCATCGAGTATCTGTCGGTGGGTCAGCGCATCGACGTTCTCCGGGTTGACGATTCGGGGCGGATCGTAATCGGTCATCGCCCGCCTCCCCCTTCCGGTCGGTGCGCCGATTCCGCGGCCCGGAACTTCGCCGCGAAATCGGCATCGGTCTGTTCGTAGCGTTCGCGAATAGTGCGCAGCAGGGTTTGCAGTTCGTCGGCGACGCGGAAGTGCTCCTCGAGCGTGGCATCGGCATTGTTCGCGCCGCTGGCCGCTTTTTCCCGAAAGCTCTGCACCATGGTTTTCGCGGAGGTCAGATACTGCGATCCCTCGCCGATCTTCCAGGTTTCCTGGTCGTGAATGTCCTGGATGATCATCTGAATCTGCCGGATCTCCTTCTTGCGCTGCACCAGTGCCCTGTCCAGCGCCACGAACGTCGCCGGATCGACCCGCAGCGACACCCCGCCGTTGCGGGCCTGGTCGACCAGGGGCCCGAACACCCCTTGCGCGTCGTCATCGGCCACCTCGGCCCCTTTTCTTTCGCGTATCGGTCAAGCGTTGGGTGATATGGACCCGACGACCTGCCGCACGAAATGATCGAGCAGGTCGCAGGCATTCCGACTCGCGGTCCGAGCGGCGGTCTCCGGATTCGAGAGATCGAACAGCACGGTGCCCGAGGCGATTTCGAGGCCGAGTGCGCAGCTCTGCGCCGCTCGGTCGGGATGCGGTGTGTAATAGGCGGTTCTGCGTCCGGCGATGCTCTGCGCACGGTAGGAGTCGGAGTATCTCGCCTTGATCATGTCCAGCGTGAGGCTGGATTTCATGACGCGGACGAAATAGCCGTCACCCTGCCGGTCGACGTATCCGCATCCGGTCGAGGTGACACCGCCGACGCTGGCGTCCTGCGGCCCGCTCTGCTCCAGATTCTCGGCGCGCAGCACCGTTTCGGGGATGTCCCGGCACGGATCGAAGCCGGTGGCCTGCGGCGATGGCGCGACCGGTGGTGCCGCGGAGGTCGCGGGCCGCGGGGATCCGCCTGCGCCGCCGCCGCATCCAGCGACGAGCAGCGCGCCCGCGATGCCTGTGGCTAGGACGGCCACGTCAACCCCCCGTGACGACTTCCGGCCGCCCGCAATCGGTTTCGCGCTGGTCGGGCTCATGCACACGGCACCCCCTGCTGCGGTCTCCTCGCCGGTGACGCACGCCGACGAGGGCTATGCTCTGACCCACGGTTTGCACCGGGATGGGGCGATTCTGCCACAGGAGCGGCTCGAGAACACCGGTCGTGTGACGATACGGGAGGAACACGCATGGCGGACACTCCGATTCGTGCCGAGGCGACGAAACAGCACCGTGCCACGGCGAGTTCGCGCACCGGGGCGGTGACGATCGAGGTCGGCGCGGACGGCGCGATCCACGGCATCGATCTGTCCGATACCGGACAGCGGCTGCCCGCGGAGCGGGTGGCGGCGCTGATCGCGGCGCTGCACGAGCGGGCATTGGCCGCGGCCCGCGCCATGGTGGACGAGGCCACCCGCGCCAGCGAAATGGCCGCCACCCCCGTCCGATTCGACGAGAACGCGTCCCCCCGCGACGGCGTGATCGGATCACCCCTCGAACCCGATCCGGCGCCGGTCACCCACGACCCGTCGCTGGACGACCTCGAGGACGAGGACGAGTACTACCGCGGCTTCGTCATCGTCCACGAGGACGACCATCGCCCGCGGCGCGGGCGGTAGGTCGGCTCCCCGGCCGCAATGCCGCCGCCGTGGCCGACTCGGCGCACGCCGCCACCTGCCGCGGCGTCCCCTCGCACAGCACCCGCCCCCCGTGCCTGCCCGGCCCCGGGCCGAGGTCGACGATCCAGTCCGCGGCGCGGATCACGTCCGTGTTGTGCTCGATCACCACGACCGTATTGCCCTTCTCGACCAGGGTGTCGAGCACGTGCAGCAGCGTGTCGATATCGGAGGGATGCAATCCCGTCGTGGGCTCGTCCAGCACATACAGCGTGTGACTCCCGGTGCGGGACAGCTCCTTCGCGATCTTCAGCCGCTGGCACTCCCCGCCGGACAGCGTGGTGAGCGACTGGCCCAGGCGCAGGTAGCCGAGGCCGACCTCGGACAGGTGGCGCAGCGCGCGGGCGATGGATCGATCGGGCAGGCGGCGCACGGCCTCGTCGACGGTGAGGTCGTCGATATCGGCGATGCTCAGGCCGTCCACGGTGTAGGCGAGCACCTCCGCGGTGAAACGGCGGCCGCCGCAGGTCTCGCACACGCTCTCCTGGCCCTCCATGAAGGCGAGGTCGGTGTAGATCACGCCCGCGCCTTTGCACGCGGGGCAGGCCCCGGCGGAGTTGGCGCTGAACAGCGCCGGGCGCACGGCATTGTGCTGCGCGAACACCTTTCGGATCGCGGGCGCGATACCGGAGTAGGTGAGCAGGCTGGAGCGGCGATTGGTGGAGACCGCGCGCTGGTCGACCACCGTGGCCGGATGCTGGGCGACCAACTCGGCGGCCAGGCTCGACTTGCCCGAACCGGCCACACCGGTCAGCACGGTCAGCACGCCGGTGGGAATGTCGACGCTGAGCCCGCGCAGATTGTTGCGAGTGGCGTTGTCTATCCGCAGTTTTCCGCCCGGCACCCGCGGGGTCCGGGCGCCGCGCCGGGCGCGCAGGGCACGGCCGGTGGGCGTGTCCGCGGACCGCAGCGCGCCGAATTCGCCCTGGAACACCAGCCGCCCGCCCGCGGCCCCCGCCGCCGGGCCCACCTCGACGATGTGGTCGGCGACCCGCATGACATCGGGGTCGTGCTCGACCACCAGCACGGTATTGCCCTTGTCCCGCAGCGATTTCAACAGCCCGACCATGGACCGCACATCGTGCGGGTGCAGCCCGACGGTCGGTTCGTCGAACACGTACAGCATTTCGACGAGGCTGCTGCCCAGGTGCCGGACCGTCTTGATGCGCTGCGATTCACCGCCCGACAGCGTGGTGGTCGGCCGGGCCAGCGACAGGTATCCGAGCCCGATCTCGGTCAGCGCGGCGAGCTTGTCGTGCAGGGCGGCGACCACCGGCGCGATGCGGGGCTCCCGGATGCCGGGCACCAGATCGGCCAGTTCGCCGATCTCCATCCGGCTCATCTCGGTGATGGTGCGCCCCAGCACCCGCGCCGCCCGCGCCTCGGGTTTCAGCCGCTCGCCGTGGCAGTCCGGGCACGGCGCGGCATGGGTGAAGCGGTGCAGCACGGCCTGTTTGCGATCGGACAGGTGGTCGGCGGTGTGCAGGTAGATGCGCTCGAACAGGTCGATGACGCCCTCGTAGTCCGCGGGCAGGCCCAGCCGGGCGGCCGCCGCCCCGCGATACAGCAGGGCGTGGCGCGCGTCGGCGGGCCAGTCGGCGATCGGGACGTCCGGATCGAACTGCTCCAGCTCGGCGTATCGCCGGTACCAGTACTTCTTGTCGCCGGTGAAGCCGGGCATGGCGATCGCGCCCTGCGACAGGGACTTTCGCCGGTCGACGATGCCGTCCACATCGGGGACCAGCGTTTCGCCCAGCCCGGAGCAGGTCGGGCACATCCCGGCCGGATCGTTGAACGAGAAATGGTTCGAATCACCGACATACGGCTCGCCCACCCGCGAGAACACCAGGCGCAGAAAGGTATACGCGTCGGTGATGGTGCCGACGGTCGATCGGGCATTGCCGCCCAGCCGCTTCTGATCGATGACCACCACCGGCGACAGCCCCTCGATCAGGTCCACCTCGGGCCTGCTCCAGCGCGGCAGCCGATTGCGCACGAACGGCGGATAGGTCTCGTTCACCTGATACCCGGCCTCGGCGGCGATGGTGTCGAACACCAGCGACGACTTCCCCGACCCCGACACCCCGACGAACACCACGAGCCGCCGCTGCGGCACATCGATGTCGACATGGCGCAGATTGTTGGTCCGCGCGGCCCGGATGCGAATCGCGGGCACGGCGCTGAGCGAATCGGTCATGCCTCGACGCTAGGGCCAGATGTGGCCGGATCATGACCGCAATTTTCCTATGCTGGACGGTGGAGGTGGATCGTGGCCGATGTGACCCGCCGGATGCTGGCACTGCTGACCTATCTGCAGACCGGCCGCCGATTCGGTGGCCCGGAGCTGGCGGCGCGGCTGGAGACCAGCCCGCGCACCGTGCGCCGGGATGTGGAACGCCTGCGCGAGTACGGCTATCCGGTCACCACCCAGCCCGGGCCCGGCGGCTTCTATCGGCTGTCGGCGGGCCGGACCCTGCCCCCGCTGGTCTTCGACGACGACGAGGCGGTGGCGACGGTGGTCGGCCTGAGCCTGCTCGCCTCGACCGCCGCGCCCGCCGAGGCCGCGCCCGCCGAGATCGGCGTCGCCGCCGACCGCGCCTTCGGCAAGATCGACCAGCTGCTCCCGGCCCGGCTGCGCTCGCGCACCGCCGCCCTGCGCGCCACCGTCGAGGCCGCGACCCAGGCCGCGCCGCCGATCGACGCCGAGGTCCTGGCCACCCTCGCCGCCGCGGCCGCCCGGCACCAGCACGTCGCCTTCACCTACACCGCCCGCGACGGCAGCACCTCCCGCCGCCGCGTGGAACCGTACCGCCAGGTGCACCTGCACCTGCGCTGGTATCTGCTGGCCTGGGACCGCGACCGCGCCGACTGGCGCACCTTCCGCATCGACCGAATCGCCGAAACATCGGTCGGCGGAACCGTTTTCGCCCCCCGCCCGCTTCCCGCCGACTCCGCGGCCGCCTACCTGCGCGGCGAACTGACCGCCCCCCGCCACCGCGCCGTCGTCACCGTCGCCGCTCCCGCCGCCCGCGTAGCCGACGCCCTGAAATTCCAGGACTGCGACATCGAGGCCGTAACCCCCGACCGCTGCACCCTGACCACCTGGGTCGACTCCTTCGAGTGGCTGATCCTGAACCTCGTCGTCCTGGACGCGGACTTCACGATCGAGCAGCCCACCGAATTCCGCGAGCGCTGCCGAAGACTCGCCTCCCGACTGGATCGCGCGGGACACGAGCCCGGCGTGCCTTCCTCTTCCCCTTGATCCCGGCGTGCCTTCCCCTTTCCCTTGATCCCGGCGTGCTTTTGGCCGGGATCCACACACCCCAGACGGTCACCATTGGATTCCGGCCAAAAGCACGCCGGAATCAAGGGTCGAGCCCTCAGTCGTCCACCTGCGCGTGCATCAAATACACGTTGTAATCGCTCCACGTGCTCATCGTGAAATACAGATCCGACCCCGACGACCACGGGTGGATGAACCCCCCGTACAGCTCCGGGTACTGCGAGGCCGATACCGTCGGCACCCCGTCCGACCACACGCCCTGCGGCGAATCCGATTCGCGCACAACGAGAGCCGCCTTCGAGGTGTCCAGGTAGCTCATCTGCCAGACGCCGCGGTCGGCGTCGTAGCGCACCGACAGCTCGCCCGCCGGGCCGTCGACGATCGGTGTGGCGGACTCGGATCCGCCCACCGGGGTCCAGTTTCCGTCGTGCCAGTACTGATACGCCGAGGTGTTCAGCACCTGTGCCTTCGGCACCCGCGCCAGGCCGACCGAGCCGAGGCGGGTATTGGGCGTGCCGAACATGTACACGTAGTCGCCCTGCGGAACCATCGCCGCCACTTGGAAATTCGCCAGGCCGAAGATGTTGTCCCAGTGCGCGTACGGGTCCTTGGTCCAGGTCTGGCCGTGGTCGTCGGAATAGGCGATGCCGCCGTAGTTGGTGTAGAAGGTGCCCGGCACGCTGTTCCAGGTGCGAATCGACATGTAGCTCAGGTACTGCCGGTCGCCGATGGCGAAGCCGGAGGTCGGGATCGTGGTGATCTCGATATTGTCCAGCTTGCGGCTGGCCAGCACCTCGGCGGCGTGGCAGCGGGAGTCGGTGACCATGCGATCGAACACGACGCCCTTGCTCAGATCGCGATTGCTGCTGAACGCCAGGAGATTACTGCGCCAGTCGCCACCCATCCCGCCCGGCGGATGGAAGCCGACGCCCACGGTGTCGCCGAAGGCCATGGCGATCTCACCGGGCGCGCTCTCCCACATGATGCCCAGATCGGTGCCGTACACCTGCCAGCGCTTGTCGGTGCGGTTGATCGAATTCGCGCCGGTCACCTTGCCCACCTCGCGCACCTCGCCGATGCGCGGGGCGGGCCGCTCGGCGGTCTGCGGGGCCGCGTCGACCGACGGATGCGCCGTCGGCGGGGGCGGCGGACCGGTCTGCGGCGACGGTCCCGGCGGCAGCGCGAAGAAGAACGGCTTGGGATTCACCAGCAGCTCCGGCAGACCGAGCCGGGTCAGCAGCCCGGGCGGCGGGGGCGGGGCATCGGTGAGATCCGGGCAGGGATCGGTGCACGGGTTCGGCGGCAACTGCATGCGCGTGCGAACGGGTTTCGCGGCCGGGGCCGGACCGGGATCCAGGGTCACCACCGGATACGGCACCGGCACCTCGAGCGTCTTGGGCACCAGCGAATTGTGCGTGGGCACCGGATCGGTCGCGCACGGCCCGATTCCGGGAATCGCCGCGGCGGATGCGGGCTCGGCCTGAGCGGGCGGCTGCGCGCCCGCCAGCACCCCTGCACCCACTACCACCGTTCCCATGGCAGCCAGCAATCGCATGGCCATCGTCGTATCCCTCGCGTCGTGTGTTCGGTGCACCGCTCACCCAGCGCCCGAGATTACCTGGGACGATACGAATTCCGTCGGCAATTCCGTTACGCGTCGGCCTCGAACCGCAGCAGCGTCGCGCCGATGCGGATGACGACGCCGTCCACCAGCATGGCCCCGCTATCGATGGGTTCCTCGTCGAGATAGATGCCGTTGGCCGAGTGCAGGTCCTTGATCATCAGCCCGGCCCGGCTCGGCAGGATGTGCACGTGGTACCGGCTGACCTTCGGATCGTCGAGCACCAGATCGTTATCGGTCATGCGACCGATCTTCAAGCCGCCCTTGGGAATCGGCAGCACCCGGCCGTCGACGGTGCGTAACCGGCCGCCGGCGGCCGAGCGCGGCACCTCGGTCACCGTCTCGGTCATCGCCTTGGCCATCCGCTCGGCCTGTGCGATCTCCATGGTGTTGAGCGGCTCCTGCCGCAGCACCCGCTTCTCCAACTCGATCAGCGCCGGACCGGGATCGATGCCGAGCTCGTCGGCGAGCACCGTGCGCACCCGGCGGCACGCCTCCAGCGCGTCGGCCTGGCGGCCCGACAGATACAGCGCGGTGATCAGCTGCACCCACAGCGGTTCCCGCAGCGGGAACTCGGTGGTCATCGCGATCAGCTCGCCGACCACCGAAGACGCTCGGCCGCAGGCGATTTCGGCATCGATGCGGGCCGAGGCGGCGAGCAGTCGCTCCTCGCCCATGGCGGTGGCGAAGGTGTCGGCGAACTGTAGGCCGGACAGATCGTCGAGGGCCTTGCCGCTCCACTCCGCCAGCGCCGCCTCGTACCAGCGCGACGCGCCCGCGTGGTCACCGGCCTCGACGGCGGCCGCGCCCGCGCGCCGGGCGGCCTCGAAGCGGCCCAGATCGCAGCCGTCGTCGGGGATCTCGAGCCGGTATCCGGAGGACTCGGTGCGCAGCACCGCGGCCGGGTCCACGCCCGAGGTGCGCAGCGTCTTGCGGATATTCGAGACGAATACCTGCAGGCTGGCCTGATAGGAGTCCGGGGGCTCCTCGTTCCACACGATGTCGGCCAGCGCCTGTGACGACACCGCCCGCCGCCGATTCACCGCCAGCGCGGCCAGCAGCGCCCGCGGCTTCGGGCCGCCGATGGGTACGGATACGCCGTCGATCAGGAGCCGCACCGGCCCCAAGATCTGCACGCCCACCCGCCTCTCCGGGTTTTTTGGCCATACGGGTTGGGAGGGGGAAGTGTTTTGTGCAGGTCCTGCGTTGGGGGCGGGGTCGGTTTCGGGCGTACCCGGCGAGTTACCTATGTGCTGACTAAAGGGTGGGCCGCAGGTCACGGCATCAACGGTACTGCGTGACCTGCGGTCGTTTGCCATCTAGTCGTCAAGAATATAGGCAACGTCCCGCCGGGCGGTGGTCTAGCAGGAGCGGCGGCGGGCTACTTCGTCGAGTGCGGGGCCGATCTTGTCGCCGATGAGTGCGGTCACGTCGGCGTGGGGCTGGTAGCGGCGCACATACGCCTTGCGTAGCACGCGTGAGGTGTTTCCTAGTTGGTCGGCGACCTTGGTGGCGTCGAGTCCGGCGGTGATGCCTTCGGTGCCGATGTACTTGCGCAAGCTGTGTGGTGTGACCCCTGCGGGGAGCCCGAGGGCGGCGGCGAGCCGCCGCCAGCGATGAAGCATGCTCTTGAGGTTGCGGGGTCCACCGTCGTCGAGATCGAAGAACAGCAGATCCTCGGGCCAGTCCGCATCCTTGGGCCGCGGCGGCAAACCCGCCTTCAACCGGCGCTTGCGGATAGCCTGCCGCACCGCTTGCGACCGCTGCACACGTGCAGCCAGCACGTTCAGCACCGCGCGTGGCAGCTGGACGGGCTTGCTCGCGAACTTGCCTTGGTGGATGTCTTCGGCGTCGTCGCTGGTGTAGTCGATCCACACCTGTGCCGAGCCGTCGCGGGTACGGACCGCGCCGCGCGGGGTGACGATCCCGGTCTCGAAGTCGATGTCGGATTCGCAGACACCGAGTGTTTGGCCGAGCCGCCAGCCGGTGGCGGCGACGAACACCACCCAGTCGGCGACATCGTAGGTCTGGCAGTACTCCGCGACCGTAGGCACTCGCTGTTTCCACGCTCCCTTGCCTTTTCGCTTGTCGAGTGTGGGGCATGGGGCATCGGAGGTGTACACGTCGATCAGGATGCGCTCGACCGTCGCGGAGTCCACGAACGCGGAACCACCGCGTCGACGCTGGAAGTTCCCGGGCTTGGGTAGCAACGCTTCCCGGACCGGGTTGCCCGGAGGGAGCGCGCCGACCCGGATCGCGAACCGGAACATTCCGGACAGGATGTTCTCTTTCAGGATGCGCGGGGCGCTGCCACCACGCTCACGGGCTACGTAGTCGAGCATGTCTTCGATGACAGCAGTGTTGGTGAGGCCGATCTCGCGGCGTCCGTATTGGGGGATGATGGTGTCGCGCATCATCGGCTCGTAGTTGTTGATCGTCTCTTCGAGCCGTCCACGTTTGCGGAGATCGTCCTTGTACGCGGCCCACACTTCCGCGACGGTGGACCGTTTGGTCAGTTTGCTGGCCAGGGTGACCGACGAGTCGATCCACTCGTGGGCGGCGTCGAAGTAGGCGCGGCGGGCGCGTTCGCCGCAGCGGTCCGGCTTGGCGCGGCCTCGGCTGTCGGTCTCCGGCGGCGAGGACCGGTAGATGCGCTGGTAGTTGCCGTTCCAGTCGCGGGGCCGTCCCGATGCCTCCCATACGCCTGGTTTCGTCGGATGTGGTTTCAGATTCGGTTCCGGGACATCACCCGGATCCAACTCGGGGCGACCACGTCTATTCTGGACCATGCCTCCTACTCCTTTGGTCGTGGTGGGGGCGTTGGCCTCCGTCGCCCGCTGCGCCAACAGCGGGGTAAACCGGCGGGGGCCAGCTCTTTTCGTCAAGGGCGTTCGGTCGCTTGCGCCTTCTGCCTGTCTGTTCGTTCGCGATCCAGTGCCGCGCCGAGCAGAAGCACGATGTCGCGCAAGGCTTGCGCTCTGCCGTGTTCGGACAGTCGCAGATACATCGGTGCGGTGACATCGGTGAACATCTGCAGTGCGCTGTCATCGGTCGGCTTGCCACGTGGGCTGCCACTGAGCGCGTCGACCAGTTTGCGCAGCGTCCCCGCGTGCGGGGTCCGCCCGGTCTCGAGATTGCTGATGGTTTTCGCTGGGACATCGGCCAGCCGTGCCAAATCCTCCTGGGTGATGTTGCGGGCTTTCCGTTCGGCCGTGATCTGCTGGGCCACCTCCTTGCGCTGGTCGGCGTTCATGGTCGCGAAGTCGGCGCGGGACCAATCCCGCTTGTCGGGTCGCTTCACGACCACCGATTCTATCGGGTATTTCTAGAAATATATTGGTTATTCGAGAAGGTATTCATGCGGCGGTGGTGCCGCCGCGCCGGGTGAGCTGTTCTTGCTCGGCGATCCAGGCTTCGACTTCGCAGCGGCGGTAGACCACCTTGCGGCCCCGGGCGAAAGACGCCGGACCGTAGCCGCGGTGCCGCCAGTACCGGAGAGTGCCGACATTGAACTTGTACTCTTCTGCGACTTCGACGGTGGTCAGCAAGTCGTCACGCCGGTTGATGCGCGTCACCCCATCGGCAGAGTCTGCCGGGGTGACGGCGTTTTCCTGCTCGGGCATGGTGAATTCCTTTCGGTGAGCAAGGTGCTTTCACCGGAAGGACTCCTCGAGAATGGCCGACATCGGACATCGCGCTTGCAGCTTTGTCGAGTGCGGCCCGCACCCGCGCACGTCGAGTAGGCGACGGTCCGGTTCTGGGCCGGTGCGCCGACGGGCGAGCCAGTTTCCCGCTGGTCCGGTCGAGGCTGCAGCCGGGGGTCGACATCGGGTTCTTGTTCATCCCCGATGCTCGTTTGCTCGACCACCCAAGTATCCGATTCGCCCGGTTACCCCCAGGTCGACTACGCTGCTTCCGATTGGAAGCAAGAGTTGGCGAGAGCGATGAAACCATCCCCGAGGAACGTCGTGCTGCCCAGTCGCGCACCTTCATCGCGCCTGTAGGGGAGCTGGGTCCGATCACGATCAACTAATGCAGGTCTGAGCAGAGGAGATGGATCATGGGGAATCCGAGCGGTGTCGAGCCTTCGGCGTCCGGGGACGGCCCGTCGTTCGCCGAGAGGCTCCGCGTCCTTTTCGACAACGTCCATCCGCGAGGGCGAGGCCCTTTCTCTCAGGCCGAAGTGGTGGACATGATCCGCGCGAGTGGCGGCTCGGTGACCATCGAGCACCTATCGCAGCTGCTGTCGGGGGACCAGCGCACTCCCGCCCTATCGACTGTCACAGACATCGCTGCGGTATTCCGTGTTCCGATGGATTATTTCGGGTCACGGGAATCCTACGAAGAGATCCGCCGCCACATCGGGTGGTTGGCCGCCCTTCGCGATTCCGGTGCCGAGCGCGTGACCGTGTGTTCGAGATCGGGTCCCGTGAACCACGCGCAAACGCTGGTGACCGCGCGACCCGAGCGCTGAGGTCGTAAACCACCCGCATCTACGCTCTGCCGACCACTCACGACCTTTCGCGGGGGTCCGTTCGGCGATTCCCTCGGCAAATCGAGGCTGGAGGGAATGCAAATCATTAATTGATTAGGGCGGATGCGACTTTGGTCAGCGCTTATATGTCTTGCACTGTATGTTAGGCCGTTATTGTCCGGTCCGAAGCTGAAATCGAACGAGGGAAAAGGTGGACAACCCGTTGCGTGGGAGTTACGAGCCGCTGGCCGACAGCGAGGCTCGTCTTATCGTGGCACGCTACTATTCCGAAGTGGTGGAGCCGGAAAGAAGGGCATTACTCGAAACTCGTGGATGTATGCTCAAAGGGGTCGGTGATCCGATGCAATCGGCGGTCGACGAGTTGATTTCCCTGACGGTGCGGCATCATAGAAGTGAGAGGGCGACGCTAACGTATACCGCCTGGCTGATGGCAGGCGGAGATCCGGAATCCAGGCTTCCGGCCCGGGTAGCTATCGCGTCCGAACTGTTTCACCGTGGCGGACTGATCCACGATGACATCGTCGATGGCGGTACCACGCGAGACTGGCAGCCTTCAACGTGGGCACAGTACGCGGCATTACATGCTTCGCAGCGGTGGGCGTCGCAGTTCGGTCATAGTGTGGCCATATGGCTCGGAAATCTGCTGTATTTCTGGTCGCACGATGTCTTCGCCGAGGCATTGCTCGACGTTCCCACCGAAGCGGCCAACCATGCGAGAGACGTGTGGACGCGAGCACTGACCAAAGTGTGGGCTTCTCAGCACCTTGACCTTCTCGAGTCGGCCCATGGCAGCAGCGCCCAATCGGTTGACTCGGCTCGCACGGTGGCTCGGCTGAAAGGGCGATACGCGGCGGCGACACCACTCCAACTCGGCGCCGCACTGGCCGGGGGCAGCAAGTCCCTGGATCAGGCACTGGCCCGGTTCGGCGAACCTCTCGGCGAGGCGTATATCCTCCGGAATGACCTGGAAGGTGTGTTCGGAGATGCCAGCACAATCGATGCATATCCAAAAGACTTGCAAGAGCGGCGATTGAGCACACTAGTCGCGATAGCAATGAAAAGGGCCACGCCAGCGCAGAATGACATACTCAAGGACGTTGGAAGTCCTGACCTTTCCGAAGTTCAGATGAACGAGATAAAGGAAGTCCTTGAAGCGACAGGAGCGCGTGCCGAGACGGAACGACTCTCCGAGAACCTGGCAACGCAGGCTCTCGACGCAGCAGGCGCAGATGATTTCCCAGGCTGGGCACAACAGATTTTCGCTAGTATCGTCAATGCGATAATGAAGATTCACAGCATCGAGTAGACCCTATGGGTTGCGCGGGTCTCCTATGCGTGGCTCTCCTCGTCACCGACCGCATCAGTCCGCCCTTACCCGGTCGCAACTGATCAGGATAAGTAGACCGCCGCAGTCGGCCATCGGCCAGCTGGACGGGGGCTCTATGAAGGTAATGCCGTCTTTCGGCGGTGGGTGGGTAGGTCGGATCGCGCGGACATGCCAGGCTCTGGTGAGCGATGTCAGGCATTGATAGCATCAGCACGTCCGTGATCGCCTTTCTAGACCTCCTTGACCGAACGATCAGCACCACGACACGGACGCCCGGCCAGCCAGCCTTCGCCGTCACCCCGGATGGCGACGACAACTCAACACGACCCGTCGGCTCGAACGGCAGCGCGGTGACCTGTTGTCCCAGCCACAGGCCACATCACAGACTCTCCGGTGTGCGCACTGCATCGTGTGCGGTCACCTCGGACGTAGACCAGCATCTTTAGAAGCATCATTAGATTGGTCTCGGCTAGTATCGGCACCCATGTCCGTCTACCTCGTGACCGGTGCCGCGGGTTTCATCGGCGCGAACTATGTGCATCATCTGCTGGGATGGGAACCGGATGCCGAGGTGGTGGCGGTGGACTACATCGGGTTCGCTGGCAACCTGGCGAATCTGGATCCCGTGATCGACCGCATCGTGTTCGAGAAGGCCGATATCGCCGACCTGGAGGTGATGGAGGCGATCTATCGCCGGTATCGGCCGGATTACGTGGTGAACTTCGCCGCCGAGTCGCATAACGATCGAGCGATCCTGGGGCCGTCGGCGTTCATGCGCAGCAACGCCCTCGGAGCTCAGGTGATGGCGGAGTGCAGCCGTCTGGTGCCGGTGCGTGCGCATGTGCATGTCTCGACGATCGAGGTGTACGGCGAGCTGGCGGCCGGGGACAAGTGGTTCACCGAGCGATCCCCGTTGAACGCCAAGACGCCGTACTCGGCGGCGAAAGCGGCCGGGGACCAGATGGTGCGCGCCTATATGCAGACCTATCCGGAGCTGCCTATCCGGATGACGCACTGCGCCAACAACTATGGCGCGTATCAGTTGCCGGAGAAGCTGATTCCGCTGGCGATCACGAACCTGCTGCGCGGCCGGAAGGTCCCGGTCTACGGAGACGGGTTGCAGAGCCGCGACTGGCTGCATGTGGCCGATCACTGTGCTGCGGTGCACACGGTCCTCCACGCCGATCTGGACCCGATCCCGGTCGTGGCGGCCACCGACCCGAGTCTCCTGCCGATCTTCGACATTTCCGCGCGCTGCGAGGTCACCAACCTCGACATCGCGCGCAGAATCGTGACCGAACTCGGCCTGGATCCGGTGCAGTGGATCGAGCACATCCCGGACCGGCCGAACCACGACCGCCGCTACGTCATCAATCCGGAGAAGCTGGAGACGGGGCTGGGGTGGCGGCCTGTGCATGAATTCGAGTCCGGCATCGCCGAGACCGTGCGCTGGTATGCCGAGAACCGCGGCTGGTGGGAGCAGATCATCGCCGATAAGGGCGAACTCGGGTTCGATTGGAGCCGAGCCGGACAACCGTCGGCCCGGTAACGGGGCGTTGCTCGAGGCCCCGGGACTGCTGCGCCCGGGGTGATCTGCCCGGTCGGCCTTATCGGCTGGTGAGGGCGAAGAAGATGAACTGCGGTGTGCGCGAGAGCCTTCGGTAAGTTATCGGGTCGATGCTGGCCATTGCAGGTTGCGGGTCGGGCTCGGCGATGTCGTCGACGATGAATCCTGTGGAGTGGAAGGCTGCGAGCATGGCTCGTAGTGGACGGTGCCAAAACCGCATCGGCATCCGGCGGCCGTTGCGGATCCAGGTGTCGGTGAAGGCGTAGGTGCCGAAGTAGTCGTCGGTGCCGTTGATCCGCTGATCTGCGAAGGGATGGCGGGTGGACAGGACCAGTCGGCCGTGGGGTACGAGTAGCCGGTGGAACTCGTCGAGCGTCGGTTCCCATGCTGGGAGGTAGTGCATCACCAGCGATGACAGCACCAGATCGAACGCGTGGTCGTCGAACGGTAGCGGGGCGCGGAGGTCGGCGTGGTGCAGCGCGACGTCCGGGCCGACTCGGTGGCGCGCGATGCGGAGCATGTTCGTGCTGAGGTCGACTCCGGTGACCACCGCGGCACGACCTATCAGCGCTGCGGCATGGCCACCAGCGCCGCAACCCGCGTCGAGCACTCGACACCCCCGCACGTCGCCAGCGAGAGCGAGGATCGCCGGCCGTTCATACAGAGTGTTGAAGGGCGTTTTCTCGTTGTCGGACGCGTATCCGTCCGCGAACTCGTCGTAGTTGTTGTAACCGATGCCTTCCGACGCGGCACTGACCAGGTCGGAGGCTCGGCATCTGTTGTCATCCATCGGTTTCCGCTCCCGGTGAGACTGCACTACGTCGGTGTTCAGGTCGAAACCGCGCTCGCAGTACTACTCGTGGCTGGCAAGTAGTGCGCGGGCAAGCCGACCATGGAGGTCAGGGGTGGTGCTTGGTGACGATGTGGGTGCCGATCACGAGTGCGTCGGCTGGGCTGGAGTGGAAGAACGCGAGGGCTTGGGCGGGGTCGGCGACGATCGGTTCCCAGCCGGAGTTCAGGCTGGTGTTCAGGATGGCGGGCACGGTGGTGAGGTGGTGGAAGTGTTCGATCAGCTGCCTGTAGATGCCGGTGCGGGGTGGAACGGTCTGGGGGCGGCTGGTGCCGTCGATGTGGGTGGCGGCCACGATCGGGCCGGGATGGGTGGTGGGTAGCGTGAACGACATGAAGGGTGCGTGAACAGTGGTGTGGCCGAACAGTTCTGGAGTGTGTTCGGCGAGGACGGAGGGCCCGAAGGGGCGGAATTGTTCGCGTCGTTTGATGCGGTTGACGCGGTCGCGCATAACAGCCGAGGACGGGTCGGCCAGCAGGGACCGGGCTCCGAGCGCGCGGGGCCCGAATTCCATGCGCCCCTGGAACCAGGCAACGATGTGGCCTCGGGCGAGGAGTTCGGCGGTGCTGGCGGCGGGGTCGTCGGTCTGGCGGTAGGCGATTCCGCATTCCCGGAGTACGGAGTCGATGGCTTGGTCGGTGTAGGCGGGGCCGAGGCGGGTGTCGTCGAGCCGGGCAGGCCGGTGTCCGTGGGCGGCGGCGACTACCAGGGCTGCGCCGAGGGCGGTGCCAGCGTCTCCGCAGGCGGGAGCGGCGTAGATGTCGGTGAACCCGGCGTGGGTGACGAGCTTGCCGACGGCGACGGAGTTCTCCATCACGCCCCCGGCGACGCACAAGTGGGTGTCGCCGGGTCGGCGGTGTCGCTCGACGAGGGCATGGACTGCGGTTTCGATGACGGCCTGGGTGGTGGCGGCGATGTCGGCGTGCTCGGACCGCAGCGGGCCGCCGGGAAGGCGTCGCGGGGGAAAGCCGGGGAGGGTGTCCTCGGCGATCATCGGCAGCTGGTCGGTGTGGAACAGCGGGTGCCGGTGGAACACTTCCCGGTGCAGCAGGGAGGTGTTCAGGTGCGGGTGCCCGGCGTCGATCGTGAGCAGCGGCTGGCGTGGATAGGGTGTGCCGTGGGCGGCCAGGCCCATGACCTTGTATTCGTCGTTCTGGCTGCGGTAGCCGAGGTATTGGGTCATGGCTGCGACGAACAGGCCGACCGAGTCGGGAAACGGGACCGTGTCGACGGGGGTGAGTTTCCCGGCGGCACCGCGGAATACCGCCGCGCAGACGCCGTCTCCGGCTTGGTCGGCGGTGACCACCAGCGATTCGTCGAACCCGGAGATCAGGTAGGCCGACGCAGCGTGCGCGAGGTGGTGGTCGATGTATTCGATGGCCGGGACGTGCCCGAACTGGTACCACAGATACGCCTCGAATCGTGGCCGGAAGTCGTGCCAGGTGGCGCGCGGGAACGCGATCACGTCGACGTCGTGGATGGTGATCGCGGCTTCGGCGAGGACGTAGCGGATGGCGTGGTCGGGCATCAGCCCGACGGCGTGTTTGTAGCGCAGGAACCGTTCCTCCTCGGCGGCGGCGACGATCCGGTCGTCGTGGATCAAGACGGCGGCGGCGTCGTGGTCGGCGCGGCCGAAGGTTCCGTGAATTCCCAACACGTACATCGTGTTTCACCCCTGGACGGAGGTCGGCTGCCGGTAGGCGGCTATCGTGCGGTCCAGGCCCTCCCGCAGCGGGATGTGCGGTGCCCAGCCGAAGACGGCGCGCGCCTTGACCGCGGTGGTGACCTGGCGAGGTGGATCCGCGGGCCGGGCTGGCGCGAACTCGATGCTGGCGTCGGGGTGGGCGATGGAGTCGACGATGTAGCGGGTGACGCCGAGGGTGGTGTCTTCACCGCCGGTGCCGATATTGAAGGTCTGGCCATGTACGTCGTCGCGGCCGGACAGCGCTGCGGCGGCGAGTAGTTCGCACACGTCCTCGACGTGGATCCAGTCGCGGCGCGCGCTCCCGTCACCGAACAGGGGGATGGGTTGCCCGGCCAGGGCGCGGGTAATCGCGGCCGGGATCAGCCAGCCGGGATACTGGTCGGGGCCGTAGATGGTGACCGGTCGGAACACGATCACGGGCAGGCCCTCGCGGGCGTGGAATGCCGACAGGTACGCCTCGAACGCCGCCTTGGCTGCGGCGTAGATGCTCACCGGGTGGATCGGGTCGGTTTCGGCTAGGTCATCGGAGTTGTTGACGCCGTAGACGTCGGCGGTAGACAAGAACAGCAGCCGCCCGATCCGCGCATCGACCAGTTCCTGGAGATACCCCAGGGGGTTGTCGAGGACTGCGGTCTGGGGGTGCGCGGCGGTGTTGACCTCGGCGGCCAGATGGATCACCAAGTCACCTGGTCCTGCCAGCCGTGTCAGGGTGCCGGGGGTGTAGATCGAGCAGCACTCGAACCGCACCCGAGGGCTGTTGAGGATCTGCGCGGGGATCTTCTGCACCCCGTACTGCAGAGGGTCGATGCATACCAGCTGTTCGTGGTCGGCAAAGGCTGGGTCGGTGTGGATACGGCGCAGCAGGTTGACGCCGAGGAATCCGGACGCACCGGGAATGACGATGTTGGCCATCAGGGTTCACCTCGTGAGGGATACGCGCAGGGTGTCGATCACGTGGTCGACGGTCGCGTTGGTCATGGCCCGCCACAGCGGCAGGCAGATGTGGCGGGCCGCGAAATCGTCGGCCCCCGGGAAACCGTCACCGACATTGAGGCCACCGAACAGGGGCTGACGGTGCAGCGGCTGCTCGTACACGCCCTGCGCCAAGACGACCCCCTCCGCACAGACCTTGTCGCGCAGGGCTTTCCGGTCGACACCAGAGTCGAGCAGGGCGATGGCTTTGTGGCCGCTCACCTGCCCGGCCAGGCTCGGAAACTCGAGCAGGGCAACATCTGTCAGGGCGGCGGTGTAGCGGTCGATCACCACGCGCCGCCGCTGCCGATCGCGGTCGAGGTGGTTGAGTTCGGCGGCCCCGAGCGCTGCGCCGAGTTCGGTCATCCGCCAGCTGCCACCCCACACCACGTGTCGACCGTCCGCATCCTTGCCCTGGTTGCGGTACATCCGAGCCAACCGATCCAAATCCGGGTCGTCGGTGGTGATCACCCCGCCCTCACCGGTAGTGACGACCTTGGTGGCGAACAGCGAGAACGCCGCCGCGTACCCGAGCCCGCCAGCCGGGCGGCTGGCGAGGGTGGAACCGTGCGCGTGCGCGGCGTCCTCGATCACCGGCACCCCGGCCTCGTCGCACAGCCGCAGGATCTGCGGCAGGTCGGGGCAGAGGTAGCCGCCGATATGGACGATCACCACCGCGGCGACCTCGCCGTCGAGACGCCGCTCGAGATCGGCGCGGTCGGGGTACAGGCCCGCGTCATAGAGCTCGACGCGCGCACCGGCCGTCAGCGCAGCGGCGGCGGTCGCGTAGTTGGTGTTCGCCGGTACCAGCACTGTCCGACCGCGCACGTTCAACGTGCGGTAGATGATTTCCAGCGCGGTCGATCCGGAGTTGACCGCGATCGCATACCGTGTGCCCGCCAGCGCGGCCACAGCGGCCTCGACGGCCTCGGTATGGGCGCCGAGAACCAGCTGACCCGACCGCAGAATCTGCTCGGCCGCAGCCAGCGTGGTGGCGATCTCGTCGTCGGGTACGGCGGCAGTGAACGGGGGAATCATCGAGCGCTCGCCTCCTGGTGCGCCGTCCACGGCGTCACGTCCACGAACTCGGCGACATCGACCGGGCTGCCCTCGTGGCGGGCGGGCATGGCCAAGGGGGCGTCGATGCCGGTGACCGCCTGTGCAACCGTGCGCGAGGCATGCAGGGCGAGGGTCATCTTGCCGGGCAGCACCGTCCACCATCCAGTGACGCCGTCGCGGTCGCGGTGGTCGATGACCGCGTAGTTCGGTTCGGTACCCCACTGATCACCGCTGCCGCGGGTGTGCTCGGTCTTGCTGCACATCCATGCCACCCCCGCGGTCTCGTCGAGCAGACCGGGCCGCAACCATTGCGACAGCTCCTGGGTCAGTGCCACGGTGTCGGCGGTGGGGACGGGCCAGCGAGCCGGGCCGCGCACGAACCGCTGCTGCGCACCATAGCGAGACGCCAGGACCGCGCCGCCCGCCGCCGCCGGGGCCAGAGCGGGCCACCCGAACTCGAGGCCGATGAGCGCACAGGGGATCTCTCCGGGAAAGGCCATCATCATCTCCAACCGGGATCGCAGCTCGCCGGTGACCTGCGATGCCGACTGTTCGAGCACGCTGTGTGTACCAATCCCGTTGCACACCACCACATTCGCCGCTTCGACGAACTTGGTGCCGGTGTCGACACCCCGCACGGCACCGTCAGCGGCGACAACGCGCGACACTCGTGTGCCGACGAGTAGATCGACTCCGCCCGCCGCGCACCGCGTAGCCAGGCCGGTCACGAGTGCGTGGGTGTCGATGAGCAGTTCCCGGACCATGAAAGCCTGGACCGGTGGCCGGTCAGTGAGTGTGAGCAACTCGCCCAGCTGTCGCGGATCGACCTCGCGCGCAGTCACGTCGTGGCGTCGCCACCGTGTCGCGTACTCGCCCATGGTGGCCGGTGTGCCGAAGTAGCAGCAGGTGTCGATCTCGCAGATGCACTCGGGGAACGAACTACGGAAGGCGGCTTGTGCCTGCGAGCACGCCGACATCACCTCCGGATGCCAGCGTGCGTACAGCGCTCCGCTGTGCACCATGCCGTGATTGCGGGTCGTCGCTCCCGCCCCGAGTAGATCCCGTTCCAGTACCGCCACCTCAGCACCCTGGCCGCTCAGCCGTGCCGCCGTCATCAGCCCGGCCACACCGCCGCCCACCACGACGCAGTCGTACCCGCCCGCCATCACCGGCTATCTCCGCCCTCGGGACGGCCCCACCGGAAGGTCACAGTCCGACGAGATTCCCTCAGCCGGGCGCGGCACGGGTATGGCTCGGCGGCAACAGTTTCGCGCGACTGGTTGTTGTCGATGTCTTCCACAACCGCCAGCGTCTCCCCAGCACAGGGGGTGCGGCTAACAACCCGGTGCTGTACAACACCGAGTTGTGGTCAGAGCGTGGTCGCTGCGGTCGCCAGTCGCAGTACCGCTCTTCCCGCAGCCTGAATGGGGTGGTCGGCGAGGATTTCCTGCACCCGCTCGCTGGTGAAGGGCTGCAATTCCAGTACACGGCCTTCCGCGTTACTGGTGGCCGAGGCGGCGAATAGGGAATCGAACACCGGTGCGTCGATGACCACCGCGGTGAGTAGATCTGTGGCGAAGCTCAGCGGATCGACCCCGAGCCCGAGGCAGTAGGCCGTGAGAGCCCCGTCTCGGCGGGCCCGCTCCAGGCGGTTCGCGAAGTCCCAGGAGTCGTAGTCGATGGGAGCGCGCTCGCTGCCATGGTCTTCGCTGTCGCCGCGCAGCTCCTCGGCGAACTCGCGAATCATATTGCGCCACAGCGAGAAATCCGGGTCTATATTCCACTCGGCGTAGCCGGAAGGCTGGAAGATACCCACGGGCACAACCTGATACATACCACCGGCGTGGCCGACCTTGCGCGGGTCACGCCAATGCAGCAGAAATGATTTCGCGCCCGTGTCCGGCTCGCGGCGGATCGTCAAGGTACTGATAGCCAGATTGACCGGGCGCTGAGCCGGGTCGCACGGGTCCTCGACCGCCGCCCGGACCCCCGCGTCGATTGCCTGGCCGCGCTGTCGCAGCGCGAACTCGTGGGCAGCGGCCTCGCCCACGTTGATGCTGTCGAAGTAGCAGCCCAGACTGAACCTCATCGTCGGCGTGGCACCCGTGAGGTCAGCGTGCAGCAGCCGGTAGGTTGGGCGATTCTCGAACACCGACGGGGCGGCGATCGAACCGACCGCCTCGGCGTAGCTCGCGTACGCCCGGCCGGAATCACCGATCGGCAGCACCGGACTCGCCAGCGGCACAGGCGGTATCGGCGCGGTCGGCGACCATTCGAGGGCGATATCGTCGATGCGCAGCGGCGTGACGGGGATCCACTCCTTGCGCGCCAGTAGTGGGGTCTCGGCGACCCGGACTGCACGCGGATAGCTCTGCGCGGCGGCATCATCGAGGTCGGATCGGTGGTCGCGCAGCCAGGCGCGTGTCTCCATCCATTCGCGTTCACTCGCTGTCGGACTGTGCATACCGGCACCCATCACGCCGTACTCCCGAGGTCGGACCTAGCTGATCAAGCTGTGTCGATGCTGCCACGCCAACGCCAGGCACGCCGCGCCGGGCGCGGCGACCGGCTCGGTCTCCAACAGCCGATCGATCGCCGCGGCGGTGAACGGCACTCCGTCGGCGGCCCGCCCGCTACCGGTCGCCACCACCTCCCCCTCCTCGTTGAATCGCACGATCTCACCGAACACCTCGCCGAATACTTCGTCGTCGATCACGACCACTGTCAGGATCGTCGCGGCCAGAGTCAACGCATCCAACCCGATTCCGAGGACGAACGCACTCAGCCGACCTTCCCGCCGAGCTGATTCGAGCCGGAGGTAGAGCGGCCAGTGCTCGTAGTCGACCGGCTCGCTGCGGCTGCCGTCGTGCTCGGGCTGTCCCAGCAGCTCCTCCGCGAATTCCCGAGTCATGTTGCGCCACAACGAAAAATCGTTACGCCGATCCCACAGGGCGACACTCGACGGCTGAAACTCACCGGCAGGAATCACGTCATATACACCCGCGGCCGTCGCGACCCGCTCCGGATCACGCCAATGCAGCAGAAATGACGGCGCAGATGGATAGCGGCGCAGTCGAATCGTCAACGTCGTGATCGCCGGAATCACCGCCCGGCGAGTCGGATCGAACGGATCGCCCACCAGCTCGCGAAACGGCAAGCACCCCTGCAGGTCTGGCCCTTCGCCTGCTCCAGCATCCATACATGCCGCAGCCAGTTCGTGAGCCAGCGCCTCCGAGACATCGAGCTTGTCGAAGTAGGCCGCCAATCCGAAATCCAGCACACCCGACGACAGCGTCCCGGCCAGGTAGCGATAGCTCGGCCGCGACTCGAACAACTGTGGAGGATCCAGATGCTTCACAGCCGACGAGTAGCTCGCGAACGCAGCCTCGGGTGTTCGGAGCGGCCGGACCGCCAATGTTTCGGCTTCCCTGCCGGTCACCTGCACCGGCTGCGGCCCCTCGTGCAGACGTAGCCGCACCAAGCCCAAATCCATTGGCTCCCTGGACAACCACCCGTCCCCAGCGATCAGCGAAGTTCTGGGTACGCGATACTCACTTGCGTACCACTGTGCGGCAAGCTGCCCCAATTCAGCACGATGCTGGTTCAGCCAATGCCTCTGCACCCGCCACCGCCCCCTACTTGCTGCCACCGCCGCCGTCGCCCCATCCGGCACCGAGCTCCGCCGCCGAGGACCCGCGAGCCCAAGCTCCTCCGGCGGAATCCCGAGAACACGCGCGAACTCACGACGGTGCTCCAACGTCACCTTCCGCGTCCCGGTTTCCACCTGGCTCAGGAACTGCTGCGTAACCCCCAACGCAGCCGCAACAACCGCCTGATTCAACCCGAACGCGAGACGATACTCACGCACCAATACCCCGACCCGCAGCGCCGAATCCAGCTCCGCACTGCGACGCAACCAAGCAGACTCGCCCTCCGAACCCACCTCGACTCCTCCCCGATCGCGGTCAGGGGCGCAGGCCGCGTAAGACGCCCCTCCAGCCTCACCGCAAGCGTCTCGTTCCTCAACGGAACATACCCACAGCACTCCATGAGGAGGGCCGGAAAGCGAATCTCCGGCTCAAATCTAGGCAGCGGGTGGCCAAACCGAACCAACTGCCTCGAATTCCATCGCCATGCCAAGTCGCCGAACGAGGTAACTCTGTCAGGCCACCCGACAGTGGCAGCTAGGCAGCCACTGTCGAAGTGAACTCTCCCGCCTGGACTCCTTTTGTAAAGGCAGTCCATTCGTCGGCGGTGAAGGTGAGCGTCTGGCCGTTGGATCCGCGCAGCGTCGTGCTGCCATCGACCGTCCGGATGATCTCGGGGATTCCCTCAATCGTGCCGGTGGCGACTTCTTCGTCGGCGACGATCGAGAGGAAGTCGTTCCAGATGCCAACTGGGACAACGATGATCGGCTCATCGGTCGGTTCGCCAATGTACTTGTCATCGCGGATGAGTACCGTATCGGCGTTCTGGCGAACCTGTACACAGTTGGAAGAGTCCCGCGAGAAGGTTGACTTCACCCAGTCGAGACTTACCGAGACACAGCTGGAGGAATCCCGCGAGTAGGACGACTTGAACCAGTGTCGCTCGTGCTGATTACCTGTGGTGCTCATGTGAGAGATCCTACTCATTCGATAGTTTCAATTTGTCTACGGATTCTTCGATCAATGCCAGAGAATCAGCCGGGCTGAGGGCTTGGTCTTGCACGTGCTGGAACGATCGACTGAGGTCGAAGACCTTATCGGGGTCATCGATCATCTTGGCCTCAAGCGGCGACTCGTACCACGCGAGCGGGCCGAGGGTCGGGCTGGTGAACTCAAGTAGGTGGAAGGTGCAACCACCGATAATCGGTCCCGTCCGGCTGGTGAACGGGATGATCCTGACGTCGATGGTCTCTCGGTTGCCCTTGATCGTGTTGGCCAGCTGGCGGAGCTGGTCGTGGAGTACCTCGGGTCCTCCGAACTGTTGCTCGACCGCGGCTTGGCTGATCACGGAGACGAGGTGAAGCGGGTCGTCACCAGACAGGCGTTCTTGGCGCTTCATTCGGGCGGCGACGCGGCGTTGGACCTCTTTGGCTGGGATGCCGACCTGGTCGGCCTCGATCAGCGCTCGTGCGTATGCCTCTGTCTGGAGCAAGCCCGGGATGAGCAAGCTTTCGTAGGTCCGCACCTCTTCGGCGCCGTATTCGAGGCCGTACAGGTTGACGTGCTGGGAAGAGAAGATCTTGCTGTAGGCGGCCCACCAGCCGCTACCCATCGCGTCCTCGCGCAACTTCATCAGGTGCTCTCGCTGCTCCCTGGGGAACTCGAGGGCGTCGAGCACCGCAGCGAACTTCTCTGGACCAACGAGCTTCTTCTCATTCTCGAACCTCGACCAGAACGTGGACGAGACCTGGGCCGCCTTGGCGAGTGCAGGCCCGGTTATGCCCAGTTCGTCACGCCTTTCGCGGCACATGGCGACGATCTCCCACTTCGCGGCTACGGACGAGATCGGTGGCATCAGAGACCCTTCTTCCAGCCGTGGAGGCCCACTGCACGTACCGTACACCAAGCAACACTTCGCAATAGACCTCCAAATTATTCCCCAAATTGATACCCGATATGGTTGCGTGGTCTTATTTACCAGGTCTATATTAGCTGTGTCGGTCGTCACGTTGTGGCACGTCGCCTCCGAACGAGGCGGTCGGCTCTCCCGCCGCGGGGCATCCGAGCCCTGCGACCAGCGGCAAGGGGTTGGACCATGCAGCTTGCCACCAGAACGGTGCCCGTGGCACCGCTATTCGCGTCGCGTATAGAAGCCCCAGATACGGAGGCTCTGCTGAAACCCAGTGCCCGGCTCTATCCCACGCCGCAGGCTGACCGCGACGAGATCCGGGTCCGACTGCGTTGCACCCCGTACATCCTGGGGGTGACGGCGCGCCAGTCGCGGGACCACGTCGGCCAACCGGTCTTGGTACGGGTGCGCCAGTGGTGTCTGCGGATTGTTGCTCCTTTGCGCTTGACTGCGGGTCGGTCTTCCGAGCGGTGGGAATGGCGATGACCGGTGGGTGGGCCTACGGCATCGTGCGGGCCGACATCGCCGGGTCCGAAGTGTCTGCGCAAATTCAGCAGCTGCGTCAGTGGGCCTCTGCGCGCGGGTTGCGGTTGCGGGGGATTTCGGTGGTGTGGTCGGAGGCGTCGTTTCCGCTGTTGATCGCCAGTCTTGCGGGCCCGGATATCTCTGCGGTCGTGGTCCCGGCGTTGACGCATCTGGGAGCGTGGCGGGCGGCGGTCCGGGTCGAAGCCGACTTGTGGTCGCTGCACCCGCTGCATCGGTGGCCGCGTCGCCCACCTTCGCTTCGAATCCCGTTGCACCCCTTGGCGCTCGGCTCCTCGGCGCATTGGGACCGCAGAGAGCGGGGGTGACCGAACATGCAGGCGTGTCATCTGATCGTGCGATTCGACGCCGGTCTGCTGCTACACCATCACGCCGAACACGGCGCGGCGGAGGAGTTCGCCAGGACAACGGCGCATTTCGCTGAGATCACCTTCATTGACGGCATCGCCCCGCGTACCGCTGCGCCCCGTGAGCGCCGCCGTGGGAGCAGTGCACCGACCAGTTCTCGTGTGTGGGCGAGAAACCAATTCGAGCAGAGAAAACGTCGGGGGAGGTGATCGAAACATTCGAGTACGCGATCGGCGGCTTGTCCGGTGCCGGAACGGTCGCTGTCGAGGGCCTCCGCGCACTTGCGCGCGCCGAATATTCCAGGCAAGGAGAGGTCATGTTCGACCATCATCGAAATCGCGATCCGAACTCGACGAGCGCATGCTGCCCCGTGACCGCCGCCGGTGGCGTGGCGGGGTTGCCGCCGTTGTGTTACGGCTACCTGCGCACGGATTTGATCGCGGACGATGCGGTCGAGGCGTGTGACGCCGTGTTGGCCCGTATCGCTTCGGCCGAGTATCACCATCAACTCGCCAGTGTCTTCCACGAGTCCTCCCCGCAGAGCTGCCAGCTGCCGCCGGAGCTGGTGCGTCTGGTCGCCGAGTGCGCTCGTGCCGAGGCGCACCTGGTGCTGACCTTCACCGGGCACCTGTCCGGGATGGGGGTGGCTCGTATCTGCGTGCTCGACTACATCGCCAGCCGAGGCCACGCCCACGTCGTGGAGGTGTCCGATGTCCATTGACGTCGACCCGGATACCGATACGGACGCCGGGGAACAGGTGTGCCGGTGGTACCGCGAATGCGGGCTGGCTCCCGTCGCTGTCCATGGCGGGCTGCCGACGCTGACGGCCGACTCCTCGGTCGGGGCGGTCATGATGCCGGGGGCGCTGAGCCGCGCGGTGTGTGGCCTGCTCGCCGCCGAGATCCCGGTGTTCCGCGAGCGGCTGTGGGGTAACCATGTGGCCTTGGTCGTGCCCGGACCAGGCCGGATCAGCGCCACGATCGCAGGGCTGTTGGCCGCCCATGCCGTGGCGGTGCTCCCGCACGGTACCCGGGTCCTGCTACCCCGGACTCTGACAGCGTTGGAGACCGAGGAGTCCTGGATCAACGCTCCCGCACCGGGCGGGTTGATTCCGTCGCTCCAACTGCTGCTGGCCCTGGTTCGTGAATGCGTCGACCCCGCCCTACGTACGCAGGCTCTGGCCTCCTGATTCTGGCCGCTGCCGCATTCACGGGCCGCGAGAAAATATCTTCCGATCAACCGGTTTTATTTCACCTGATTACAGATAGAGGAGAATTCGATGGTTACTACAGCTGTGCCTGAAACCCGGTATTCGGTCTCGATGCACGAGGTTACCGAAAGGCGCGATGTTTATCGGCGAGAATTCGGGTTGAATGCTTTCTGCGGGGACGGCGGTCTGTACGTGAGCGCGGGTCCGGTGTCGGGGTTGATGATGCCGCGCTCGCTGGCGGTGCAGGTGCTCGCGGCCGCGGGGCTGGTACCGGTGCCGGTGGTGTCGATTCATTCGACGGTGTGGATGCTGCTGGGCGACGGTCCGACCTCGGTGGGGGAATCGGAGCGAATCGCGATGCGGCTGTTGCGATTCGGGGTGATGGTCGTGGTCCCGCGTGGCGTGATCGGATTGCCGACCCCCGGTGACCCGATCCGGGTGTGGATACGTCCGCCGCAGGGCCGGACCCGGCCCGGCGTGCCCGCGCTGGCCGACGCCATCACCGCCGCCGCGACCGCCATCCGGGGTCGTCATGACCGATGACCGCCTGCATCCACATCTGTTCGTCCCTGCCGACAGTCGGTTCGCGGAGGTGATGTGCCGGGTCGAGTTCCTCGGACCGCTCACTCGTGCCCGCGCGCAGCAGTTGCACGTCCTGCACCGCAATCACCTGCCCGACGACTGCCTGGTCCGGCTGGCCAGCCTCACCCGCCTCGCCGCCGACGAAACCATCCAGCCATGCCGCCCGGCATGACCACGGCGACAACCCGTTTCGCCCTCACCACCAGACCGACAACCATCCAAGGGAACCGTCATGAACCCTGAACTCGTTCCAACCTCAGCCGACCTCCCAGCCACCGAACCCGCACCCTCCAGCTCGACTCCGGTTGCGGGGGTTGATGATTCGCGGATCTATGTGCTCGACAGCCAGATCGGTTGGGACCTCGACGAGTTGATCGCCTTGTGGGTGGCCGCGCGCACCATCTGCCGGTTGATCGTGATCACCTCCGATGAGACCCGCGGGCGGCGAGCCTGTCTGGCGAGGCTGGTGCTGGATCTGCTCGGCCGTCCCGAGGTGCCCGTCGTCGCGGGCGGTGAACTCGCCGACAGCGACACCCGCTTCCTGTTCGCCGACTACCCCCTGCCCCCGGTCCCGCACGGCGACGCCGTCGAGATCGTCGCCACCGGTGCCGAGCATGCCCCGGTCACGGTGATCGGGCTCGGCGCGTTCACCAACATCGCCGCCCTGCTCTACCGGCACCCGCACCTGAGCGAGACCACCGACTTGGTGCTGCAGGGCGGATGGCTCGACCACTACCGAAAAATGCCTCGTGCCAGCCACAACTTGCACATCGACCAGGTCGCCGCCGGAGTCACTCTGCGCATGGCGCACCGGCCCCGGCTGGTGTTGTCGACCCACACCAACCACCCGGGGCTCTCCGTCACTCCGGACTCGCCGCTCGTGGACTGGTTCCACACCACCGACACCCCCTTCGCCCAGCTCGCGGAACTGTATTGCGACCGCTGGTTCGCCCGCCGCCCCGACGGCAGCTGGCAGGCCGACTCGGTCGCCGTCGCCGTCGCGGTGGGCGCCCGAGTCGCCGAGTTCGTCACCGAGCCGATCCTCGTCGGCCCCGACGCCCGCCTGCACCGCAGCCCGGCCGGGCGGCCCCTCACGGTCACCACCTCCATCGACTACGCCGCATTCGCCACCTGGTTGAGCCGGGTCATCCCCGAAATCCGCCTCCAGCAAGCCATCAACCTCGACTCCGAAGACGACGGCCGGTGACCGCGAGTCTTCCGTCTCGCCGACGTCTCCGGACACGCGCCTATCTCGCCGTCTTGACCGATTCCATCTCCCTCCCTGCCGCAGTGATTGGAGCAGTTGTGCCTACCGGTGTCATGAAGTTCTTTCTCCCGCGCCACAGATACGGGTTCATCGCCGGAACCGGCGGGAATCCGGACCTGTTCGTCCCCGCGTCGGGACTGGCGGACCCCGACGCTGCGCCGCCGACGGGCGGTGACATCGTCAGCTACACCCTCGCCCGCGACTATCAGAAACGTCCCAAAGCCATCCGCGTCCGAGTCATCCAACGCGCCACCGCCTCCGCCACTCGAGAAGACCAGCCCGGCGCGAGATCATCGGCACCGGTCGACCCGCACCCGGGTGCGTACCGAGCACCGACTCCCGGTGACCTTGCCCGACGGTGGCTGCCATGATCGGCCAGCCTGACGAGCCCCAGGCGACGAGCCCCGGTGATCCCGAGCCGATCGACGAGTGCCGACCGGACTCGATCATCGACCTCGCGCGGGCATTGCAACGCCAGCTCGCGGTGCCGGTCTGGGTCGAGTGCGGGCGGCCGGTGACCGTGGCCGGGCCAGCACTGGGCGCGGTCTCGATGCCACAGGCGTTGGGGGCGAGGGTGATTCAGTCGGCGGATCCGCAGGTGGTGCTGCCGGTGCTGGCCGACCCGCTCGGACACCGGCGAATCTTCCTCGTCGACCCCACCGAACCCATACCCCCGCGTATGAATCGGCTCCTAGCCGCCGACCACGTGGTCGTGGTCCCCCACGGCCACCGGATCCCACTGCCCGGGGCCAACGCGGCCGGGTCGTGGCGGTGGGTCCGCCACCTCGGTCACCACCCGATACAGCCGCCGACTCGCACCTGGCTGCTGCACCAGATCCGCCCACACCTCACCTCCGACCACCGCCGAGGAGCGAGGCCGGGCCCGATACACCTACGGGAAACGCCATGAGCAGCACACGAATTCGCTACCACTCCCGCGACAGGTCGAGACCTTGTCGCGGTGGTGGCCCGTCCAGTAACGCTGGCAGCGCGTTGCGGCCATCCGCCGGTGCGGCGTTGGTGACCGTGATCGTTGTCGTCCGGCTTTGCCTACAAGGCTGGGCTAACCCTCGGAGGCCGAGGTGACCACCGTGCTGATCGGTTTGGGGGTCTGGGCGGTGTGCGTGTTGTGCGCCTACGCCAGTGTCGGTCTGCCCCAGCTTGTCTCACCTCCTCAGCAGTATCGAGTCGTTGGGCCACAGTGGGATTCGAGACAACTCCCGAGTTCCGGTCCGGCTAGCCGGACCGGAACTCGGGAGAATGCGGCCGAACTCGTCAAACGGCTCGCTCCCGAATACGACCGGCACGCGAGATACGACAGCGGCGGCGGCAGGCGGAGACCACGAAGACCCGCCACGACCTCGGTCCGCAATCGGCCGCACAACGCTCGGCGACACTCACGCCGCCACGTCCCCAGGGTCATGGCCAGCCCGAGCCTCGAACGCCCCAGACGAGCCCGATGACCACTCGGGTTCCCGCTGAAGATGCTTCAGTTTCTGCGAACTTGAGCACTTTTGAGGTTTGCGGAAGACCAGGACATCTTCGTGTGCGATGAGGGCCAGGGGCAGTCCGGCGTCGCGGTTTTTGAGGACGAAGTCGCGTTGGAAGAAGGAGCTGTGTGCGACGATGCTGCCGTTGGTGAGGCGGCCGAGTAGTGCTGCGGCTCGGTCGATGGGGACGAGTCCGGCGGTTTGGGCGCATTCGGTGAGTAGTGAGGGTAGGTCGATCAGTTCGGCGTGCTGTCGCCAGGGGCGGGCGGTGATGATGACGTGTGCGCCGGGTTTGAGGTAGTCGGCGGCGGCGGTGAGGATGCGGGTGAATCCTGTCAACAGGCGGGGGACGCCGAGGTTGGCGAGGTTGCCGCGGTCGAGGGTGTTGCCGTAGCGGTTGTTGGTTTTGTGCACTCCTTCCCCGGCGCGGACGCGGACGTGGCCGTGTGTGGAGTCTCCGTATGGGGGTGAGGTGATGAGCAGGTCGACGGTGCCGCGCAGTGCGGCGGGCAGGCAGGTGGCGAGTTTGCGGGCATCGCCGGTGTATACGTTGGCTTCGGTGTTGATGCCGTGTTCGAGAGCGATCTTCAGGTTGGTTCGCGCGATGTCGGCCCAGCGGGGCTCGTATTCGACGCCGACGGCTTGGCGGTCGAGGTGGAGTGCTTCGATCAGGGTGGTGCCGATTCCGCACATGGGGTCCATCACCAGGTCGCCGGGTTTGCTGTAGCGGGTGATGGCTGCGGCGGCGATGTGGGGCAGCATTTTCGCCGGGTGCGCTGAGGAGTCGCGGTGGTAGCGCGTGCCGCGCTGGGCGGCGGGCGCGGTCTGCGCGGTCGCCCACACCGATACCCGCGCCTGGGCGGGGGTGTGGTCGTGCGCGGTGGTGGGTTCGCTGGTGGACATAGGGGGATGGCCTTTCGCGGTGAGGGTGGATGCGTCGGGGTCGTGCGGCGCGTGTGGGCGTCGTGTGGGGCCGGGGTTCATGCGGCGGTGGTGAGGTCGTGCGGCTGCAAGAACACCGAGACATCGGTATGGATGATGTCGTTGTGCTCGTTCGGACCGCCCACAATGCGGCACGGGGTGCCGGGGTGGGTGGGGGCGGCGACGATGGCGGTGCCGTGGACGGGTGCGGCGATCAGGTGCTGCAGGTAGAGCAGGTCGCAGTGTTGTGCGGCGCTGACCAGGTGGCCGGAGAAGTCGCGCAGGTGACCATCGCTGTCGTGGCTGCAGCGGCTGAACACGATGAGCAGGCCGCCGACTCGTAACCGGGCTGATGCCGTCTGGACTGCCTCCGGCACGGTATGTGGTTCGGGCTCCGGGAGCAGGGTGGTCAGGATCAGGTCGGTGTCGGCGACGGGCACCGACTCGTCCGGGTCGGTGGTCGCGGGAACGAGGGTCCGGCCGAGTTCGGCAAGGGTCGAGGTGGTGGGGGTGCTGGCGTCGGGGAGCAGCATGACCCGGTCGCCGGGGCGGCTGTATTCGAGCACGGCTCGGGTGAGCAGGCGCGGCGGCCACGGGTCGTGCGGGTCGATCGGTGTCGGCCCGGCCGCCCACAGCGTGGTCGGGATCATGGCGGGTGCTGTCCCTGTTCCCCGGGCGGCGGTGCGGCCGGTGAGTTGGTTCTGGGTCATCGGGAGTACCTCATTTCCGGTCGAGTGTTTCTACCGGAAGGACTCCTCCCTTCAGCCGCTTTTCGGACATCGAGCAGGAAAGATTTTTAATCCATGTCTCGTGCCGCTCCGAAATCGGCCGGAAAGGGTTGCTTGCACGTGAGGCAGGCGTGGGCAATGGCAAGCCGGGGGCTAGTAGTCTCGGAGTTTTTTCGCCGAGCGCGGTTGATTCTGTGGCGGTCGTGTGGCGCTGTGATGGAGCGCCACAGCAGCGTTACACGGCGCGCTCACCTCCTGGTAGAGGGTTGTTTCCGTAGTGTCTTCAGGGGTGGGCGCGGCCGGGTGGGGACGTGCTGCACGGCTTGGCCGTGAATGCGTTTTGAGGTTTTTCTGAATTCGTCGTGAATTGTTTCTGACAGTGTTTTGTGGCGGGTCTCCTGTGTCCTTGCTGGGTCGATTTTTTCGCTGAGCACAGGAGGTAAGTCCATGAATTCACGGAAGAAGCGGGTCCGCCGGGTAACGCCGACAGCGCTGCAGTTGGTCCGGAAACGGTTCGGTGAGCTGGCCGACCAGCAGATGGACGGTCTGCCGCCGTCGTGGGGGCCGATGAGTATCAGGCAGGCGTCGCGGCGGGTTCTCGATCGTCGGGTTCCCCTGGCTGAGGTCGATGCGGTGTGGGCGGAGCTGGTGACTCGGGCCCGGACCAGGCAGGAGGTCCCGGTACTGGTGTGTGCGGGTTTCGCGTTGCCGATGCTGTCGACGCTGTCGTCCACCTTGACCGGGCACTGGACCCACCGTCACGACACCCAGGCCATGGTGCTGACCGCACTCCTGGAAGCCGTGGACTGGATCGACCTGTCGCGCCCGTATGTGGCGTCGCGACTGCGGTGGGCGGTCTATCACCGGTGCCGCGCGGCGATCCGGGAGCGCCGGTTGGCATCGGTCCCGTCGTGGTGGGTGACCAGCCCGGACAGCATCGACGAGGACGCCGATATTCCGGTATCGATCGACCTGGGGCACGCCCGGCGCGGGCATCCGGACGAGCTGTTGGAGTTGGCGGTCGCCGAGGGGGTGCTCACCGCAGCCGAAGCCCGGCTGATCGCCGACACCCGCCTGGACGGCCAGCCGTTGCACGGCGTTGCCGCCGACGTCGGGATCGACTACGACACCGTGGTCAAGCGCCGCCGCCGCGCCGAGCTGCGACTGGCGCAGTGGCTCACCCACCGCCTGCAGGAGTCGCTGTCGGCGGGGTTCAGCGAGGTCGAGGCCGCCGCCGTGGACAACCTCACTCGCGCTGTCGGCCAGGCCCCGCGCAAAAAGTTGTGGCGGGCGATGTCCGAAAACGGCGATGCGGCAGGAGTGTCTCCAGTGCGGGCGCCTTCACAGGCTCTCGCGGACCCGCAACCCGCTCGCCAGGAGGTGCGCCGATGCGCATGACCCGTTCCCCCGTTTTTCGGCCCTTCTTCGCCCGTCGTGCCGATGGTCGTCAACGCCTGCGCAGGCCCGGCGGAGCGGTGCTCGCTGCCGGGGTGGTCTCGGTTGCCGCCGTGGTTGCTGCGGCGGCTCCGGCGGCGGCGGATCCGGTGGTGCTGGCGGTGGCCGGGTCGCTCGACGAAGTGTGTACGCACCTGCGGAACTGGCTGATCGGCATCCTGGCCACCGTCGCCACGGTCTACTTGACCGTTGGCGGGGCCCGCTACCTGCTCTCGGGTGGCGACGCCGGTGAGGTCGAGCGAGCTAAGGCGTGTGTGCGGGCCGCGCTGATCGGCTACAGCCTGGCTATCCTCGCCCCGGTCGTCGTGGAAGTCCTCAAATCCCTGGTGGGGGGCTGACCATGTCTGCCCCCACCCGCGCGGGCGGAGGCGCGCACCGGGCCCGGTGGCGGTGGTTGCTGACCGTCGCTGCGGCTGCACTCATGGTGGCGGCCAGCACCGCTGCGGCATGGGCGGACCCGGCCACCACCCCGCCCCCGGCACCGCCGGTGGTCACCGCACCAGCCGCCCCCGCCCCGACCCCGGCACCCACGGTTCCGGCAACGGTGCCGCCCGCCGCGCCCCCGACCGCGCCGTGCACGGATCCCGCTTCCCCGATGTGTGGGTCGAGGCCGGGTCCGGGCTCCGGTGATGCGGGCAGTGCGGGCGAGCCTGAGTGTGGGATCGACCATATTTCCGGCTGTGTGGTCAAGGCGATGGACGGGTTTTTCGCCAACCTGGTCGCTTCGGCCTTGAATCCGTTGCTGAGGTTGCTGTCGACCACGTTGTTGGCGACTCCGGATCCGGTCACGTTGCCGCATGTCGGGCAGTTGTGGTCGTCGTCGTGGCAGCTCACCGTCACCGTGTACGGGCTGCTGGTGATGGCCGCGGGGATCGTGTTGATGTCGTATCAGACGCTGCAGTCGCGGTGGTCGGTGCGTGAGATCGTGCCCCGGATCGTGCTCGGCATGCTCGCGGCGGCCTTGAGTTTCCCGCTGGCCACCGAGGCGGTGCGCGCGGCGAACGCGGTGTCGGCGGCGCTGGCCGGGGACGGAGCCGATCCGGGTTCGGCCGGGCAGGCGTTGCAGCAGCTGGTCACCGCGGGCCCCGGGTCGGGCATCTTCGTGCTGTTGTTGTCGGCCGCGCTCATCGTGCTGGTCTTGCTGCTGTTTGTCGGGTACGTGGTCCGGGTCGCGATCACCATCGTGTTGATCGTGGCCGCCCCGTTGGCGCTCATGTGTCATGGGCTGCCGGTGACCGAGCCGATCGCCCGATGGTGGTGGCGAGCCATCGGTGCGTGCCTGGCCATCCAGGTGGTGCAGTCACTGACCTTGATCACCGCCGCCCGCGTATTCCTCACCCCCGGCGGATGGAGTTTCTTCGGCCCGAACACCGGCGGTCTGGTGACCCTGATCGTGTCGATCGCCATGGTGGCGATCCTGGTCAAAACCCCCTTCTGGCTGCTGTCGGCGCTGCGGATCGGCGGCGGCCATTCCATGGTCGGCGGGATGGTGCGCGGGTTCATCGCGTACAAGACCTTCGGTCTGCTCCGCCAGGGTGCCAGGGCCGTCGCCAGGCAACCTCCGTACCCCGAAACCCAGGACGCACCCGTCGAAGCCGAGCCGCGCGCAGCGGAACGCGATGCGGGATGCCGCCGACCCGTACTGGCGGGAGAAAACGACTGCCGACGGTCAGCTGCTGTTGCCGTTGCAGGGGCTCACCCGGGTCAAACCCGCGCCTGCGGTCCCGGCGGCGAAACGGCCGCGGCGCGTGCCGGGTTCACCGCCCTCACCGCATACCGGTCAGCAGCTGCGGCTGGACCTGTTCAAGCCGGGCCCGCAGCTGTCTCCCGAAGCGCCCCGCCCGCCCGGCCAGATGGCCTTGTTCTACGCCAGTCCCACCACACGCCAGCGCCGCCCGGCCGCCCCGATGCGCCCGCCCCGGACGCGCACGACACCGGCCACTACCACGGCTGGCTCGGACACCGGAGCACCCGTGCGGAAACGGGCTGGCACGGGCCGCCAGCTGACACTGCGGTACCCGCCGCCCGAACCCAGACCCACGGTTGGTGATCCGTATGCGCGAGTGCAGGTCACCAAGGGCGGCCAGTACGTGCTGCCGCTCGGGGTGCCCCGGGTGCCGCGACCGGCCCCCGCCCCGGTGTGGGTGGCTCCCCCTGCACCGCGTGCTGCCGGTCGGCAGCTGCATCTTCCCCTTCCCGATCTTCCCGTTCGCCGCCGTTGTCGTCGGCCTGCTTCTGGAGGTGCCCAATGAGCATGTACCGCATCCCGTCCGATGTAGAGCGGCCCGACCGGATCGTCGGCCCGTTCACCGCCCGCCAACTCGCCCTGCTCACCGCCACCGGCGTCGCGCTGCTGCTGACGTGGGCGGCCACCCGGGTGGTCGTGCCGGTCGCGGTGTTCGCCGCCGTCGCGGCCCCGGTCGCTGCCCTCGCGACCGCCACCATCCTCACCACTCGCGACGGGATGTCGGGTGATCAGCTTCTGCTCACCGCGCTGCGGCACCGGATGCGGCCCCGTCGCCTGATCGCCGTCGGTTCCGATCAGCACGATCGCGCCGGTGCGCCGGGCTGGCTCACCGCCACCGCGACCGGGCCGCGGCCGGTGACCGCGCAACCGATCACCACCGGCACAGCCCCGCTGCCGCGCACCGTCACCGGTGCGGGCGGGGTCGGTGTGGTCGACCTCGGTGCCGACGGGATCGCGGTGATCGCCGCCGCGACCAGCATCAACCTCGCGCTGCGGACCCCGGCCGAGCAGGCCGGGCTGGTAAGCGCGCTCGCCGGATACCTGCACGGGCTGTCCCGGCACGGCGTGCAGATCCTGCTGCGCTCGGTGCGCCTGGACGTGACCGGCCACATCGCGCGCCTGCGGGCCGCGGCCGAGGACATGTCACCGGAGCTGGCCGAATACGCTCGCGACCACACCCGCCATCTCGCCGAGCTGGCCGACGACGACACCGCCGCGCACCGGCAGGTCTTGTTGGTGTGGCGCGAACCGCTCGGCCCCGCCACCCGCCTGGCCGCCTCCCCCGTGGGCGGGTTCACCGCCCGGGGCCGCCGCGACCGCGAGATCTCCGCCGCCGAGCGCCACGCCGCCCAGGCACGGTTGCTGGCCCGCGTCGACGAAGCCACCGACATGCTGGCACCGCTGGGTATCGGCGTCCGCGTGCTCGACGACGACGCGGCGCGAGCGATCCTGACCAGCTGCACCAACCCCGCCAACCTCGTCCCTTCGAGCGCTACCGACGCCGCAGGCCCCACCGAGATCATCACCCTCGGCCAGAGCGCGTTCACCGGCGCAACCTTCGACACCGACGCCGAAGACCAGGCCGAACAGACGGGGGAGGAAAACCCGACGACCGTGCACGACTGCGCCCGCGCTCATGCCCGTCGCCGGGGTGGTCTGCTGGCGCGTCGAGGCCGCCGGGTGGTGGAGTTCGCGCCGGAGTCGTTGACCATCGGCACCCGTCACCTCGAGGTGGGGGCGGATTTCGTGGCGACGATCGCGGTCACGGGCTACCCGCGGGAAGTGGCCGCCGGGTGGCTGACACCGCTGTCGGCGTTCCCGGGCCGGGTGGATATTGCGGTGCACATCGAGCCGATTCCGGCCGAGACCGCCGCGCTGCGGTTGCGCCGACAGATCGCCCGCCTGGAATCGTCGATGATGTCGGCGACGATGAACCAGCGGGTCGCCGATCCGGCGGTCGAAGTGGCTGCCGAGGACGCTGCCGTGTTGTCGGCGCAGCTGGCCCGCGGTGAGTCCCGATTGTTTAGGGCCGGGGTGTATCTGACGGTGCACGCGGGCTCCGAACGGGAGCTGGCCGGGCAGGTCGCCGCGCTGCGCACCCTGTGTGCGAGCCTGCTGATCGACACCTGCCCGCTGACCTACCGCGCCGTCGGAGGTTGGGTGACCACCCTGCCGCTGGGCCTGGATCCGATCCGGGCGCACCGCACCTTCGACAGCCACGCCCTCGCCGCGGCCGTCCCGTTCGCCTCCGCGCAGCTACCGCCCGCCGACCCGGTCGCCACCCGCCCGGCCGGGGTGCTGTACGGGCGCGACGGCGCCGCCGGGCTGCTGTTCCACGACCGCTTCGGGCCCAGCATGCACAACCACAACGAGGTCATCCTCGGCCGCTCCGGGTCCGGCAAGTCCTACCTGGTGAAGACCGAAATCCTGCGGTCGTTGTATCGGGGCATCGAAACCGTGGTCATCGACCCCGAGGACGAGTACGCGGCCCTGGCCGACGCCGTCGGCGGTGTCCGCATCCCGCTGGGTGCCACCGGCGTCTGCGTCAACCCCTTCGATCTCGACATCCATATCGGTCCCACCGGTCGGCGCACCGCCACCGCCGACACGCTCACTCGGCGAAAGCTGTACCTGCACACCGTGATCGCGGTCCTGCTCGGCGAGCAGACCCCGGCCCAGCGCGCCGTGCTCGACACCGCGCTGACCGCCACCTACACCGCGGCCGGGATCACCGGTAACCCGGCCACCTGGGTGCGGCCCGCTCCATCGTTGAGCCTGCTGCGCGAGCAGCTCGCCGCTGCCGGGAACCCGGTGGCGGCAGAACTCGCCGCCGCCCTGGCCCCGTATGTCCGCGGTGGTGCGTTCGGTGAGCTGCTCGACGGTGCCACCACCCACGGGGCCGAGGGCGGGTTGATCGTGTACTCGCTGCGGGCCCTGCCCGAGGAACTCAAGACCATCGGCACCCTGCTCGCATTGGACGCGACCTGGCGTCGGGTCAGCGACCCCGTGACGCGGCGGCCCCGCCTGGTCGTGGTGGACGAAGCATGGCTGCTGATGCGGCAACCGGCCGGAGCGAGGTTCTTGTTCCGGCTGGCCAAGTCGGCCCGTAAGTATCTGGCCGGGTTGACCGTTGCCACCCAGGACGGACCCGACGTGCTGTCCACCGATCTCGGTCGAGCGATCGTCGCCAATGCGGCCACCCAGGTGCTGTTGCGCCAAGCCCCGCAGTCGATCGACGAGGTCGGCGACGCGTTCGGCCTGTCCGAGGGGGAGCGTCGGTTCCTGCTGACCGCCGACCGCGGTCACGGCCTCCTCGCTGTCGGCGCGCACCAGCGCACCGTCTTCGCCTCGGTCGCCTCCCTCGCCGAGCACCAGCTGGCGACCACGTCCCCGGAGTTCGACACCGACACCGACGACCCCGGCTACATCGCCCTCCCCGGCGACGACACCGACGATACCGAGATCGACCTCGGCGCCGACGAAGTCGACTGGCCTGCCGAAGACGACGAGGACATCGACGTCGACAACGAAAACGACTTCACCGACGATGCCGATGCCGATGCCGATGCCGATGCCGATGCCGACGACGGTGACGGTGACCCCTACGTCGAGGTGCCGCAGTGATGGGCACCGGATATCACACCCAGACCACTCCCGCAGACGGCGGCAGCTACGGGCCGACGGTGGGGGAGCTGCTCACGCACCCCGGCGTTGTCGGCGACCGCGTTCTCGCGCTCGCCGTCCACTACGCGGTCCCGGCGGCCTGCATTACCGTCCTCGCCGCGGCGGGCATCCTCGCCCTGACCGCCCGGGTACGCAGGCTGCGCGAGCGGCGCTGGGCCGACGGGGCCCGCCACGTCGAGATCCTCATCCCGCCCGAGGTCCAGCCCACCAGCGCAGAAGTCTTGTGGGAGCAGCTGCACGGCGCACTCGAACACCCACTGTGGCGGCGCATGCTGTTCGGAACCCCACACCTCGGGTTCGAATACCGGATCAGCCCGGACGACGGTGCGGTGATCCGGATCTGGGTGCCGTCGGTTGTCCCGCCGCACCTGGTCGAGAACGCGGTCGCCGCATCCTGGCGCGGAGCGCGCACCCGCACCGTGGCCGCCGCACCGCCGATGCCCCCGCCTGTCGCCGGGCACCAGAACGTGCTGGTGGGTGGGGAGCTGCGGCTCGGTCGACCGGAGCAGTGGCCGATCCGCACCGACTCCCACGGCGACTCCGCCGCCGCATTGATCGCCGCCGCCGCAGGCATGCCCCCCGGCTACCATGCGTGCCTGCAGGTCCTAGCCCGCCCCGTCTTCGGCCGCCGCGCCCGCCATACCAGCCGCCCCGGCCGGGGAGCAGGGCTGGCATCGGGTCTTTTGGCCGGGATAGCGGGGGATCTGGTTCGTGAGATGTTCGGCCTGTTCTTCGGCCGGGCACAGACCCGCAACGGTGCACCCCGGCCCGCTCCGCGGTCCGCTGATCGGCAGGCCAGCCTGGAACAATCCGCGCGCGACCGCGCCGCCGCGGTCAAGACCCGCGGCACACACTGGGCCACCGTCATCCGCTACGCCGTCACCGCCCCCGTCCCCACCGGCAGCGACACGCAGGCATGTGTCCGTGCCCGCAAGGTCGCCCGGGGCCGCGCCCATGCGCTGTCGTCCTGCTTCTCGAGCTGTTCGGACTACAACCACTACGCGCGGCACCGCCGCTTCCGGCTGTCCACCGTGCTGACCGAGCGACGCCTCGGGCGCGGTGACCTGCTGTCGACGCCGGAACTCGCGACGATCGCGCACCTGCCCCTGGACGCGGGGATCGCCGAGATCCACCGCGCCGGAGCCCGCGCGCTGGCCCCCAGCGCGATCGTCGCCTTCGCCGGACCGGCCACGAAACCGCTCGGGACAGCCGACGCCGCACCGGGGCGGACGGTGGCCATGCGGGTCGCCGACGCCCGCCACCACGTCCACATCCTCGGGCCCACCGGATGCGGAAAATCGACGCTGCTGGGGCAGATGGTGCTCGCCGACGCCGACGCCGGGCGCGGTCTGGTCCTCATCGACCCCAAAGGCGACCTGATCACGACCTACTCAAACGCTTACCACGCCGCTGCGCGGACACCGTGGTGCTGTTCGACGCCGACTCCGCCAGCCGCCTCCGTGTATCAATCCCCTCGACACCACCACCGTCGGCGCAGACCTCGACCTGGTCGTGGACAACCTCGGCACCATCTTCGCCCGCATCTACCACCAGTTCTGGGGCCCCCGCACCGACGACCTGTTCCGCTCCAGCCTGCTGACGGTATGTACTCAACCCGCACCCGCCACCCTGGCCGACGTCGCGCGCCTGCTGACCGACGACACCTACCGGCCCGGTTGACCGCCACCGTGAGCGACCCTGTGCTGCACGGGTTCTGGACCAACTTCGAGGCCCTCGGCGACGCCGGGCGCGGCCAGCTGACCCGCGCCGCTGATGAACAAGCTGCGCCACCTGCTGCTGCGGCCTTTCGTCAAGACCGCCGTGGCCGGTGGCCCGGCCACCGTCGACATCGGCCAGATTCTCGACCAGGGCGGCCTGGTGCTGGCCCGCCTGCCCAAAGGGCGGCTCGGTGAAGAAACCACCCGCCTGGTCGGTGCGCTGCTGGTGGCTCGCACCTGGCAGGCCGTCACCGCCCGCGCCGCCACACCCGCCACACAGCGCCGCGACGCCGCGCTCTACCTCGACGAATTCCACAACTTCCTGCACTCGTCCACACCGGTGGAAGACATGCTCGCCGAGGCCAGGGCCTTGAAACTGTCGATGGTGCTGGCGCATCAGAACCTCGGCCAGCTCACCCCCACCCTGCGCGACGCGGTCTCCACCAACGCCAGAAACAAGATCTGTTTCGCCGTGTCACCCGAAGACGCCCGCGACCTGGCCCGCCATACCCTGCCCCAGCTCAGCGAGCACGACCTCGCCCACCTGGACGCCTACCACGCCGCCGCGCGCCTGTTCGTCCGAGGCCAGAACGCGCCCCCGTTCACCGTCGCCACCGCACCGCTTCCCCCGCCCATCCGAGGCCGATCGGCCCACATCCGCGCCGCCGCCCGCACCCACACCAACGGCATCGCAACCAACGGCATCGCACGGCCCACGCCCACCCCGCCCGCGTCCCGCCCCCGATCGGCGACACCGGCCCCGGGCACCGCCCGCCCGACCCGCGCCGCCGCTGACACGGCCCTGCCACCCGGCATTCCCGCCGTATACCCCGGCCATTCCCCGTCCCCCGCCGCTGGAGGTGTATTCCGATGACCCACGTCACCCGCCGCGGACCGACCCGCGCGCACCGATTCCCGCCCGCACCCCGGCGGGCCGTCCCGGCCGGGCAGGCCGCACTGGCCACGGTGCTGACCGGGCGGGATCGGTGGTTGCTGTGGATGCTGTACGAGCATCGCGTCCTGACCACCACCCAGATCGCGGCGCTGGCATTCACCGCCGACCGCCGCGCCAGCCGACGCCTGCAGACCCTGCACCAGACCGGGGTGATCGACCGCTTCCGGCCCCGCCGCCTGGTCGGCACCGCACCCTGGCATTGGATCCTCGCCCCGGCCGGAGCCGCGGTCCTGGCCGGCGAGCACGGCCTCGACATCCGCGAGCTGCGCTGGCGCCACGACCGCGCACTCGCACTGGCCCACAGCCTCCGGCTACGCCACGACGTCGCCGTCAACGACTGGTTCACCGACCTCGCCACCACCAGCCCCACTCAGGGCGTGCTGACCGCGTGGTGGTCACACACCCGCTGCACCCGGCTGTGGGGCGACCTGGCCCGCCCCGACGGCTACGGCCGCCTCGACCCCACCCAGCCCGGCCTCCCGGGTGTCGAGTTCTTCCTCGAATACGACTGCGGCACAGAGTCACTCACCCAGGTCTGCGGCAAACTCGCAGGCTACGCGAACCTGGCCACCGCCACCGGCATCACCACCCCACTACTGCTGTGGCTACCCACCAGCGGGCGCGAAGCCGCCGCCCGCACCGCCCTGCACGCCACAGCCGCCGCACTACCCGACCCAGCCACCGTGCCGATCGCCACCGCCGCCGCCGACTACACCGCCGCCGCCGAGACCGACCCGGCCGGGCCGGTCTGGCTGCCGCTGCACCCCCGGCGGCCAGCGGCGGCCGGACCCGGCTCGCCCTGCACCGGCTCACCACCGCCTGGCCACAGCCAACCGGCACCACCGGACCCGACAACACCGAGAACCCGGCGGCGGACCGGCGCACCGTGCTCCCACCACCGCCACCACGCCCGCCCCGGGAAGCCACGCCGTGATGTTCGGCGCAGCCGCGGGTACCGCCGCCACGGCCCTGTTCGCTGCCGTCACCATCGGCGCGGTCACCGTCACCGTCGTCGCCGTCGACTCCGCCCGCACCAGCCTCACCGCCCCCGCCACCGGCGGATCGGTGCCGAGCCCCGACGCCGTGGCCGACATCCCCGCCGACAAACTCGCGCTCTACCGCCAGGCGTCGCGCGACTGCCCCGGCCTGGACTGGACCATCCTGGCCGCCATCGGCAAAGTCGAGACAGACCACGGCAGAAGCCCCCTGCCAGGAGTCAGCGGCGGCGAAAATTCCGCGGGCGCGGCAGGTCCGATGCAGTTCCTGGCAGCCACCTTCGACTCGGTGACCGCCCGGCACCGGTTGCCGCCGGGCGGGGCCAGCCCACCGTCGCGCTACAACGCCAGCGACGCCATCCACGCCGCCGCCTACGAACTCTGCGACACCGGCGCACCCACCGACCTACACCGCGCCCTGTTCGCCTACAACCACGCCGACTGGTATGTCCACCAAGTCCTCGACCAAGCCGCCCGCTACCGCGCCACACCACAACCCGAATCCACCGACTGCCAACACATCTCGGCCCTCGACCCGGCCGCGGTCACCGCGCTCACCTTCGCCTGCTCCCAGCTCGGCCAACCCTACGTCTGGGGAGGCAACGGCCCCGACACATCCGGCGGCTGGGACTGCTCCGGCCTGACAAAAGCCGCCTACGCCGCCGCCGGAATCGACCTGCCCCGCACCGCCGACGAGCAATACCACGCCACCACCCCATCCCGGAAAACCAAATCCACCCGGCGACCTCATCTTCTACGCCAACAACAAAGACG
>NZ_JABMCZ010000005.1:1500000-1709692 GCF_013186535.1 Nocardia terpenica
TCGTCGGTAGGACACCGATTTCGGGCGCACCGGCGTCGGTCATGATTCGTGGCGTCGTTTGCCGCGTCGGCGGCGATGCTGCCCGCCGTCGATGGTGGACAGGTCGTGCCGGGTGAGAACGAGCATCGCCGAGCCGGTGTCTCGGATGAGCATGTCGAGTTCGTCGAGGATCATGCCGACACCGTCACCGGCTGCCCGGACCTGTTCGGGGGTTGCGTCGAGGTGATCGAAGACGACGCGCAGGGTGTACAGCTGCAACCCGACATCGAACAAGTGGCGCACCAGGCGGTCGCTCGAGGCGGCGAACGCGGCATGATCGCCCCGCGCCATGGCGGCGGGGTCGAAGAACGGGTAAGGCGGCGTGGGTGACGGAGGGTCGTTCATATCGCCTTCCTGGTCGATGGGTGAGTATCCGAGGCTGCGACACCGGCGAAACCGGTCATCGAGGGTCCGTGTCGCGGCCGCCGTCGTGGTGGGGCCGGTCGCGGCTGTGCAGGTCGGCCAGCCGGGCGTTGTAGGCGTCCAGGGCCGCCTGTTCGTCGTCGATATCGGTGGTGTCCGTGGCGAATTCGCCGAGGGTGGCGCGGCGGCGGACATCGTCGAGCCATGGGCCGAAACTGCGGTCGCCGGATCGGATCCATTGCCCGGCAACGATGATCATCAACAGCATCATCAGGCCGTCGCCACCGACCCACATGATCACCCCCGCCGCGCTCTGGTCGCCGAGCGCATCCGGACCCCAGGTGCGGGAGGCGGCGTAGGCGGGCGCGAGCACGCTCGACGACATCATCAGCGTGACACCGACCAGCGTGTCCGGACCCATACAGACGGCGAGCACCAGCAGCCGCAGCGAATACGGCCACGGCGGCTCGACGGTGAGCTCCCCGCCCGCGAGGGGAAGCAGCAGCAGGTACCCGCTGAGGAAATACAGCAGCAGCTCCGCGTCGTGGATCCACATGTGCGTCGCCATCGCCTGCTGGAAACCGGTCAGATGCGTCAGCACGATCACCGCGCTGTACAGCGGCACCGTGAACCACGCCGAGACCAGAAACCGCACCGGCGTCCGGGTCCGCACGCGATCGACGACCGAGCGGGCCCGCGCGCCCATGGCGTCGTAGCCCAGCCGGATCGGCTGCGCCCAGACCAGCAGCGCGGGCACGACCATGATCATCATCAGGTGCACCACCATGTGCGCGGTGAACAGGTGATGCGCATACCGCGCCAGCGCGCTGTCGAGGGTCACGACCAGGCCCACCAGCCCCGCATACCAGCAGACGACGCGGATCGTCGGCCACGGCTCGCGCCGCCGGTGCACCAGCCATCCGTAACCTGCCGCGCCTACGACCAGCAGCGCATCCACCACCGGCGAAAACGTCCACGCCGTGAGCACACTGCCCCAGTTCGGCGGAGTATCGCCCATCGCAACCCACATTAGAGCATTATGCAACAATTGCTCTCTGCATGCATCTGGGGTCCGCGCCGATCGAATGATGCAAAGGGAAACTGCTGCAGAGAGCTCGTTTTCAGGTAGCCATGGGCATACGCCCAAGCGATCCGGGGTGGGGTGAGCCGTCGGTGAGGGGCTGCGCATAGTGACATCCGCGGAACAGGGCCGTCGCTGCGGATGGCGCGCGGGCTCGGCGCGGACGGGCTCGACGGCGCACTCGCGCGGCCCGGTCCCGCCGGAATCGCCGAGCTACTCGGCGCCCCGACCACGTACACCGTGACCGATCCCGACACTCGCGTCTTCAGCGAAATGCTGCTGGCGGCAACGCGATACGAACGCCTGCGCGACTATCGGTTGATGCCCTTGGTCTTCCGCCCTGAATGGTCCGATGCCCCACCTCGGCCAGCTCGACGGCATCCTTGACAGCAAGCCGGGCTGAGGCGTTCCACCACCATGCCTCGTCACCGGCCTGATCGGTCAGCGTCCGGCCAGTTCAGCCACGGCTTGTTTCGCCGGAATCACCCGATCCATCCGCAGCGCGGAGTCGCCCGCATACAGCGCAGCATGGTCGACCCACTGCTCCGGCATGCCCTCCACCGGCACCGCGGGGCTGAACAACGGGAGCCAAGGTCGCTGTTTGGCCAGAACCGATCCCGCGCTGCTTTCGGGCACCACCCGCGCCAGCGGACCACTACAGGCATTGATCAACGAGGGCAATCGCCGCGCGGCCCCATCGGGGCGGCACCAGCGTTCGGTGACCGGAGTCGGAACGACCCGATGCCGAGCCGGCCACCCCAGGCCGAACAGCGTCGTCTCCAGTGTCTTCTCGGCAGCGAGCACGCGACGTTTGTATTCGCGGTGCGCTCCGGACTCCTCGGTCAACACGAACCGGGTTCCTGCGACCACGCCCGCAGCACCCTCGGCCAACGCGGCAGCGGTATCGGTTGCGTTGGCAATCCCTCCAGCCAGCAGCACCGGACGAGAGCCCGCGATCGGCAGCACCCGCGGCAGGAACTCCAGCGCTGCAACGGTTCCCACCAGATGTCCGCCCGCCTCGCGGCCCTGGGCAATCAGCCCGTCGGCACCCCACGCCACCGCGGCGCGAGCCTGCTCCTCGGTGCCAACCAACACGAGAACGAACGCGCCAGCCTCTCGCAGTTCCTGCACGACGGCGCGGTTGCCACCGAAAGCGAGCACCACGACATCGACGTGCTCCTCCAGACAGACCCGGACATGGTGCCGGCGGGCGAAAGGCATCAACAGATTGACCGACACCGCTCGATCGACGGCCTCCTCACGGACTCTGCCGATCGCCGCGCGCAACTCGTCTGGTGGCAGCAGACCGATAGTTCCCAGCCCGCCCGCGCTGGCCACCGCCGCGGCCAACCGGCCGCCAGCGATGTTGCCCATGCCCGCCTGCACGACCGGAACGTCCAACCGAAACCTGTCGAGAATATCCACGAAGCAGACCCTAACGGCTATCGACCAACCAGCAGCGTCGCAGCCGAATCCAAGTTCTGACCTGGGTGCGGCTCCGCTGGAGGGGCGGTTGATCGTGCCGTCAGGACCTGACCCCAGCGAATGAGGCCGCTTGTTCGCCATTGCCCAGCAACGGATTCGAGGAGTCTTGTCGGCCGAGGGGTCGACCGGCTATGTAGCCGGTGTGGATATGGCCGGGGCGATACCGTCGCGGGTGCGGTGGCGATGGTAGGAGATGGCTACCGCGGCCAGCAGTGGTCCCCATGCGGCCAGGGGTAGGTAGCAGAGTGTGAAGATCACCCGCTGGGCCGGGCCGCCCATTTCGGTGGAGGACGGGTCGGCGAGCATCGTGTAGCAGTTGTAGGCGAAGGTGAGGCCACCGGCGGTGGCCAGCACCGCGCCGACCAGAGCCGGTACGACGACGGCCAGTGGGCGGACCGGTCGGCCACCCAGCGCCGGAATCCAGTGCGGCACAACCTCACCCCATGGACTCACCAGGCCGATGGTCAGGAACGCCAATGCCTCGAGCACGATCATGATCGCGATGATGTATCCCCGTGCCCACCAGGGCAGATTCGTCGCCTCGCCAAGGGGAAGCCCCAATACCGCGCCGAGCCGCCACAAGGTGAACGGCAAAACGGCCACCGGCACGAGACGGGCAGCGATGACTGCCCAGCGCGGCGCGCCTGGGGACACACGGAACAACGGATGGTCTACCGATTTGTCAAGCACTAGCCGAATGCTGCCCGCCGACGCGGAAAACCACATCCCCATCAAGGCTTACTTTTGTACGGCTCGAGGCGGAGGCGGGTCCTCCGGTGAGAGTTCATATCAGTCCATGAAGTGGAAGGCTCTGGGGTGGCGGTTCATTCGAGGAACGTCACGGTCTCGGACAGGGGAGCTCGGGGTAGGTAGGGGTGAGTGGCGGTGGGGTGGGCGAAGCCTATGGACATACCGCAGAACAGGATCTGCTCCGCTGGCGGTGCGATCACCTCATCGACCGTGTGGTGATACTCCGCCCACGCGATTTGGGTGCAGCTGTGTAGTCCTTCGGACCGCAACAGCAACATCACCGTCTGTAGGTACATACCCGTGTCCGCCCACTGCGGCGGGGGCATGTCTCGGTCCAGATAGCAGAACAGCGCGGTAGAAGCTCCGAAACAGTTCCAGTTCTCGGCCCGGACCCGAGCGCGAGATTCGGTGTCGTCGTGAGCGATACCGAGCGCACCGTATCGACGAGATCCCATATCCGCGAGACGTTCCCGATAGGGCGAAGCCATGTTCGGTGGGTAGTACGCGAACTCCGGCTCGTCGCCACGGTCACCGATGGCCACCCGCTCGGCGATGCGCTTCTTCAACTCCACCAGCCGATCACCGGTCACAACGTAGATATGCCACGGCTGCAGATTGCCGCCCGACGGCGTGCGAGCGGCCGCTGTCAGTACCCTGTCCAGCACATCGCGCGCCACCGGTCGATCGGTGAACGTACGAATAGACTGCCTACTCGCTACTGCCTCATAAACATCCACGCCACGATCGTATTGAGGGCATCTCCGGTATCAACGTGATCCATCCCTCAGACACCGAGATTGCCTGCACAATCGATGTTTTGCGCGGTTAACTGCGAACCTGTCGGTGATCTGCCGCAGGGAGCGTCGGGGGATGAGATCGGCGCGATACAGCATCAGCGCCCGACGCCCAGGAGGCTTACGTGGGGGACGCCGATCCCCGCAACGGCTACTTCGAAGCTCGATACCCGATCGGCCCCGAGAAGTACGCGACCGTCAAGGACGACAACCGCAAGGTCAAGCGATTCACAAGTAAGCGAGCCGCCGAGAACGCCGCCGCTGCAGTAGACATCGAGTACGCCAGCGGCGCCGTGGCCATCTCGACCGCCATCGCCTCGGCCAGCACCGCATCCACGCGGAAATCCGGCGGGTTGACGTTCTATGACTACGGGCCCGGTTGACGGAGTGTCATGGATATGCACCTGCTCCTCGGCCGCGGCTCAGCGCTGGGCGAAAACCGGTGTGGCGAACGAGGACTCGGTGTCTCTACGGCTGCGTCGATGGCCGATCATGGCACTGTGGATCATTTTCTGCGTCCGGTCGCCGCGGCAGGTAGTACGCCTGAAGTCGGACGCTATGCCCTCCGGTGTGCGTCCACGGACTGATACGTATCGCTCCGGGGGCGGATGTGGCGAATGACGGTGCGTGACAGCCTCGGAGAGGTCGGTACAAACCTCGCCCAGGAGGCTGCCTCGTGTCCATCGGCGCGCTGCCACCCGCTCTTTTGCCTCTGGCGACCGCATCGCCTGTCCCCCCGTGGGCCCGGCGCGCCGCCGCCGCGACCTTGTGGATATGCCTGCCCTCCTCCCTATGGCGTCTCGCCGTGGTGATCGGCATCCCGCTCGGCCTCGGAGAGGGCGAATACGCCACGATGCTGATACCTGGATGGGGCTATCTCGTCCTACCGCTGTTGTCCGCATTCCAAGAGGCACTGGCCTGGCTGACCTTGGGTCTGGTTCAGTCGTGGGGCGAGGTGTGGCCGCGTTGGATTCCACGACTGCGCGGACGCCCCATTCCCGTGCCTGTCGCGGTTATCCCTGCGGCGCTGGGTGCGCTCGCCTGCACCATCTACGGCGTGCTTTTCGTCTGGACGACGCTGCACGCCCACATGGAGATCACGACCTGGGGAGAGTGGCTGATGAACATTTGCTACATCCCGCTGATGGCATGGGGACCTCTGCTGGGCATCGTCACCATCCACTACTACCGACGTCGTACCCGTGGCTGATCCGTTGCTGGGCAACGGCGAACGATGCCGAGTCGTGCCCGACTCCGACCAAGTCCCGGTTCGGGCCGCTGCGCCGCCCAACGCCGCGAACCGCCGCGTCCGTCCCGAACACCAGCAACGCTGGGGCAGACTACGAACTCGTGCCGCTTGACCAGTATGAATTCGTGGACACCGCACTAAGAATCGCGGATCGCTTCCCGGACACGAACTCGGCGTACTCCGGCCGCCACCACTCGCGGAACTCCGGGGCATCGGCGAACCTCAACGCCAGGTGCCGCACATACCGGCACGGCGCCAACCGCTACGACGTGGGCAGCCATCAAACGCCTCCCCCGGCTACCCACCGGCCAGACCCGAAAGGGTGACCTGGCCATTTCTGGATCACACCGCCGACTGGTCCCAGACCCCGCAGGACCACACCCGCGGCGAGTCGGCCGCATCTCGAACCGAACAGGGACCTGGGTGTGCGGCAGACGCGGCGACTCAGGGTTCGGTAGCGAAAGGTAGTGGTGCGCAAGGCAGGTGGTGTTGCCAGAGGAGCAGAGATCGGGTTTCGGGATAGGGGCCGGTATGGGCGCCGTCGTTGTCGTACAGCCGTGTCGGTCGGCTGCCTTCATCGTAGACCGGCCAACCGGGATCTCCGTTGCGTGCGAACGCAATCCATGATGCTTGTATATCCGATGCCAGCGCCCACGCCTCGGCGGCGGGCGGATCGCCGTAGAACTGTGTCGACGCCGCGAAAGTTCCGAAGACGAGGGCGATATCGCCGTTGTGGCCGGCGGCGATCGGTGTCCGATCGTATCGCAGCTCGTACAGGTGAGTTCGGCCGCCGGCGGCGGTATGTGCTTGCGCCGCATGCACTGTGGGTATTCTCGTCAGCCGATCCGATAGTACGATCTCGTGGAGCTGGCGGTCATCGACGTGCGGATATGCCCGCCGGTATCGTTCCGGGTCACCGCCCGGGGAGAGGTCGCGCAGCACCCGCTCGGTCAGATCCGGGGTGACCGGAGGAGTGCCTGGTACGTGGAGAAAGGTCCGCCATTCGTCGCGGGTGTGACCGACCAGCAGATCGATCTCGCGGCCCGCGCCGTCGGCGAGCGCCGCACAGGGGGACTGCGGCAGCACCTCGCCGTCGACAACCGGTTGGAACAGCGACATCCAGGCGAAGTGTCGGCCTTCACCCCACCAGTGGGCGAGGGGTGCGGACTGCACCGCGGAGGTGGCCTCGACGAGTTGTCGCGGTGTGCGCTGTGCCAGAGCCGCGGCCGTCGGCTCGGCACCGGCGGTTTCGGCGATCGCGGCGCTGACGGCGTCGGCAAGTTCCGGACTGAACGGACGTGGCGTCGGACTTTGCGCGATCACCCTGGTGAACAGGCCCCGCGCGGCAGGCATCGTCATCAACGCCAGGGACGAGCCACCCCCCCGCGGATTGGCCGAAAACGGTGACGTTGTTCGGATCACCACCGAAGGAGGCGATATTGCGTTGGACCCAAGCCAGTGCGGCGGTCTGATCGAGCAGACCTCGATTGTCGGGCGCACCCGCGATCCGGGCGAAACCCTCGACACCGAGGCGGTAGTTGACCGTGACGACGACAACGCCACGCGCGGCCAGCGCTGAACCGTCGTACAACGGCACGGCCGACCACCCGATATTGTTGCCGCCGCCGTGAATCCACACCATGACGGGCAGAGCGTCCGCGTCGGCGGGTGTCCAGACATTGAGTGTCAGCCACTGATCCGGATCGTCGAATCCCTCGGTGGGCAGCGCGGGAAACCCGAACAGAGTCGGTTGCGGGGCCGGCGGACCGAACCGCACCGCCTCCCGGACCCCCGTCCAGGGGAGGGGGTGCTGTGGTGCCGCGAACCGCCAGCGGCCCACGGGTGGCTGGGCATAGGGGATACCGCGAAACACGGCCACCCCGTTGACGCGTGTGCCGCGGAGCACGCCTTCGGTGGTTCGCGCGTGTGGCCGGGTGGCAGGCGTGGGTTTGATCGTTTGCCCCTTCCGAATTCGGTTTCATCGAGCAGGCAGTGCGGGCGCGTGGACCAGGCCACCGTCGACCACGAATTCCGAGCCGGTGCTGTATCCGGCGTCGTCGGAGGCCAGGAACAGGACCATGCGTGTGACTTCGTCCTCGCGGCCGGGACGGGCTATGGCCAGCCGCTGGTAGAACGGCGTGGTCGGGGCCGGGGCGTCGGCGGTGTCGGGGATGCCGACCCACGTGTCGGTCATAGGGGCGTCGATGAATCCGGGGTGGACCGAGTTGACGCGGATACCATAGCGGCCCAGTTCATTTGCCGCCGCCTTGGTCAGACCGCGGACCGCCCATTTGCTGGCGTTGTAAGCGCTGCGCAGCGGCGGCCCGGCGGTCAGGCCGCCGACCGATGAGATGTTGACGATCGCGCCGCCGCCCCGGCGCGCATGGACCCGACGACGACGCGGATGCCGAGGTAGGTGCCGGTCAGATTGATATCGACGACCCTCTTCCAGGCGGCGGGGTCACCGTCTTCGATCGCGGCCGGCGCGCCGCTGATACCGGCATTGTTGACCAGTACCGACACCGGCCCGAAGCTGTCCTCGGCGGCATCGATCGCATAGGCCCAGTCCTGTTCGCTGGTCACGTCGTGTGGGACGAACAGCGCCTGTTTGCCGAGTTGAGCGGCCAGTTCCCGGCCTTCGGTCTCGAGAATGTCGGAGATGACCACATTCGCGCCCTCGCCCACGAACCCGCGGGCGTGGCTGGCACCAAGGCCCCGCGCTCCGCCGGTAATGAGAACCGTCTGATCGGTGAAACGTTTCATCGCTACGCTTCTTTCGTCCATCTGGTTTGTGACTTACTCCGTGAACGGCGGATTTCCGATATCGGGTCCCATGTACCCGCCGTTGACCCACCAGGCGACCCGGGACTCCGGTTTACGCTCGGCCTGGTCGAAACACGCGCGGCGCAACCATTCTCGGAATCCCAAACGAGGCCAGTTCTCCACGACCTTGTCGAGAAGTCGGGGGTCGATCTCGTCGACGCGAAACCCATGGGTGTCCAGACCGGTTCCCATAGCCGTCAGCACAACCTCCGGGCGCGGGTCGTTCACGGCGGCGACACCATCCAGATGCAGGGCTATCGCATCCTTCACCAGCGTCGCCCGCTCCGGCGGGCAACCCTGCTCGATCAGGAACGATTCGGCGGCGGCCGCACCCTGCACCTCGAATCCGGCAGGCCCGTCGTATCTTTCGGTCAGGCCGAGATCGTGGAGCGTGGCGCAGATATAGAGCGTTTCTCGGTCGACCTTCCATCCGCGCCGCTTTCCCAGCGCCCATCCGAATTGATAGGTGCGCCGACAGTGATTCACCAACACCTGCGGAGCCGCCGCGGCGAGTAAATCCGTAACCGCCTCTGCCAGTGCCGAATCGGGTACGGCCACCGCATCCGATGCCATCGAATTTCCTTTCTCCGGGAAATATCCTCGACGTCCCTCGCGGGTCTAAAGTAGCCGCCTGATCCAGGTTTACACAATGTGATCAACTCCTACATAATTACGTAAAAAGCAAGGAGCGGAATGAGCCGAGAATCCGGACAACCACGTCGGCGGCGACGTCCCCATCACCGCACCCTCGATCGCGCGGCGGCGATCCTCGATACCGTCGCGCTCGAGCGCGCTCCCATCGGGCTGACCGACCTGGCCGTGCGGCTCGGCGCGCCGGTTTCCTCCATCCAAAGCCTGGTCAACGGTCTGGTCGCCGTCGGTTACCTCACCGAGGAAAACCGCCGCTACACCCTGGGACCGGCACCGTTCGTCCTCGCCCTGCGCGCCGGGCACCGGCCGCTGGAAACCGTCCACCACGCCGATCTCGTCGCACTGCACGAGGTGACCGGTCTGGCCGTCGTACTGGCGATCCGCGTCGGCGACTCCGCCATCTCCATCGACGCCACCGACACCGGCGACCACAGCGTGATCAGCTACCTGGCCGAGCGGCACCTTCGGCTCCCGCTGCACACCATCGCCATCGGGCGAGTCCTGCTGGCACACCTGCCCCGAGACGAACGCCTCGACTACGTCACCGGTGTCGAGTCGGCCGACCATCGAGAGGCATTCGCCCTGATCACCGAGCTCGACGCCATCCGCCGCGACGGCTACTACTGCGGTCCCAGCGGCCCCTTGTTCGACAACATCGCCGTCGTAGCCGCACCCGTCCACGAACATGGCAGCGTCGTCGCCGCTGTCTCCCTGGTCGGCCCCCACGACCGAGTCGACCCCCACAAAGCGACCTTGCCCACCCTGCTCACCGACACCATCCGGCGCTGGTCGACCCGATCGTCCGGCGCGCTCGACACCTGAACCGCTGTGACAGCATTCGGCGAGTGGCCGTGATCGAAGGCACCGAACACGGCGGCTCGCAGCCCAGAGGAGCGGGCCGGACGTCAGTTGTGTTCGGCAGCAACCATTCCCACGCGCGGTTTCCATGAGAGGTAGTCGGCAGAATCGGCGCCGCTTCGCTCAGCGTCTCAGCACTTACCCCGCCAACGACCGAACTACCTCGGCAGGGTCGTCGGCATAACGGAAGGCCACCTACACGACATCGACGGTGACCGACGGCAAGACCCAGGGCAGCGGCGCACCTCTGGCTATAGCCGACTCAAGTGATCGGTAATGCCGAATACCGTGTGTTCAGAGGGTTTCGAGAATCCGGGTCCGGCCATGGGTGTCGGTGGCTCATGGCAGTGTCAGCTGTTGTGACTGCTTCAGCTGATGACGGCGCCTGGTTTCAGGATCATGGACTGTGTTTTTCGACCTTGGTCGCGAGCAGCGAACAGGGGGTGTCGTGAACACCGCCACCGGTGGCCTTGGGTGGATGTACGACAGGGATCTGCCGCTGGTCGGCCTCACCTTCGCGCGTCAGATCAACGCCCGGGAGCTATTGGAGCGGATGGGTGTCGACCACGACACCGTGGCGGTGCGCGCGCCGTATGACTTCCACGACGAGTTGGGCGGCCTTCTCTATGTACACGACGGATATGTGGTCAGCGCAGGGCATTACGGAAGCTGGGCCTGGGCGTGGGAGCACGGCAGTTGGAAATCCCTCTATGACCGCGGCTTGGTGCTGCGCGCCTCGATCGGAACCGCGGCACTGGAGTTGCACGCCGACGTGAATGGCGGAGTGGTGTTCCGGTACGCCGAGGACGGCCGTCTCATCACCGGACTCGACATCACCTACAGAGTCGAACGGACAGGCAGCGACCCGCACCGCTTCGACACCGAGATGCGGGCCCTCGGCGCCCGGCTCGAAGAACACGAATACGGCCCCTTGGGGCCCGACGGAATGTGTTACAAGCTTGCGGAGAACCTCGGCGTCGGGGTGGGTCTGGATGACCTCAACGAACGTCCCGTCCTCAGCGGCCGACTCCTGCCCCCGACCTCGCGGTAGCTGCCGAGTCACTCGACACGCACGCCCGGCGTTCCTCGCCTCGGAAAGCACAGGACGATCAGCCGACATCCCGGCGACGAACGTACTGTATTGGCCGCGTTCCGCTCTGCTGACCCCGATCCGCGTGGTCGGCCGAGCCGGTCCAGCGAACGTCCTGTAGTGCCTCGTGGCGCACGTTGGTTGATCGTTCAGATTGGTTGGGCGGCATGATCTTCCAGCGCCCCCCGCGTGCCAAGGTTCGGAGATGTTCGTCCGGGTTCTTCGCTGCGAAGGCGATGGGCTCCGCTACCGTTTGCTGACAGTCGAATTCACGGGGAGGTAGTGATGACATGGACGGGGCGGTTCGAGAAGGCTGACGGTACAGAGGTGGAACCGCCGGTCGAGCCCGAGGAGTAGACGGCGGTGTGGACCAAGTGCGGCTCTTCGAAGATGATGACGAGGTTTGCGAGGGCCCGATCACCGTGCCGAGATCATCTCGGCACCAGCAACACACGATAATGCCGCCGGGCGGGCGGCCTGCGCGGCGAGATCGACTGCGGCGCAGGATGTCCGGAAATAGCCGACGAGCGAGACGGCTGTGCGCAGGCGAAATCGGCAGTGAATCAATATGATCGAGGCGGTGGGAGACGAGAAGACAAACAGTGGTACGACCAGCCGCCGTTCGGTCATCGTGGGCTCCGCGGCGGCCGCCGTGGGTGTCGGGATCGGGGTGGCTGCGGCGAAAATCAGCGATGCAGACAACGACACTTCGACCATGGAGAGCTCGTTCAAAGTAGTCGATCGTCGCGGTAAGCAGCGCTTCCTGTTCGAGACGAGAAAACCGCCGGTCATCCTCGGCGGCAAGACGTATCCGGCGCAGACACGGCGCGCGCCGGACGACGGGTCCTACATGCTGTTCAACGATGAGAACGGCGACGAGAAGGGCGGCATCCTCGCCGCCGGTGACGGCGCGCAGATCTCGTTCGACTACCCCAATGGAGACGCCATCCATCTGGGGACCGGATGGCAGGACAAAACGGGCGGTGCCGGTCTGGAGATATACCACCCATCGGATCTGAAGGCATCGGCCGACGAAGCGAAACACCCTGTGGGACTGCGACTGTTCGTCGACAACGAGAACGGAACAGGTCTGACGTTATGCGACCAGCAAGGCCGACCGCGAATACAGCTGCGGGTAGCGATGGACGGCACGGCCTCCATCGCCATCTTCGACGAACAAGGCGCGATCGTCAAGCAGCTCTGACGGCCATTCGTGTTGTCGAGCGGGCAATTCCAACCTTCACTTCTCGGGGCCGACGACTCGAAGATCTCCCCCGGGCGAACGCTTCGTCGACCTCGGCCGGCATCGGCCGAAAACAATAAGCCCCCGCCCTCAGCACTGCTTCCACGCGAAATGGTAGGTCGTGACGATACTTCCGTCCGTGGAATCCATGGTGATGAAGCTGGTGGTCTTGGGGTCCGATGTGCCGGTCTTCACCCGCAATTCGGTATTGATGTCGAAGTCGCGTTCTTCTCCGCACGGCTCGTAGACTACGGACCCCACATCGGTCGAGTCCGTCTCCTGCCAGTCGTCGTCCATGAGGCCGGTGAACGGGTGGTCGGCGTATTGGGTCGGCGAGTTGCCCTGGAAGTAGTATCTGGCACGTTCCAGAGCGGTCGCTCCGAGTTCCAGATGCGCGAATCCGCGATAGTCCGCCGAGGCTATCCCGTAGGTGAAGCCTTGGGGAACATGCACTCTCAGGTCGAGCTGGCAGTTCTTGCGGAAGTCGGTCGGGTCGGCTCCCGAACCCGCCTTCGCGGTGTATTGGCTGTAGGTCACCGTGAAGGCCGTATTGTCGAGCGCGACCGCGACAACCGCTGTTCCCTGTGGGCAACCGGTCCCATTGACGGTCACGACGTCGATGACGATCTTGTCGGGCGGAGGGGTCGAGGTCCAGGCGGGTCCCGACGCCCCGGAAGCCGGTGCGCCGGACATCGGAACGGCGAGCGTGAAAAGGGCAGCGCTGACGGCGGCGAACTTCTTGTGCATGATTTCCCCTCACAATGCTCCGGTAGCAGACCTACCGCACTGAGACCTATCACTGTAAGCGATACCGCATCAGACCGAAACCCCTACTGGGACAACATATCTCGGGTGGAAGGTTCGTTACTGTCGCGCTCTCAGCACTGCTTCCACGCGAAGTGGTAGGTGGTGACGATACTTCCGTCCGTGGAATCCATGGTGATGAAGCTGGTGGTCGTATACGGGTCCGATGTACCGGCTTTCACACGCAACTCGGTATTGATGTTGAAATCGCGAGTTTGACCGCAGGGCTGGAACACGATCGCCCCGACATCGGTCGTGTCCGTCATCTGCCAGTCGTCATCGTAAAAACCGCTCAAGGGATGGTCGACATATTCGGTCGCCGAGTCGCCCTGGAAGTAGTACCGAGCCCTTTCCAGAGCTGTCGCTCCGGCGCCCAGGTGCGCGAAGCCGCGGTAGTCCGCGGAAGCTATCCCGTAGGTGAAGCCCTGCGGGACATGTACTTGCAGAACGAGCTGGCAGTTCTTCCGGAAGTCGGTCGGGTCGGCTCCCACACCCACCAGTGCCGTGAACTGGCTGTAGGTCACGGTGAAGGCCGTGTTATCGGCAGCGACCGCCACAGCCGCTGTGCCCTGGGGGCAGCCGGATCCATTGACGGTCACGACATCGACGGTGATCCGGCCGAGGGGAAAGAGCGTATTCGGGCCGGATACCGGGGCACCGACGGCTGGTGAACCCGACATCGGCAGGGAGAAGGCGAAAAGGGCAGCGCCCAGGGCGGCCAACTTTTTGTACATGGTTTCCTCGCAATGTTCCAGCCGCAGACAGATCTCATTCTAAGCAGCCAGCCAGTGGATGCGAACCCCTACTCACAGTGGCGGTTTCGTATCAGTGATCCGATGATGGCATGTGTGGCCGGGCGATTGGCCATCTGCCTCGAATAACGCCTGCGCGCACATTCTTTCGTCTCAATACGACTCGCAGGCGCACACAATGCCCCCTGGACCGTTTACATTCCGCCCCACAAGGATTCGATCGATGCGCCGACCGGCGACCCAGCGACGATACGGCCCCATCAACTCGGTCACCATCTGCGGGTGCATCGCATACACCACCCGGGTACCGATCCAATGCCGCCGGATCGAAGTAACTCGGCGACATCATGATTCGGGAACAGCCGGTCATCCGACCTGCGATCGGTTCGTGGTGTGGCAGCGGCGTTTCAGCGGCCATGAACCAAGCTCGGCTTCCGGAGTCGTCAGGCGTACAACGCCGGGCACGGAACGTACCTTTCGGCCCGATACCGCTGACGAGTAGCGCTGTGTAACCCGCCTTCTTTCATAAGGAACTCGCAGTGAGGTCCGTGAGCAACCGCACCACACCGCCCGCGGCCAGGCTGAATCGCTTGCCTCGGTATTCGATGTCGATCGGCGGCGAATCTCCGGGTTCGGAGGCGACCTCGACCAGTTCCGCGCCGATGCGGAGGGTCAGGCGGTGGCCGCGGTAGGTGATCGGGAAGGTCAGGGTGCCGAGGGTTGGTGGCCAGTGGGGGTTGAGGATCAGGCGGTCGTCGCGGATTTCCAGGCCGGTGAAGCAGCGCTGGAGGAGGTCGATGCTGCCGGCCATGGCGGCGAGGTGGATGCCTTCGGCGGTGGTGCCGCCCTGGATGTCGGTGACGTCGGATTCCAGGACGGTGGTGAAGAAGTCCAGGGCGTGGTCGCGGTTGGCGCGGGCGAGGACCCAGGCGTGGACGACGGCGCTGAGGGTCGAGCCGTGGGAGGTGCGGGCCAGATAGTAGTCGACGGTGCGGGGGATCATGTCGCCGGGAAGGTCGTAGCCCATGTGCCCCAGTAGATCTCGTAGTTCGTCGGCGGACAGCAGGTAGAACAGCATGAGGACGTCGGCTTGTTTGGCGGCGCGGTAGCGGTTGACGTCGTCGCCCTCGGCCTCCAGGATGCGGTCCAGGCGTTGGATGTCGCCGTAGCGGTGGTGGTAGTCGTCCCAATCCAGTTCGGCCAGTTCGTGATACCCGGCGAACTGACTGATCACCTCGTCATGGAAGGGCACGAACAAGCGATCGGCGACCTCGTTCCAGTGCGCGCGTTCGGCGGGTGTGATGCGCAGGGACTGTAGGAGTTCGGCGCGCGTGCGCGGTGCGAGGAGATGCAGGGCTTCGTGGGCACGGCGAATCACCCACGAGGCCATGACATTCGTGTACGCGTTGTCGTCGATGCCGTCGTAGGGTGCGTGTGGATAGCCGGAATGGAACTCGTCCGGGCCGATGACTCCGCGCAGGTGATAGCGATCGTCGGCGGGGTCGTACGTGGCGCTGCTCGCCCAGAAGCGGGCGATCTCCACCAGCAGCTCGGTTCCGATGTCGGCCAGGAACTCTCGGTCGCCGGTCACCTGGTAGTACTGCCATGCGGTGTGGGCGACGGCGATTCCGGCGTGGTGCGCGCGGCGGCTGGGGTCCGGATTCCAGTGTCCGGAGCGGGGATTCAGGTGCAGCCGCTGGCTCTCCTCGCGGCCGTCGCTGCCGGACTGCCACGGGAAAAGCGCTCCGGCGCAGCCGTTCTCGCGGGCCAGGCGGCGGGCTTCGGGGAGTCGGCGGTACCGATAGTGCAGCAGCGCCCGAGTGAGAGCGGGAAAGCGGAGATCCAGCACCGGAAGAACGAACAGCTCGTCCCAGAACACGTGGCCGCGATACGCCTCACCGTGCAGGCCGCGGGCCGGGACGCCGACATCGAGGTCGATGGTGTGCGGGGACAGCGTCTGGGCCAGATGCAGCAGATGCAGTCGCAGGGTGCGGGCGGCGGTGGCGCTGCTGTCCAGGTCGATGCGCAGCCGTCCCCACAGGCTCTCCCACGCCGCGGCGTGGTCGGCGAGCAGGTCGTCGAATTCGCCGACTCGATCCAGCAGGCGCACCGCCTGGTCTTCGGGAGCGGACACCGCGTGGTCGCGGCCGGTGACGACGGCGGCGAATTTGGTCACCGCGACCGTCTCCCCCATGCCGACGACGACGTCGGTGTCATGCCCGAACGATCCGGACTCGTCGACGGATCGTGCTGTCGCCATGACCTTTTCGGTGCCGTCCTGCACGATGGTGCGGGCCGCGACCGCGAGCGCGACATGCGACTGGTTGGTACCGACGACCGTCACCACGGTCCGCGAGCCGGGCCGGAAGACGATCGGCGCAGTGAGATGATCGCAGGCCAGGTCGCGGTAGCGCGCCACCAGCGCATTACGCACGTCGGTGTCGACGACCGAGCGGACCGTGATCCGCCCGTGCCAATTCTCCGCCGTGACAGTGGTTTCCATCGCGCACAGGTGCGGTTCGTGCATGGCCGCAACGCGGCGCTGAGTGACGGCGGCGAGCCGCCCGTCGCCGTCGCGGTAACGGAACCGCCGGGTCAGCACGGCCCGGCGCAGATCGAATTCCTGCCGGTAGAACAGGATCTCGACGGAATCGATGTCGAACCAGTCCCCGCCGTCGACGCGCCAGGTCACCGGCAGCCAGTTCGGCATGTTGACCAGGCTTTCGTTGGCGACGGCCTGCCCGGCGATCACATCGGTGAGCCGATTGTAGATACCGGCAATGTAGGTGCCCGGGTAATGATGTTCTCCGGCGCGAGATTCGGGTGCGGCACCGCGGGTGGCGAGATAACCGTTGCCCACGGTGCACAGCGCCTCGCGCAGTCGTTCGGTGGCCGGATCGTAGCCGTCGTAGGCCAACACCCAGGACTCGGTCACGTGCGAGGTGGTTCCGTCCGCGAGGTAGGCGACGACGCGATCGAGCAGATCGCGCACCCGAGCGGGACTGTCCACCGCGAAATGGGCGGCGGTGCGCCGGTCACCGGAGTCGGGATGGCGCACCATGACCGGTATTCCATCGGCGGTGACGGCGTCGAAGGCATCCTCATCGGTGAGGTCATCACCTATATAGAGTGGGACAACAGGTTTCGCGAGATGGTCCAGGATCCAGCCCACCGCCTTGCCCTTGTCCCAGTCGATATCGGGACGCAGCTCGACGACCTTGCGGCCGTGGGTGATCCGCAGACCCGCTCGGCTTCGGGCAGCGTGCGCGGCGGCCGAGACAGCGGCGACCTGCCGGGCGGGGACCCCACGATAGTGAATTGCCACCGCAAATCGCTTGTGCTCCACTCGCACTCCCGGAATGTCACGCAGGGCGTCGCCGAGCTCGGCGGCAGCGGCGGCCAAGGCGGATGCGGAACTCGCCCCCGCGTCGTGGACGTGCACGGTCCCCTCGGGGTCCAGCAGTTCGAAGCCGTGGCTGCCCACGTACCAGATCCCGGGTACTCCCACCCTGGTGCGGAGGTCGTCGAGATCGCGGCCGCTGATGATCGCGACCGGGCAGTGTGCGACCAGGCGGGCGAGGGCGTCGGCGGCTCCATCCACCAACCTGGCGGTGTCGGGGGCGGCGACGATGTCCGACAGGGTGCCGTCGAAATCCAGGAGCACGGCCGGGGTGTCGGCGTCGAGCCGGTCGGCGATGCGCCACCAGGACGAGGACGCATCCGGCACCTCCGACATGCGGCGAAACCCGTTGCGCACCTCGATCTCTGCGAGATCGGCGACGACGACGTCCGCGCCGTGCTCGAGCAGGCGACCGGCATGGCCGACCCGGTCGACGCCGACGACCAGCCCGAACCCGCCGCTTCTCCCGGCCGCGACCCCGGCCTCGGCGTCCTCGACGACAACGGTCCGCTCGGGGTCGGCGTGCAGGCGGAGCGCGGCCTCGAACATCGTGGCCGGATCGGGTTTGCCCGGGAGACGGAGGATTTCGGCATCCAGCCCGTCGACCCGAACGGCGAACAGGTCACCGATCCCGGCCGCCTCCAGCACCCGGGCGCAGTTGCGGCTGGCCGAGAAGACGGCCGTGCCGATGCCCGCGCCTCGTAGTGTCCGGACCAGTGCCACCGTGGAGGCGAAGGCCGGGACGCCTTCGCGGGCAATGCGTTCCAGGAACAGCTGATCCTTGCGGTTGCCCAGCCCGCACACCGTCTGCGCGTCGCCGGGATCGGCCGGTTCCCCATCGGGTAGTGAAATACCCCGGGAGGCAAGGAAATCGGCGACCCCGCTGTACCGGGGCTTGCCGTCGACGTGGCGTTCGTAGTCGAGCATGGTGAAGGGCGCGGTGTTCTCGCCGGGTGCGGACGTGCGCGCGGCGAGGAAGGCGTCGAACAGTTCGGTCCAGGCGGCGGCATGGCGGGTGGCGCTGTCGGTGACGACGCCATCCATATCGAACAGGACCGCGTCGCAGCGGCGGCCATCGATCGCTACCGTGGGGGCGTTCATACTTCGAGCGTGCTCGGGAATCGTTACGCCCGATAGGGGCTCCGGTACGAACGACAGGGGTCTGGTGCCGGGACCAAAGACTCTGCGTTCCCGGCATGGCGGTTCCTACTGTCAGTCCATGACCAGCGTGCCTCCCGGCGACATCATCGAACAGGCCGTCCGATCGGCCGGTCGCGCACCGTCACTGCACAATGCGCAGCCGTGGCGATGGGTGTTCGAACAGGATCGGCTGCGCTTGTACGCGGTGCGCGAGCGGATGCTGCCCGGCGCCGATACCACCGGCCGCCAGATGATCCTCGGCTGCGGTATCGCGCTGGATCATCTGCGGGTGGCGTCGGCGGCACTCGGCTGGCGCACCCTCGTCGCCTACCTCCCCGACCCGAATCGGCGTGACCATCTCGCCACCGTCCGGTTCGTGCCCACCCGAGCAGTGACCGGCATCGACCGGGAACGGGCCGAGGCGATCGAACGGCGCCGCACCAACCGGCTCCCGTTCGGCGCTCCCCCGCACTGGGACGACACCGAGGCCGCGCTGCGGACCGCGCTCGACCCCGAGGACGCCGCGCTCACGGTCCTCGCCGAGAACTGCCGTCCGGCGCTGACGCACGCCTCGCAGCTGACCCGCGCACTGCGCCGCTTCGATAGCGAGTACCAGATCGAGCTGCGTTGGTGGACAGGACATCTCAGCGATACCGCAGGTGTTCCGCCCACGGCGTTGCTGACCGCCGACGAACAGCAGCGCGTCCCGGTCGGCCGCGCCTTCCCCACCACGGGCGCCGAACCCCGGCACCCGCGGATCGAGGCCGATCGCTCCCGCATCCTCGTCCTGTCCACTCCCACCGACGGCCACCTCGATCTGCTCCGCTGTGGCGCGGCCCTGTCCACGCTGCTGCTGGAATGCACTCGATCCGGATACGCCACCTGCCCGCTCACGCACCTGACCGAGTTCCCGCGCAGCCGCACCGTCGTGCGGAATCTGATTGAGGCCGTCGGTCTGCCGCAGGTCCTCGTGCGCGTCGGCGCGGTACCGGAATCCGCCGACCGCCCGCCCTCGACGCCGCGGCTACCGCTCGCCGACATCCTGCATATCGTCGAGCGGCCCGCGGACGACGAGCCCGCCCAAGCTCTCTAGCGGGCTACCGCGGGGCGTGGGAGGGAGCGCGAGCAGGTGGGAGACATAGTCCTCGACGGTCTTCTCCGCCAGCCACATTCGCTCACCGATCGCTGGGCCGCCAGCCCGAAAGAAAAACATATCGCGATGATTGTCGCGCTAGGGCACGGCGCAGAGACTCAACCAGCTCGGGTGCTGTGGGTCCAACACTATCGACTGCTTGCCGAGATTGCGGGCCACGCCGAAGGTGGTCAAATGGCGGGGCCAGCGGGCGCGGGCGATGGCGACTCGCAGCCGGTGTCCGGCGCGACACCCGCGGCGGCAAGTTCGCTTTCGGCCATTCGGTGAAACCGCCTGTGCCATGCATCAATGGCCGGGGACAGGGAGGTCCGTGCATGCGCGGTGGTAATCAGTCGGTGCTCCCGTTGGAGGGCGTCGACCACCCAGAGGAGGCGGTCGGCCGATTGTTTCGGCGACTGCGGTCTCGAGCACCGCGACCAGCAACTCGTCCTTGTCCTGGAAGTACCAGTACGCGGTGTTGCCCGTGATTCCCGCCGCTTTCGCGATGGTGGCCATGGTCGTGGATTCGTAGCCTTCCGTCGCGAACAGGCGCCGGGCAACCGCGACGATTCCGGGGCATGCCGGGCATCGTAGCCATCGTCCTAACCGCCCGATCCGTGCGCAGACCTGTCACGGCCAGCACCTACCGCGCCGGATTCGCCCTGGCCGTCGTCATCGAATGACCGAAGGGAGTGACGGCGAGTGTCACGGTCCGGCCGGTGCGCCGTTGCCCATGACCTCCGACCGGCGGGCCACGCCCACCGAGACGATCCAGTGTTGTTGAACTCTCGACGGTCTCGGCTCGTCGGCTCACTGCGGTTGGTGGGCGGCGCGCAGCAGTGAGATCCGTTCGGCGCGTTCGCGTTCCTCGAGTGCGATCTCGAGTGCGGTGAGTGCGGATCGGAGTGCGGGGATGCGGCGGTGGCGCAGGGCTTGGGCGCGGACCCGGGTGGCGGCGAGTTCGCGTTCCACCGCGTACACGGCCGCCAGTGCGGCGGCGTGTTCCGCGGCGGCGATCAGTGCGTCGGCGTGCGCGGCACGCGCATGCAGCAGAACCGTTGTGCCGCCGATCGGCTCGTCGCGGGGCACCGTGCACCGCACGGCGTCCGGGTAGCGCACCCCGGCCGACATCGCGAGGTCGACGGTGATCTCGGCGCGCCCGCGTGCGGCAGCCAGTATCAATGATCGTTGCCCGCCCGCGAGCAGCGCCCGCAGCTGCCAGGTCCGCGCCGCCGTGCAGGCCGCTGCCCAGGCGTCCCCGGTGCGCGCGGATCGCTCGCGCAGCCGCCGGTGCTGCCGTTCGAGAATCGTGCGTTTGCGTTCCAGCAGCGACAGCGCCGAGTCGGCCACGGCGATGCGGTCCCGGAGCCAGACCCGCCCGGCGCGTCCGGGCGGAATTCGTAACGCCGCCATGTCAACTCATCTCGTGTGCGTCGAGCAACTCGTCCGGCAGCATGGTGAGGGCCGCACGCGGTAATCGGGTGAGCGCCTGCCACGCCCGGTCGAGGGTGTCGTCGAGATCGCGGCATTCGCCGACGCCCTGATCGACCAGTTCGGTGGTGAAGGCGTCCGCGAATTCCAGGTGGGCGCGGTCGATTTCGGTCAGCGCCCCGGTGCCGATCAGCTCGCTCAATTCCCGCACCTGCCGGGCGCGCGCCAGCGCGGACAGCAGCTGCGCGGCGACGGCGGGATGGTCGGCGCGGGTACGGCCCGCACCGGTGCCGTGGCGCATGAGCCGCGACAGCGACGACAGCGCGTCCACCGGCGGATAGGTTCCGCGCGCCTGCTGTTCGGCCGACAGCACGATCTGCCCTTCGGTGATGTAGCCGGTGAGATCGGGTACCGGGTGGGTGATGTCGCCGCCGGGCATGGTCAGCACCGGGACCACGGTGATCGATCCGGTCCGTCCGCGAATGCGCCCGCAGCGCTCGTACAGTGAGGCGAGGTCGCTGTACAGGTAGCCGGGATAGCCTCGGCGGCTGGGGATTTCGCCGCGCGCGGCGGACACCTCGCGCAATGCCTCGGCGTAGTTGGTCATATCGGCGAGCACCACAAGCACGTGCCGTCCGCCCGGCTCGCCGAAGGCCAGGTGCTCGGCGATCGTCAGCGCCGCCCGGGGTGTGAGCAGCCTTTCCACGACCGGATCGTCGGCCAGGTTCAGCAGCAGCACCAATTCGCCCGCGGCACTGCGCTCGTCGAGCGCGTCGCGGACATAGTCGGCGTCGGCGTGGGTGAGCCCCATGGTGGCGACTACCACGCAGAACGGGTCGTCTCCGGTGCTGGACTGGGCCGCGATCTGGCAGGCCAGCCGCAGGTGCGGCAGTCCCGGCGCCGAGAAGACCGGCAGCTTCTGCCCGCGCACGACGGTGGTGAGCGCGTCGATCACCGAAATTCCGGTGCGGATCGGATCGGCCGGTGGCTCCCGACGCATCGGATTGAGCGGTGCTCCCGATACCGGCATCCGTGGGCCGAGCACCGGCGGTCCCTCGTCCAGCGGCACGCCGCGCCCGTTGCACACCCGCCCCAGCCAGCCGTCCCCGACGGGGATATCGAAAGGCGCACCGGCGAATTCGACGACGGTGCGATCCGGGTCCATGCCCGCGGTGCCTTCCAGCATTTCCACGACGGCCACGTCGTCGGCCACGTCGAGCACGATCCCGTGGCGGCGCTCACCACCGGCGAGCTCGATGCGGACGGACTCGTCCCACCGCACCTCGCCGACGCCGGAGACCATCAGCAGCGGCCCGCGCAGCTCCTGGACCGTCGTGTATCGAATCCATTCGGCCGCGGTCATACCAGCCTCGCCAGCCGGGTGAGCAGCATGTCTCGCCGCTGCGCGACCGCCTCGGTGTCGTCCGGTCCCGCCGCCTCTCGGGCGCGGACCAGGGGACCGAAGTCGACGGCCTCGACGCGTTCGGGAGCGATACCGGTGGCGGCCAGTTCCCGGCAGCGGTCGATCACCGTCAGCAGGGCCTCCACCAGGGCGACCGTCTTGGTCATGGAGCAGTGGGCATCGTTGGGCGACAACGCGTTCTGCTGCAACACGCCCTCGCGCAGCAGGCGGCCCGCCAGCACCACCATGCGCTGATCGGGAGGCAGGGTGTCCAGCCCCACCAGTTCGGTCAGGGCGGCGAGCCGATCGGCCTCGGCGAGCAGGCCCACGATCCGGCCGCGGCGCTGCGCCCAGTCGAGGTCGCCCGCGGCGGCGTATCCGGCCGCGACCGCGTCGACATCGTGGGAGAACGACGCCGCCCACGACAGCGCGGGATAGTGCCGGGCGTAGGCCAGGTCCCGGTCCAGGGTCCAGCGGCAGCGCACGAATCGTTCGGTGTGCGCGGTGACCGGTTCGGACAGGTCTCCACCCGGAGGCGACACCGCGCCGACGATCGTGACCGAGCCCACCGAATCGTTCGATGTCGTTACCGCCCCGGCGCGTTCGTAGAAGGCGGCCAGGGCCGAGGCCAGATCCGCGGGATACCCCTCCTCGGCGGGCAACTCGCCGGTCCGGGAGGCGAACTCCCGCAACGCTTCCGCCCACCGGGAGGTCGAATCGGCGATCACCACCGTGTGGTAGCCCATGTCCCGGAAGTATTCGGCGACGGTGACGCCGGTGTAGACGCTGGCCTCGCGCGCCATCATCGGCATATTGGAGGTGTTGGCGATGACCACGGTCCGGTCGGCCAGGCGTCCGCCGGTGCGCGGGTCGGTCAGGGCGAACATCTCGCCCATGATCTCGGCCATCTCGTTGCCCCGCTCCCCGCACCCGACGTAGACGATGACATCGGCGTCGCACCATTTGGCCACCTGTTGCAGCAGCATCGTCTTGCCGGTGCCGAATCCGCCCGGCACTGCGACCGTTCCGCCCTTGGTGACCGGGAAGAGCAGATCGACCGCGCGCTGACCGGTGTGCAGGGGATCGAGCGTGCCGCGGCGACCGCGCACCGGTCGCGGCGTGCGCACGGGCCAGTACTGTTCGGCGGCAATCGGAAGACCCGCCACCACCGCCACGGTGTCGGCGGCGGCGTATTCGCCCTCGGCGGCAATCGAATCCACCCGACCGGCGCTCGACGGCGGGACCAGCACCCGGTACTCCACCGGTCCGCTGCCGTCGAGCACGCCCAGCACGCTGCCCGGGCCCACCTCGTCCCCGGCCGAAACCCTCGGCCGGAACAGCCGACGCGTGTTCCCGGTGTGTGAGTAGCCGCCGGGGAGCAACCATGTCCCGGCGTTCGCCAAAGGCCGTAGCAGTCCGTCGAATACGCCGCCGAGCAGATCCGGAGCCAGCCGCGCCGACAAGGGGCGGCCCGACGGTGTCACTGCCGCACCCGGGCCGAGACCGCCCGAGTATTCGAACGCCTGCACCGTCACCCGGCCGTCGCGGATGCCGACCACCTCGGCCGGTATGGCGTCGTCGCCGAGGGCGACCAGGTCGTTCATTGCCGCGCCCGGGAAGTTCGTCACCTCCACCAGCGGGCCGGAGACGCGGCGGACGCGAGGTGCGGGTGTGTCGTTCATGCCCACAGTCCTCCGATCTCGGGTTCGACACGGTCCAGCGCGCGGACGGCGATGGTGCTCAGCCGGAGATCCAGAATCCGGCCGCCGGATCGGGCCATCACTCCGCCCGCCGGGTCCTCGACGATGTCGCATTGCGCTCCGAGCAGGCGAACAGCCGAGTCTCGCAGGCCGTTTCGTATCGTCGCGTAGTCGGGGTCGGCGCGCAGGCCCAGGACCGCGGTCGTGGCGGCGGCTCGCCATCGGTCGTAGGCGTCGCGCTGCCGGGCCAGCAGGCGTGACCGCCGCTCGCGGGTGATGCGCCGCCGCTCCACGGCCGATACCGCGGCTGCCCGGGCGTTTCCGGCGGCCTCCGCATGCGAGAGGATCTCGGACGCTTCGGATTCGGCGCGGGCACGGGCGGCTGACGCCTGTGCGCACGCCGCCTCCAGCGTGTGGTCGGCGTCCTCGGTCGCCCGGCGCAGGATTTCCGCCCGCACCGAGTGCAGGGCCGCGTCGATGGTGTCGACCGCCGGGTTCGTCGGCGCGCCGACGGCCGCCGTCATGGCCTGGACCTCCGGGGAAACGCTCATCCCGGCATCACCACCGTCAGCGGCGCATCGGAGGTCGCTCGCCCGGCCAGGGCGTCGGCCGCGGCGGCGGTCACGATCACCAGCGTGGTGCCGGAATCGAGGCTGTCCCAGGCTTTTCGCACGGCCGCCGCGTCCGAGGCGGCCAATACCAGGGCACCGGCCAGGGCGTATCCCAGCACCCGCTCCGGCTCGCCGATCACCGCGACGCCACCCATCTCATGCCTTCCCGATCAGCATGACCGCCACGATCAGCCCGTAGATGGCGATGCCTTCCGCCAGGCCGACGATCACCATCGCCCGCCCGAACAATTCGGGACGCTCGCTCAGGGCCGCCAGCGCGGCCGCACCGGTGTAGGCGACGGCCAGCCCGGCGGCGATCGAGGAGCCCGCGACGGCGATGGCCGCGCCGATCAGGGCCGCCCAATTCGTACTGCCGCCACCCCCGGCGGCCATGGGCGCCGCGGTGGCGGGCCCGGCGGAGATCGCCGTCACCAGCACCGCGCCCCCGGCCATCATGGTCGCGGCCGCGAGACCGGCGCACAGCTTCAGCGCGACCCCGCCGGGACGGCGCAGCGCGAGAACTCCTGCCGCCGAGGCGATGACGAGTATCGGCAATGCGACAATCCAGCTCAGCACGATGCTCCCTCCGTTTCCTGGATGGGGATCCGCCACGGCGAGAACGCTTCTCCCGCACCGGCGAAGATCTTGGAGAACAATTCGTAGAATTCCAGCCGCAGCGCCTGCACACCGGCGACCAGCGCCTCCAGCGCGAAGGCGACCGCATTGCCGAGCACGAAAACCACTGCGGCAACCACTGTTCCGGCTACCGGCAGGTTCGCCGCCGCGGTGGTGGCCTGCCACACCACCCAGCCCAGGGCGGCATGGGTCATGCCGAAGGCGGCCAGCCGGGCGAACGATATGGCATTCGCGCCGAGGTGCACGACCAGATCGATCACGCCCACCCCGGAGCGCGCGAATCCGGCCGCGCCACCGCCGGACTCGCCGAACATGCCGATCACCGACAGGATCAGCCCCACGCCCGCCACCACCGCCCCGGCCATCACGACCGCGAACAGCCGCGCCAGGATGCCCGCGGTGATCACACCCACACCGAGAAATGCTGCGGCACCGGCGATTCCCGAGGAGGCGTACAACGCCAGCGATAGCCCGCCCTCGCGCCACCGATTGACCACCCCGAATCCGTAGGCGCAGGCCAGCATTCCGGCCCCGACCGCGACCGCGGCGATCAGCAGCCGCACGGGATCATCGAGGGGGTTCAGCCACAGCACCGGCAAAACACCGGTCGGGCCGAAGAACTCCCCGTACAGCAGCCCGAAGGCGGTGGCGGCGACCCCGGCCCCGGCGACGAAGACCCACAGTCGCCGCAGCCGAGCCAGTTTCGCGATCCACCCCCGCCGCAGCACCTCCGCCGCCGCCAGCAACAGCAACCCGTGCCCGGCGTCACCGAACATCATCCCGAACATGGCCACATACGCCAGCCCCGCGGGCACGGTCGGATCGACATCGCGGTAGGCCATCGTCCCGTACAGGCCGACCAGGGGCGCGAAGGCCCGCCGCAGCGGCGCGCCGCCCGCGAGCAGCGTCGGCGGATCGATCCCCGCAGGGACCGGCAGCGGCACCACAGCCGCACCCACCGCTTCCAGCCGCTGCCGCAACCCGGCCACCTCCGGCTCCGGGCACCACCCCGCAATCGCGGCCACCCCCCGACGCCGCACCGCCCACTCAGCCCGCACCCGCACCTGCCTCTCCCCCTCCACCAGATCCGCGCGCCCGTCCCGCTCCAGCACGGACCCATCGGGCTCGAGCATCGAAATCCTCGGTGTCACAGCGCTTCCCGGGTGTTCGGCACGCTCCCCTTGATCAAGCTGAACCACCCCCGCCGCCGCCACCTGCACGAGCATGGCCCGCAGCGCGGGCTCCGGGGCGACGAGCGCCACCCGCTGCATGCGCACCGGCGTCAGGGCCTGCGACCAGCTCATCGCCTCACCAGCCCTGACCAGCCCGCAGAATGAACACGGGCACCACAAACCGCGACCAGCTCATCACCCCACCCGCCCAGCAGAACGAGCACGGGCGCGACGAACACCACCCCGTGGCATGCGCACAGGCGTGAGGCTGCGGCCAGTTCATCGCCCGCCACCCAGCACAGCCCGCGAAACAAACACGGACATGACAAGAGCCCCCGAAGCACGCACACGGGCACGACGAACCCCACCCCGTGGCATGCGCACAAGCGTGAGGCTGCGGCCAGTTCATCGCCCGCCACCCAGCACAGCCCGCGAAACAAACACGGACATGACAAGAGCCCCCGAAGCACGCACACGGGCACGACGAACCCCACCCCGTGGCATGCGCACAAGCGTGAGGCTGCGGCCAGTTCATCGCCCGCCACCCAGCACAGCCCGCGAAACAAACACGGACATGACAAGAGCCCCCGAAGCACGCACACGGGCACGACGAACCCCACCCCGTGGCATGCGCACAAGCGTGAGGCTGCGGCCAGTTCATCGCCCGCCGCCCTGCATAGCCCGCGAAACAAATACGGACGTGACGAGAGCCCCCGAAGCACGCACGCGGGCACGAGGAACGCCATCCGGTGCACACGCACAGGCGTCAGGAACCGCGACCAGTTCGTCTCTCCGGCCACCACGACCTGCGGGATGAACACAGGCGCGAGGAACGTCGCTCGATGCATGCGCGCAGGTGTCGGAGACGGCGACCGGTTCATCGCATTGTCCCGCCGACGATCGCGTCGAAGTCCGCCACGGACCCGGCGCCCGCGGCGATCTGCAGGGCCGCGCGGACCCGCCAGGCGTCGGCGGTCAGGGCGGCCACTGCTCCGATCGCGTATGCGGGGCCGAACCTGTTGTCCGACAACAGGTTTCTGCCGTCGCGGTCTACCCGTGACCACCAGCGGAACTCCGCTCGCCACAGGTCGTCGACCGCCTCGACGCCGTCCAGTGCCCAGCGCGCGGCAGGCGGTAGCCCGGCACCGAAGCCGGGCAGCTCCGCGGCCGCCAGCGCGGGGATCCCGAGCAGGTGCCGAGCTTGCCGGGTGATCGGCTCCGGCAGGGGCCGCGCCTGCACGAAGCGACGGCGGGCAACGAGGAGTGCCACAGCTCCCGCGGCCCACGCCGCCGCGTGCGGAACGTCGGCGGCCACCCGGCTCGCCCAGGCGATCGCCAGGGCGTCGGCGATGTCGGCCACGGTGTCGCCGCCGGGTGCTCCCCAGGGCGAATTCCCCAGTGCCACGGTCAGATCCGGTAACGATCGCGCCGTGCGCAGGTGGGGCCATGCCCAGCGCAGCGCGCCCAGCTCGAACATCGGCTGGGGCGGCGCCCCGGTCAGCGTGGCGGCGAGCGCGACGATATTGGCCCTCTCGAATCCGCCCGCCAGGGAGCGGATCATGCGGGCGCCCGTGCGTGGTTGCCATCCGGCCAGTACCCGCAACTGCCACAGTGTCGCTGCGGCGACGGCGTGCTCGGTGTCGGCCAGCGACGCACCGGGGCGGACGTCACGGCGGTAGGGGCTCGCGGCCAGGATCTGCTGGGCGGCGGCCAGCGAACCGGCGGCCGCCAGATCGTGCACGGCCGCACCGAGCCTGCGCTCGGACAGACCGGCGGCGCGGACCGTGCCCGCGACCCAGCCCGCGCTCATCGGCCGGTCGTTTCGAATCCGGTGGCACCGAGTTCGGCAATGATCTCCCGGGCCACGGCCACCACGCGATCGACGTATTCGGGAAGTCGGGCCTGCACACGGCCGGGGATATCGGCGTCGGGCCCTGGATCCGGCGCACGCTCGCGGGCCTGCGCCAGCGCCTTCGTCATAGCTTGTGCCGCAACGGTTTCCATACTCTCGCGGGCCCGGTCGACCAGTGCGGCCGCGGTGCTATCGCCCTCGTCGCGCAGCCGCACGGCCCGGGCCTCGGCCGCTCGCCGGATCCGGTCGGCCTCGTCGTGCGCGTCGTCGAGCCGGACCAGCAGCGGCATCAGCTCCGCCGCGGCGATCGCCGCTCGATCCACGGGGACACCGCCCGGCCCCGCCGCCCCGGGCGCACCCGCGGGCCGGAACCGGTCGAGGAAGTCACTCCAGCGCGGCATCCGAATCTCCCTGTTCGCGTTGCTCTCCGGCGATTCTCGATCGATACCGCTCGCCGTCGTCAGAGCCGTACGGCGATGGGTGGCCGGGACCTTCGCCCCTTCTCCCGGATTGTGACCATGGACCCGATGCGCCGAGGCCGAAGGCCGTAGCCGCGCCGGTCCGCCGGGACAATGCTCGGAATATGACAGCGAGCGGCCTCGGTGCCACGAAACCGGTCCCCGAGCAGCGGACCCTGCTGGCGGTGATGCGGCTGGCGAGCCGCGCGCCCTCGGTCCACAACACCCAGCCGTGGCATTGGCTCTTCGACGGCACCCGCCTGCATCTGCACCTGGATCCGGATCGGATGCTGCCCGGCACCGATCCGCACGGCCGCCAGCAGATCATCAGCTGCGGGGCGATGCTGCACCACGTGCGCACCACCTTCGCCGCCCACGGCTGGCACACCGACACCGTCCGGCTGCCCGACCCGCGGCAGCCCGGGCATCTGGCGGCAATCGAGTTTCGGCCGTGGCCCGATCCACCCGCCGGGATCACGGTCCGCGCCCGCGCCATCGACTACCGCTACACCGATCGGCTGCCGATGCTGCCGCCACACGGCTGGACCGCCCTGATCCCGGCGCTGCGCCGGTTGGTCACCCCGCACGACCTCGAATTCGACGTGCTCGACGACGAGGCGCTGCCACGATTGGTGGCCGTCTCCGACACCACGACCGCCGCCCGCCACGACGACCTGCTGTACCAGCGCGAATTGCACTGGTGGGCAGGGCATCCCGACAGCCCCGACGGCGTGCCGCCGACCGCGCTGATCTCCGACGCCGAACGCGCCCGGGTCGGCATCGGGCGCAAGTTCCCCTCCGCCCCGCATTCCGCGCGCCGCGCCGAGATCACCGACCGGGCCCGCGTCGCGGTGCTCAGCTCCGACGGCGAGTCACCCCTGCGCTGGCTGCGCACCGGCGAGGCACTGTCGGCGGTGCTGCTGGAATGCACCGCCGCCGGGCTGGCTACCTGCCCGATCACCCACCTCACCGAACTGCCCGCCGGACGCCGCACGGTAGCGGCGCTGCTGCCACACGGCCAGACACCCCAGGTGCTGATCCGCATCGGCACCGCTCCCGAACCCGACAGCCCGCCGCCCACCCCGCGCCGCGCCCTGACCGATATCCTCGAAGTCCACCACGGCTGAACCGTTCCCGACCGCGCGAGGTCTGTCATGAATACGTCGCCGACGAGTGAGCACTCGCCCTACGCCGACGTGCGCGAAACCCACAGCGGCCTGGTGCTGCTGTGCGGCGAGCGCGCCTACAAGGTGAAACGACCGGTCGTCACGGGCTTTCTGGACTTCGGCAGCCGTGAGCGGCGCGAGCGGGCGATCGCGCGGGAATTGGAACTCAATCGGCGGTTGTCGCCGGATGTGTACCTCGGCATCTCCCATCTCACCGACCTCGACGGCGGCCCGGGCGAACCCGTCCTGGTGATGCGGCGACTGCCCGACCGGGCCCGGCTCAGCGAGCTGCTCGACGATCCCGCGGCCACCCGGACCGCCCTCACGGATCTGGCCGACCTGCTGGCCCGCTTCCACGACCGGGCCGATCGCGGACCCGACATCGACCGCGCGGCACGGGTGGACGCGGTGCGCGGGCGATGGGCAGACCTCCTGAGCGGTCTCACCGACCCGCCGATCGACCCCGCTGTCACCGAGCGGATCACCGCGCTGGTCACCCGCTACCTCGACGGCCGGAAACCGTTGCTGGACAACCGCATCGCCGATGGCCGCATCGTCGACGGGCACGGCGACCTGCACGCCGGTGACATCTTCGCCCTCCCCGACGGTTTCCGGATCATCGACTGCCTGGACTTCGACGACGACCTGCGCCACCTCGACCGGCTCGACGACATCGCCTTCCTCGCCATGGATCTCGAATTCCTGCACCACCCCCGCCACGCCGAAGAACTGCTGGACCACTACTGCGCGCTCACCAACGACCCGGTGCCCGCGTCGCTGCGCCACCACTACATCGCCTACCGCGCGATCGTGCGAGCCAGGGTCAACTGCATCCGCCACGAACAGGGCGCCCCCGAGGCGGCCGCACATGCGGTGCGACACACCGAGATCGCAGTCTCGCACCTCGACAAGGCCACCGTCCGGCTCGCGCTCGTCGGCGGCCTGCCCGGCACCGGCAAATCCACCCTGGCCGCCGCGCTCGCCGCCGCCACGGGCGCACTGGTGGTGTCCAGCGACACGGTCCGGGCCGAACTCCGATCCACAGGCGAATTACCCGGCCACAGCGGCGAATACGGGCGCGGCGCCTACAGCCCGCGCGCCAAGGACCGCGTCTACACCGAGATGCTCGACCTGGCTCGCACCCACCTGAGCACAGGCCGCAGCGTCGTGCTCGACGCCTCCTGGACCGACCCCCGCCACCGCGACCGAGCCGCCACCCTGGCCACCGAAACCAGCACCGACCCGATCGAACTATGCTGCCACGCACCGCAATCCATCGCCGCCGAGCGCATCGCGGCACGCACCGGCAGCAACTCCGAAGCCACCGCCGCCATCGCCGCCGCCATGGCCGAGACCACACCGCCGTGGCCCACCGCCACAGTGGTGGACACGACGACATCGGCCGAAGCCACACTCACACAAGCACTTCGCGCCTGGAACTCCCCCACCCGCCGCTCACCGGACACCCCGGTAACAGCATCGCGACGCCCCTGACCAGGTGCCAGACTCCCGCCCGGCCATCAGAGAAAGGCGGCGTCCCCCGGCCCTTGGCCTCAGGGGCAGGTGGCCTCCGGTGGGCGGCTGGTATTCAGCAGCTGTTGCCACTCGGCGGCGGTCAGGTCATGGCCTGCGAGTGCGCATGCGGTCTTGATCAATGCGTCCGGGGAGAGAGCGCGTTCGACGATTTTGCCGTTGGTTCCGAACGCGCCGCCGTCGGACGCGGTGATCAGGTGTCTGCCGTCGGCGGAAATGGCCACGCCGGTTTCGATGTCGGTGTTGGTGTCGGCCGACGGGATGGTCGCGAGGGTCAAGGCGTCGGCGCGATCGACGATGATGACCGCACCCCGCGAATCCACATGGGCGAGGGTTGCTCCGGAGCTGTCGGTAGCCAATGACACCGCCCAGTTGGGGGCGTATGGTTCGTCGCTGCCGATGGTCTGTTCCTCGGCCGATCCGTCCGGCTTCCACACCTCGAGATCGGTCTTGCGCCGAACGACCAGATGCGGGCCCGCGTACATCAGGTTCGTCACCTCGTCAGCGCTGATCGGCTGCCCGACCTCCTGGCGTGTGGTGATGTCGAATACCCGCACGGTCTTGTTGTAGACGGTGGCCACCAGGTGTCCGGTCGAGTCGATGGCCGCGCCTTGCAGGGTTTGATCGCCGGGCGCCAGATCTGGTGGGCCCGGAATCTTTTCGGTGATCTTCCCGCTGTTCGCATCCTGCAGATAGATCGAGCCCTTCGCGTCCACCACGGTGAGGACCGCCGGATCGGCGCCGATTCGGGCATCCTCGATGGCCCGATTGCTGGGCGCGGCGATCGCTGTCAGATTCGATGGAAGCGGCGATCGTGAGACCGTTCCCGACGACGTCATTATGATCGCTCGACCATCGGCGCGCCACAGGGGAATTCCGCTCAGATCGGCAAGGACCTGCGGCTTTTCGTCGGGCGTGTGCAATGGCTGGACGACCATCGCATCGCGGTTGTCCGATCCGGTGAGCTCGCCCGAGATGAGCGCCGTCCCACCGTCGGGCGAGAGCGCGATGCTCGGTGGCGGGCAGGCCCGGCAGGGCCTGGTCATCGACAGCGGAACGACGGTCGCCAAGCGATCGACCTGATCCAGATCCCAGAGGGTGATCTGGTTGCCCGCCGCGGAGATCAGCCGACGGCCCGACGCACCCAGAAAGCGCAGCAGCTTCGTGGATTCTACTGCGGCGCCGCCGAGTTCGACCGCGGCCGGATGCGTCCCCCTCGGGGCGACCGGGACAACGTAGATTCCGCCGGAGCGATACAGCCCCGCGGCGGTGGTGCCGGTCATGTTCAGCACCGGCGCGCTGGCCGAGTCGGGTTGCGGAATGTCGGCCACGCCCTCCGGAGCGTCCCCGTTCTGCGGGCCTCCGATCCGCCACACGGGAAGCGGTCCGCCCTTACCGGTGACGCCGAAGCTATTGGCGCCGAACGACCCGCCATCGCCCGCCGGATCTCCAGCCGACTGCAGCGCCCCGGAGAAGAGGTTGCCGGTACGCCCGTCTTCGGTCTTCCATTGGTGGATCTCGAGGCGCGACCAATCCCCGCGCGCGAACAGCAACACCTCGTCATCGGACGTGATGACGATGTTCGAGGTGGATACGAGACCGCCCTCGTCCCACGAGTCATCGTGTGTCGCAAGGGGTTCCCGGCTGGAAGCAGCGTAGATCTCGCTGGAAGCGAGGCAGGAGGTCGACTCCGTACACGCCGTGACGGCGAGCCGCCCATGCACGATCGCGGTGTTGCCGGACGGTGAGACCGCGACGATGTCGATGCGCTGTCCGGCAGGTACGGAAAGCGTGTCCTCGGGGGACCCGTTGCGCCACAGCATCACACGCGATCCGTCGGAGGCGGCGACGGTCTTGCCGTCCGCGCTCACCGACAGCATCGACACGGCCGACGGCAGTGTCATCAGCTGTTCTTCCGCCGTCGGGTGGCCCAGCACCCAGCGCACGACACGGCCATCGGCGAGTCCCGCCACAATGCTCTGCCCGTCGGCGCTGCCCTCCAGCGCCGTTACCGGCGAGTCCGTTGTCAGGTAGCGGACCAGACTCGGACTCGTCAGGTTCGCGCGGAGCAGCGCGGCGAGGTTCTCCCGCGTCGGATCGGTGCGATAGGCAGCGACGGCGAGCAGCAGCGCGGAACGAACATCGGTCGACTGGATCTTGCCCGCGGTCGATGCCATGAGGCGGGCGGCGGAGGTCCGTGTTTCCTTGTCCGCGCGGACCTTTCGAGCACCAGCCACCTGGTTCAGGACCAGGACCGCGACGACCAGGAGGATCAAGGCGGTCACGGCCACACCGCTCGCCTGTCGGAACCGCCGCTGTCGGCGAGTGTCCTCGCTGTCGAGCCGCTCCTTCGACTTACCGCGCGCCGGTGCGGCCAAGGAAGCCACCTGGCTGCGGAACTCGCGATTCCGCAGCGATTGCTGCTTCCTGGTGTGCGCGAAGGACAGATCCGCCCAGAGGGGTTCGCGCGCGAAATAGCCGGACAGCGACCTGGGCAGGGCGGTCGTCGCGCGCCAGTCGAAATCGCCTCGCCCCCACGCCACCGTGCCGCCGGTCAGAGCGATGAGGAAGGTCTCAGGTTCCCGGTAGCGCTGCCAATAGGCGATCTCCTGCGCAACCCACCGCGAGGCCGCGGCCTCGGGCGAGGCCAGCAGCACGAAGAACCTGGAGCGCCGTAGGGCATCCTCGATTTCGGCGGTGAGATCGTGCGCCACGCTCAGGTCGGTGCCGTCCCGGAATACCCGGAGTGCGCGCGGCTCGTACCACCGTTTCGCCAAATGCGACAACCCGCGCTGCAATGCCGGGGCCAGAGCCTTGTCCGCACTGTGGCTGTACGACAGGAAGATATCGATGTCCTGCGGGTTCGGCGCGCGGTCGGGATTACGCACGGGCAAACGCTCCCTCCGGCACCGTGTGGTCCTGTCGCCGAGAGTGCCCGGCGCCGAGCCGGCACACCAGAGTCCTATGTCCTCGCCTCCCGTACGAGCCGGTGACCCGGACTCATGCCTCCGCCTCGCGCGCGGGTCCTGGCCTTTCCGGCCACCCGCACACCGCGCGGCGTAATATTCGGAGTGCCTTTCCGGGGTTCCGGGGCCGTAACACCGGATTCGCACACCCATCGCGACTGGAGAGGCCACCAGGTGACCGACTCGTACCGTTCCGACAGCTACTCCGTCCGAGAGACGCTGTCCCAACTGCGACTGCGGGAGCTGCTGACCGAGGTCCGCTCCCGCATCGATCAGATCATCGACGCCCGCGACCGGGTGGACGGGCTGGTCGAGGCGATGCTCACCGTGACCTCCGGGCTGGAACTGGACGAGACGCTGCGCACCATCGTGCGCACCGCCATCACCCTCGTCGGCAGCCGCTACGGTGCGCTCGGTGTGCGCGGGCACGAGCACGAACTGGTCCGTTTCATCTATGAAGGCATCGACGACGCCCAGCGCGAAATCATCGGCGACCTGCCCGCGGGCCGCGGCGTACTCGGCGTGCTGATCGATGAGCCGAAGGCGATCCGGCTCGACAACATCGCCGACCACCGCGCCTCCGTGGGCTTCCCGCCCAACCATCCGCCGATGCGGACCTTCCTCGGAGTACCGATTCGCATCCGCGACGAGGTCTACGGCAACCTCTACCTCACCGAGAAATTCGACGGCCAGCTGTTCAGCGAGGACGACGAGGTCATCGTGCAGGCGCTCGCGTCGGCGGCCGGAGTGGCCATCGACAACGCACGCCTGTACGAGGCCGCCCGCGCCCGGCAGGCGTGGATCGCCGCGACCGGCGACATCACCACCGAATTTCTGGCCGGTACCGACTCGACTCAGGTCCTGTCCCATCTCGTCGCGCACATACGCCGACTCACCGGCTCCGATCGGGCATTCCTCGCGACCCCGGTCGACACCGAAATCTCCGTGTCGGAGTTGGCCGTGCTCTACCTCACGCAGTGGGACGGTCCCGAACCCGACTTCATCGGCCGCGATCTCACCATCACCGACACCGGAATCGCCGACGCCTTCCTGCGCCGCACCCCCCTGCGTTTCGACAACCCCGGCGCCGCCGGAATCGACGCCACTCTGCTGGCGACCGGGCCGGTGCTGCTGCTCCCGCTCTACACCGCCGAGCAGGTCCTCGGTGTCCTGGTCGCCACCCGCAGCAAGGAAGCCCCCCGCTACGACGACGAAATCATCGAACTGGCAACGGCCTTCGCGAATCAGGCGGCGCTGGCGATGCAACTGGCCACCGCGCAGGAGCGGGTGCGCGAGCTGAGCGTGCTCACCGACCGCGACCGCATCGCCCGCGACCTGCACGACCACGTCATCCAACGCCTGTTCGCCATCGGACTCTCCCTCCAGGGCACCGTCCCTCGCAGCCGCAAACCCGATGTGCGGCAGCGTATTTCACAGGCGGTCGACGAGTTGCAGGAGGTGGTCCAGGAGATCCGCACCTCCATCTTCAACCTCCACGAGCGCGATGGCATAATCCTGCGGCTGCGGGAACGGATCGAGCAGGCGATCTTGCAGCAGACCGCCGATACCGGCATCCATACCTCGGTGCACGTCAGCGGCCCGCTGTCGTCGGTCGGCCCGGACCTGGGCGATCATGCCGAGGCCGTGGTGCGCGAGGCGGTCAGCAATGCCGTCCGGCATTCCGGGGCCGACACCCTCACCATCGATATCGCCGTGGGCGACACCCTCGAACTCGTCGTCGAGGACGACGGGTGCGGAGTCCCACCGGACACCACGCGCAGCGGTTTGGACAACCTCGCCCGCCGCGCCGTCGAATGCCAGGGCGAATTCCGCGTATCCCCCGTCGCCACGAATTCGGCTCGCCCCGGCACCCGGCTGCGCTGGTCGGCGCCGCTGCGCTGAGCTCACGCCGACAATGTCGGCTACTCGCCCGAGGCGACTTCGATCCGGCGCACCGTCTCCTTCTGCTCGCCCAGGGGAACGGTCACGGTGAGAATGCCCTTCGCGTAGTTGGCCGTAATGCCCTCCTCCTGCGCGCCCGCGGGCAGCACCACGGTGCGCACGAACGAGCCGTAGGTGAATTCCGAATGCCGGTTCTCCTCGTGCTTTTCGGTACGTTCCGCCTTGATGGTGAGGCGGCCGTCGTGCAGCGACACCTCGACGTCGCGAGCCGGGTCGATACCGGGGAGCTCGGCGCGGATCACATACCGGCCGTCGTCGACGGTGTCCTCCACGCGGATCAGGCGGCTGCCGAGCATCGGCACGAGGCCGGGACCGATCGCATTCCACAGTTCCGCGAAATCGGGCAGCACCGGCAGGTGCCGCGCGGGCAACATGCTCATATCCACTCCTGATGAATCGAAAACGATTTCTACCCAACCGATTCCACGCCGATCACGGCCGGGGCGGCAGGGCACGGGGTCTCCTGCGACGGTGACCGAAGTCCTCAGGTCGGTGGCGATCACATCGGACCGGCATCAAGACCGCCCGACCGGAGGGCGTCGGCCGCGGCCAGACGGTCGCCGGGCTCGGGCTCGGCGGACCGGACGAACCAGTAGTAGCCGTCGTCGTCACGACGGACCAGATCACCGGTCAAATACCAGCCGTGGGCGAAGGCGTGCGCGTATCGGGTCGGCTCCCGCCAGTAGCCGCGGAACATCGACGGCCATCCGGCATGCAGGGCGAGTTCGCCTACCTCGCCCGGGGCGGCGGGAGTGGTTGCGCCGCCGCGGATCTCGGCCCTGCCGTCGCCGCCGAGCCGCAGCACCGCCGCCTCGATGCCGGGCAGCGGCCGCCCCATCGAGCCCGGGCGCAGTTGCGCGGCCGCGAGATCGGCGATCACGATCGCGCCGGTCTCGGGTTGACACCATCCCGCGTGCACCGGTTGCCCCAGCACCCGATCGGCCCACAGGACGACCTCGGGGTCCACCGGTTCCCCGGTGACCACCAACCGCAGGCACGACAGATCGGTGCCGGAGGGGAGCCGGTCGCCCGCGCGCATCAGCGTGTGCAGCGAGGCGGCATCGGTGCACCAGACCGTCACGCGTTCGGCGGTGAGGATGTCGTAGCAGCGCTGCGCCGCGAAGTCCGCCTCGTCGCAGATCACGGTGGCGCCCAGGCTCAATGCCCCGATGACGCCATAGGACATGCCGAGCACCGAACTCGGGTCGCCGGTACACCAGAAGACGTCATCGGACCGCAGATCCAGGGCGTAGCGGGCGGTCGCCCGGTGGGCCAGCACCGCGCCGTGCGAGTGGGCGATACCCTGCGGAATTCCGAATCGGTCCGAAACCACGTGCAGCAGAGCGGGATCCCCGGCGCTCGTCGGCACGATCGTGCACGCGGGGTCGGTGCCCGCCAGGGCCAGGGGCAATTCCACCGTGTCGGGAAGGCAGGCGTCGATGATCAGCACCTGCCGCAGTCCGGGCAGAATGGCGCGGATCGGGGCGATCAGTTCCCGGTAGCATGCCGCGGTGGTCACCAGCACGGCCGCCTCGGCGAACACCAGCGCCAGGTGCACCGAATCCGCATCCGACCGGCTGTCCAGCGGCACCAGCACGCATCCGGCCTTCCAGGTGCCCAGCGCCACCGCGTACATCTCGAGGCACGGGGGCAGCAGGGTGCAGACCCGGTGGCCGCGCCGCACACCCCGTCCGTGCAGCAGATCGGCGAACCGGTTGCCCAGCACCGCCAGTCCCGCACAACTCGCCGTGCCGCCGCCCCCCGACGCGGACAACCATCGCAGCGACGGGGTGTGCGAACCCGGCTCGGTCAGATGCCGATCCACCGCCTCGAAGGCTATGTTCACGCCGCCGTTGGGCAGCCCGGCGAGATCGAACTGAGCATCCTCCCAATGGAATTCGCGGCAGGACCGCTCGTAGTCGGTGAGATTCGCCGCGGCGGCCTCCGCCGCGGACTTGTCGATCCGGGGCCATCGGGGCGCGCCGATCTTCGAAACACCCTGCGTGCGTGCGTTACTCATCGGGCCTCCGATCGGTGGGCGAGCAACCGCATCTGTCAGTCAACGACACCGCCACCGCCACCGCACAGGGCGCAAAGACCCTCGTGCCAGCGACCTCCGGCACCGGCACCGGGCCCGGAGGACACCGATACTCCGCCGAGGGCCTTTCTCCTCTCGACGCGACGTATCCCGCCGCACACCCTCGGAAGGAGACATCGACCAGGAGGGCTGCGATGGAATACCGGGTGAGCGTCTGCGAATCCATTCCGCAGACGGTGCTACAGATTCCCCGTGGAATCCGTGCCGATCACGTGAGCGCGGATATCGCCGACGGCATGCGGGAATTGACCGCGACCGCCCGGTATGCCGGGCTGACGGCCTGCGGGGCTCCCACACTCACCTACCATGAGCAATCCGGACCCGACGATGCCGTGCCGGTGGAGTTCGCGGTCCCGATCGACCCCGGTACCGGTCTCGGCCCGCGGTCCGGGGCGGAGGTCATCGTCACGCCGGGAACGCTGGTGGCCCGCACCTGCCATCGTGGCGGCTACGACGACATCGACACCGCCTACCGCGCCCTGCACGAATGGCTGCACGCCTCCGGATACCGCCCGGCGGGGCCGCCGACCGAGGTATATCTCATCGGCCCCGACGAGGTGGCCGACCCGCGGCAACTCATCACCGAGATCCGCATCCCGGTCACCCCCTCCCCCGCACTGGCCCTGCACCTACCCGCGACCTTCCGCACTACCGAACGCCTGATCCGGAAGGCTTTGCGAGAACAGGGGTTCGTGGTCTCCACCAGCCTCGACGTCGAAGCCACCCTGCGCGAACACCTCGGCGAGCACATCGACGACTACCGCGTCCTCGGCGCCTGCCACCCGCACCTGATGTCGCAGGCGCTGCGCACCGATCCCCAGGCGGGCCTGCTCCAGCCCTGCGCGGTGGTCGTCCGGGCGGTCGACACCGGCACCCTCATCGAGGCCGCCGACCCCACCGTCCTCATCCACACCACCGGCCAAACCGCCCTGACCGAGATCGCCGAGCGCACCCGTCGACTACTCGCCACCGCACTGGAAACCCTACGCACCGTGGCGTATCCGAATTGATCCCGAGGAGGATGCGCGGACAATGGTCCCGTATCGCAGAGGCCGAGGACTCTGCCGGGGGCGGGGGCACCGCGCGCACGCTGATGGCATGGAACCGGAGAAGCACCGAGCTCGCCGGACGCGGTGCGCGCGTGGAGGTTTCCGATATCGACCGCGCGCCCGAGCTGACCCGCTTCGACACCGTTGTGCTGGGCAGCGCCATCCATCACCGCGATCTGCTGCCCCAGGCCGCCGACTACATCCGCAATCATCAGCACGAGCTCGTCGCACGGGATGTGTGGTTGTTCAGCGTCGGGCTCGGGCCCGCGTTGCGCGGGCCGGTCGGCGCATACTTCGGCCGCCTCGTCCCGAAAAAGATCGCCGCCCTGCGTGATTCGATCCGGCCGCGCGACTACCGGCCCTTCGCCGGGCATTACGAGCGGATCGGGGTGGATTTCGGTGCGCGGGTGATGTACCGCGTGCTGGGTGGCCAGCGGGACGGCGATCTACGGGATTGGGTCGTGATTCGCGGCTGGGTGGCCACCATCGCCTCGACCATGGGCCTGCCGAATCCGAGGTCGACGACCATACATCCGTAGCGTTTCCGGCGGAGAGACGAGGAATGCCATGCTGCGCGAGACTTTTCCGCTGGGCCGGATCGCCGGTGTCCGGATCGGCGGGCACTGGTCGGCGCTGGTCACCGTCGGCCTGGTCACCTGGATTCTGCGCACCGTCCTGAGCGGGCACGGCAGCCAGGGTTTCCTGTGGGCCGTCGCCGCCGCGGGCGCGGTGGTGTTCGTCGTGTCGCTGGCCGCGCACGAACTGGGGCATTCGATCGTCGCCCGCCGCAACGGCGTTCATGTGGACCGGATCGTGCTGTGGCTGCTCGGCGGTGTCTCCGAGCTCGCCGACGAACCCGGTGACGCGCGCGCCGAGTTCCGCATCGCCATTGCCGGACCGCTCACCAGTGTGTTCATCGCTGTTGTCGCCTATACGGCGGCAGTGTTCGCCGCGATGATCGCGCCCGCAGGCGCGGTGGCCGCCGCACTGGTGTGGCTCGCGGTGATGAATGCGATTCTGGCGGTGTTCAATCTGCTGCCCGGCGCGCCGCTGGACGGCGGCCGGGTGTTGCGGGCGCTGATCTGGTGGCGCACCGGGGATCGCTTGCGCGCCGCCACCGCGGCGGCGCGGGGCGGCGGGGTGCTGGGCACGATGCTGATCGTCGTCGGCATCGCGGAGGTCGTGCTGTCGCGTCAGCTCGGTGGGCTCTGGATGATGCTGCTCGGCTGGTTCCTACAGACCGCCGCCCACGGCGAATTGGCGGTCGCGGGCCTGCGACATCGGCTGGGCGACACCAGGATCCGCGACGTGATGACCGCCGCTCCGATCGCGGTGCCCGCGTGGTGGACCGTCACCGATCTGCTGCACTCCACGATCCCCACCAGCGGGCACCGCATTTTCCCTGTCGTCGATCACGGCGACCGTCCGATCGCCGTGCTGGCCTGGTCGGATCTGGCCCGTGTCCGGGCCCGCGCGCGAACCACGACCACGTTGTCGGCGGCCGGGCGACCGCTGCCGCGCGGTGCGATCGTGGGCGTGGACGATCTGCTCGCCGACGCCGCGACCCGTGTCGTCCTGCGCCCCGCTCTCGACGCCGTCGCCGTGGTCGATGCCGTCGGCCGGTTGTGCGGCATCGTCACCGCCACCGATCTGATCACCGCGTGCGATCGCTCGGCCCTCGGGCTGCCGCTGCGAACACCGCACGTACCCGACGATCTTCCCGCATCGGATCATCGGAGCACCTCATGACCTCCACGATTCCCGTCCTGCGCGATACCCCGCAGCCGTTCTTCACCGACCGCGCCGAAGCCGGTCGCGTGCTCGGCACACTGCTCGAGCACTACCGCGGCGCACCGGACGTCGTCGTGCTGGGACTCGCGCCCGGCGGCGTCCCGGTTGCCCGGGAGGTCGCGGTCGCGCTGCGCGCGCCGCTGGATGTGCTGGTCGTCGGCAAGCTGGGAGCGCCCGGACATCCGGAGGTCGCGTTCGGCGCGCTGGGACCGGGCGGCCGGATCGTGGTGAACGACGACGTGACCCGCGGCCTGCACCTGACCACCGAGCAGATCCGGTCGGTCGCCCACCGGGCCGCCCGCGACCTGCACCGCCACGAGGCCGCCTACCGACACCGGACCGAACCGATGGACCCGGCCGGGAAGGCGGTGATCCTGGTCGACGACGGGACGTCCACGGGCGCAACGATGTTCGCGGCGGTGGAGGCGATCCGCGCCGACGAGCCGACGCGGATCGTCGTGGCGGTGCCCGCCGCCACCGGGTCGACCTGCCGCGAACTCGGAGCCGCCGTGGACGAGATGGTCTGTGCCACCATGCCGACCCCGTTCCTCGCGGTCGGGGACGCGTACTGGAACTTCACCCCGATCGACGACGAGCAGGTGCGCATACTGCTGACGACGCCGACGACCGCGGGCACGGCGGCACCGGATCCCGTTGCGGCGGTGCGCGATGCCGCCATCGCGGCACCGGACGGGGTGCCACCGGAGCACGTGCTGGCCGACCTGGTCGGCGACGCCCGCTGGGTCCTGCTCGGGGCGAGCACGCACGGCACCCACGAGTTCTACACCGCCCGCGCCGCGATCACCCGATGGCTGATCACCGAGCGCGGTTTCGACGGTGTCGCACTCGAGGCCGATTGGCCCGATGCCCACCGCGTGCACCGCTATGTGCGCGGTCTCGGCGACGATCTGTCGGCGACACAGGCACTCGGCGGATTCGAGCGGTTCCCGACGTGGCTGTGGCGCAATACCGTGATCCGCGACCTCGCCTACCGGCTGCGGCTGCACAACCAGCACCAACGCGAGAACGGGGAGAGGCAGGCCGGGTTCTACGGCCTGGACCTCTACAGCATGCACCGGTCGATGCATCAGGTGATCCAATACCTCGAGCGCGCCGACCACGCCGCCGCCGAGCGGGCGATCCGCCGTTACGCCGCCTTCGACCGCACCGGCGCCGACGACGGCCGTGCCTACGGTTTCGCCGCCGCGCTCGGTCTCAGCGAATGCTGCCGGGACGAGGTCGTGGGCGAGCTGATCGACCTGCAGCGCAACGCCGCGCCTACCGCCGCACACAACGGCGAGGCGCCGTTCGATGCGCTGCGCAATGCCTGGACCGCGCGCAGCGCCGAGGCGTACTACCGGGCGATGTTCGCCGATCGGGTGTCGGCGTGGAATCTGCGCGACCGGCACATGGCCGACACCCTCGACGCGCTCGCCGCGCACCTGGGACCGGATTCGCGCCTGGTCGTGTGGGCACACAACGCCCACATCGGGGATGCGAGCGCGAGCGAGCAGGTCACCGACGGGCAACTCTCGCTCGGGCAACTGATCCGGGAACGGCACGGAAAACAGTGCCGCACCATCGGTTTCAGCACCGGGCACGGCACCGTGACGGCAGCGACCGCCTGGGGCGGCGAACCGGAGCGAATGCCGCTGCGTCCCGCGGTGGCGAGCAGTGCCGAACAACTGCTGCACGACACCGGAATTCCCGCATTCCTGCTCCGCTTCGACCGGCCCACCGCGGCCGCCGAGCTGCTGCGCACACCGCGCCTCGAGCGCACCGTCGGCGTCGTCTACACCCCGGCCACCGAACGCCACAGCCACTATCTGCACACCCGGCTCGCCGACCGATACGACGCCGTCGTCTACCTCGACCGCACCACCGCGCTGGACCCACTGGACCCGGCGCGGAGCCGACGGGTCACGGCCACACCGGAAACATTCCCGACGGGCCTGTGAAAGTGACCTTCGACTGTAGCGAGCAACGACGACACCGCCCTACCGTGACCTACACCCCGTTCCGCAACCGGATTGGACACCCCCATGATCACGGTGTTCCTTGTCGACGACCACGAGATCGTCCGCCGCGGCCTGACCGACCTCCTGTCCGGCGATGCCGACCTCACCATCGTCGGAGAGGCCGCCAACACCGCCCAGGCCCTCGCCCGCATCCCGGCACTACGCCCCGATGTCGCGGTCCTCGACGTCCGCCTCCCCGACGGCAACGGCATCGAACTGTGCCGGGAGCTGTTGTCGCGCGTGGAGGGGCTGCGCTGCCTGATGCTCACCTCCTTCACCGACGAGCACGCCATGCTCGACGCCATCCTCGCCGGTGCCAGCGGCTATGTCGTCAAGGACATCAAGGGTATGGAGCTGGCCGCCGCGATCAAGACGGTCGGCTCGGGTCGGTCCCTGCTGGACAACCGTGCCGCCGCGGCGCTGATGGACCGCCTGCGCCGCAGCACCGAGCCGCACGGCCCGCTCGCCTCCCTCACCGACCAGGAACGCACCCTGCTCGACCTGCTCGGCGAGGGCCTCACCAATCGCCAGATCGCCGAGCGAATGTTCCTCGCGGAGAAGACCGTCAAGAACTACGTGTCGCGGCTGCTGGCCAAGCTCGGCATGGAACGCCGCACCCAGGCGGCGGTGTACATCTCGACACTGCACGGCGACCGGACCTGCCGGGAATGATTCCGGCGCGGACCCGCGAGCCGAATGCCCTGCCCGCGAAGGACTTTCGACAGTAGTGGCCGACGGCTCCCGTCGGGGACCCTGGCATCGAACCCGAAATGCATCGACGGATCGGAGCCGTGATGGGTGAGTATGTGGCAGGGCTGGACCAGTTGCGGCTCGACGACGCCGACCGCGCCGGGGGCAAGGGCGCGAACCTCGGTGAACTGGTGGCCGCGAAGCTGCCGGTGCCACCGGGATTCGTGCTGCTGCGCGACTGCTACCGGAAGGTCGTGGGCCAGGGACGGCACGCGGCGGCGTTGCGGGCCTTGCACGGCGGCGCCCTCCAGGCCGCGGCGGCCGGTACCCCGGCGGAGGCGCAGCGACTGGAGTACACCTGTCGGCAGATGCGCGAACTCGTGCACGACGCCGTCCTCGACGAACCGTTGCGCGATGCCATCGTGTCGGCGTATCACGCACTGGGACACAATGTTTCGGTTGCGGTACGGTCGTCGGCGATCGGTGAGGACGGCGCGACGGCGTCGTTCGCGGGCATGAATATCACCCGCACCAATGTCCGCGGCGACGACAAGCTGCTCGCGGCCGTTGTCGACTGCTGGGCCTCGCTGTTCACCCCGCGGGTGCTCACCTACCGGGCGCGCCGCGAACTGACCGAACCACCCGAGATGGCGGTCGTGGTGCAGAAGATGGTGGCGGCCCGCGTCTCCGGGGTGGCGTTCACCGCCGATCCGGCCACCGGTCGTCGTGATCGCCTCGTCATCGAGGCCGCCCACGGTCAAGGGGAGGTCGTGGTGTCGGGAGCCACCGCACCCGACACCTACCTCGTCGACGCCGCGGGACCGGCGCTGCTGGCCACCCACCCCGGTCATCAGACCTACGCGATCGTGCCCGGACCCGACGGCGATCGCCGGGTGGAACTGGCCGCCACGGAAACGAATTCGCCGGTGCTCGACGAGTCCGAGGTCCTGACCGTCGCCCGCCTGGCCCTCCAGACGCAGCAGCACTACGGCGGGCGTCCGCAGGATGTCGAATGGGCCTTCGACGACACCGAGCCGTGGCTGGTGCAATCGCGGCCGATCACCACGCTGCCGGACCAGCCGCACGAGCAGGCCACCGCCACCGATACCGGCTCGGTGCTGCTGCGCGGGCTGGCCGCCGCGCCCGGCCGGGCCGTCGGCGCCGTGCGGGTGCTGCGCTCCCCGGAGCAGGGCCACACGCTGCGGGACGGCGAGATCCTGGTGGCCCCCATGACCAATCCCGATTGGCTGCCCACCATCACCCGCGCCGCCGCCCTGGTCACCGACAGCGGCGGCATGACCTGTCACGCCGCCATCGTCGCCCGCGAGATCGGCGTGCCCTGCGTGGTCGGAACCCGCAGCGCGACAACGACGCTCACCGACAGCCAGGCCGTCATGGTCGACGGCTCCGCCGGACTGGTCGGGGCCACCGACGCGGCGGCGGTGAACGAAGCCGCCGCGGCGCGCATTTCCCTGACGGAGCGACCCGCCGCGAGCGACACCGGCACGCGCACAACGCCTTCGGAGATCACGGGTACCCGCATCTATGTCAACCTGGCGCTCCCGGAGGTCGCCGAGCGCGTCGCCGCCACCGCGGACACCGACGGGGTCGGACTGCTGCGCGCGGAGACCCTGCTCACCCGGGCGCTGGGCGGGCGGCATCCGCGCGATCTGATCGCCCGCGGCGAACAACACACCTTCGTCGACGCGATGACCGAATCGCTGTCCCGCATCGCCACCGCCTTCGCGCCCCGGCCCGTCGTCTATCGCGCGACCGACCTGCGCAGCAACGAATTCCGCGCCCTCGCCGGTGGCACCGCGTACGAGCCGGACGAGCGCAATCCGATGATCGGCTACCGAGGCTGCTATCGCTATGTCCGCGAACCGGAGCTGTTCCGGCTGGAACTGGCCGCGCTGCACCGTGTCCGGGAACACACCCCCAATCTGCACCTGATGGTCCCGTTCGTGCGCACCTACTGGGAACTCGAGGACTGCCTGGCCCTGATCGACGCCAGTCCCCTGGGCCACGACCGCGCCCTGCACCGCTGGGTGATGGCCGAGGTGCCGTCGGTGCTGTACCGGCTGCCCGAATACGTCGGCCTCGGCATCGACGGAGTATCCATCGGCAGCAACGACCTCACCCAGCTGATCCTCGGCGTCGACCGCGACTCCGAACAGTGCGCGGACCTGTTCGACGAATCCGACCCGGCCGTCCTCGACGCCATCGCCCGCATCATCACCACCGCCCGCAGCCTCGGCATCACCTCGTCACTGTGCGGCCAGGCCCCGTCGACGCACCCGGAGTTCGCCGAACACCTGGTGCGCATGGGCATCACCTCGATCTCGGTGACCCCGGACGCCGTGACCCCCACCCGGCGCGCCGTCGCCGCCGCCGAACGCCGAATCCTGTTGGAGCGGTGAGCGAAAGAATCCACACCCCGAGAACGTCACCAGAGCCAAAGCCGGGCTACCGGCTGCTTGTGTAGCCAACTGGTGAGAGCCTGACCGCGGGTCGGGGAGGGCTCGTGTTGCGCCGGTGATGTTGCTCCGATGCGACGATGATCGAGGACCTTTGCCTCTTGGGATCTGCTGCGGCGCCGTCCATCGTGGGTGGATGGGTACGAGCGAGCAGACATCCAGGCGATGACGCGGCCCGTCGTCACCGGTCGTGGTGCCAGGATTCGGGTGCACGGCATGGTTCAGGGGGTCGGATTCCGCCCCTTCGTCTTTCGGCTCGCGACCGGTTTCGGCTTGGCCGGGGATGTGTGTAATGCGGGCGGGCACGTCGTCATCCGGGCCGAAGGGCCGGACGGGGTGCTGGCCGATTTCGTGGCCCGGCTGGCGGATTCGGCACCGGCCGCGGCCAGGGTCGATCGGATCGAGGTGGAGACGATCTCCGCGGGTGTCGCGCCGGGGCCGGGATTCTCGGTCGTCGGCAGCGTCGCCGACCAACGGGTGACGCCGCAGGTGCCGCCGGATCTGGCGACCTGCGCGGCGTGCCTGCGCGAATTGTTCGATCCGGCCGACCGGCGCTACCGCTACCCGTTTCTCAATTGCACCGACTGCGGGCCACGGGCGACCGTCATCGACGCCCTGCCCTACGACCGGGAGCGCACCGCGATGCGGGTGTTCCCGCTGTGCGGAGCGTGTTCGCGGGAGTACCACGACCCTGCCGATCGGCGCTTCCACGCCGAGCCGACCAGTTGCCCGGCGTGCGGTCCGCGACTGATATGGCACCCGGTCGACGAGACACCCGCTGCCACACGGGAAGAGGCGCTGCGGGCCGCGTGCGCAGTGGTGGCCGATGGCGGCATCGTCGCCGTCAAGGGCCTCGGCGGCTACCAACTGGTGTGCGACGCGGGCGACGACACCGCCGTGACCCGGCTGCGGAGAACGAAGCCGCGCCCGGCGAAACCGTTCGCGGTCATGGCCGCCGATCTCACCGCGGCACGGCAGCTGGGCGTGCTCGACGACGCGGCCGCCGGACTGCTCGGCGGTGCGGCCGCGCCGATCGTGCTGCTGCCGCGCCGCGCCGATGCCTCCCTATCCGCCTCGGTGGCACCGGGTTCCGCCGAGATCGGCGTGTTTCTGCCCTACAGCCCACTGCATCATCTGCTGCTGGCGGAGCTGGCTCGGCCCTTGGTGGTCACCAGCGGCAACCGCGGTGGCACGCCGACCGTCATCGATGACACCGCCGCGCACCGCGTGCTGTGGCCGATCGTCGACGGGATTCTCACCCACGACCGGCCGATCCGATCGCGCTACGACGATTCGGTGCTCCGGGTCGTCGCGGGCCGCACGACCACCCTGCGACGCGCCCGCGGCTACGCGCCCGACCGGATGCCGCTGCCGGTCCGCGCCGCGACTCCCGTGCTGGCGGTGGGCGCGCAGCTGAAACACACCGCCGCCCTCGCCGTCGACGACGCGGTGATCCTCGGACCGCACACCGGGGACCTGGAGAACACCGACGCCTACGCGGCATTCGAGCAGGCCGCCGACGCGCTGTGCCGACTGCACGGCGTGTGGCCGGATATCGTTGTCCACGACCGGCATCCGGCCTACCTGTCGACGCAGTACGCCCGCCGCCGATCGGCCGCCCGGCGCATTGCGGTGCAGCACCATCATGCGCACGTGGCCGCCACCGCGGCCGAGCACGGCATCACCGGCCCGTTCGTCGGTGTCGCGCTGGACGGGCTGGGGCTCGGTGACGACGGCACCTTCTGGGGCGGGGAGATCCTGCTGGCGGACCTCACCGGGTATCGCAGATTCGGCCGGTTCGCCACCGCGCCGATGCCCGGCGGGGCTGCGGCGGTGCGCAGGCCCGCCCGCATGGCGCTGGGATATCTGTTCGGCGCCGAGCGGTTCGGCGCGGACGACATTCCGGGCGCCGCGCTGCTGGACCGCATGGATCCCCGGGAGGTCACGGTGATCCGGCGCATGATCGAGCGCGAGGTGAACTGCCCGCGCGCCTCGAGCGCCGGGCGACTGTTCGACGCGGCGGCGGCCCTGCTCGATGTCTGCGACGACAACAGTTACGAAGGCGAGGCCGCGGCCCGACTGGAGGCCGCGGCGGCAGGCCATCCCGGAACGTCCCCCCTGCGCTGGAGCCTGCACCGCCGTGACGGGCTCGTGGTCTACGACCCCGCTCCCACCCTGCGCGACGCGGTGCTGCTGGCCGCCGACGAGCCGGTCGGGGAAATCGCCGCCCGGTTCCACCGCACCCTGGCGGCGGTCGTGGTCGCCATGGCCGCCGAGGCCGCCACCGCGTCCGGCACCGAGGTGGTCTGCCTCGGTGGCGGGGTGTTCCAGAACGCCCGCCTGACTACGGCGGTCCTCGACGGCCTCGCCGATGCCGGACTGAACGGCCTTGCCGGGGAACGGATTCCGATGAACGACGGCGGAATCTCCTACGGTCAGGCGGCCATCGCGGCCGCCCGTACGGAAGGGAGCTGACCGATGTGCCTGGGTGTGCCCGGCCGGATCGTGGCGGTGAGCGACGCATCACCGCTGCGGATGGGGACGGTCGATTTCGACGGTATCCGGCGGCCGGTGTGCCTGGCCTACACCCCGGACGCCGACATCGGCGACTACGTGATCGTGCACGTCGGTTTCGCCATCGGCCGGGTCGACGAGGCCGAGGCGGCCGAGACGCTCGCGGTGATCCGGGCGATCCCGGACGCCCTGGCCACCGAACTCGGCCCCGAGGCGGCGACATCGTGAAAGAGGGTGGGGCACTGTGAAATACCTCGACGAATACCGCGACCCGATGCTGGCCCGGCGGCTGCTGAGCGAGCTCCGCGCGACCGCGACCCGCCCGTGGTCGATCATGGAGGTCTGCGGCGGGCAGACGCACACCCTGGTCCGGCAGGGCATCGACGAGCTGCTGCCCGCCGGGATCCGGATGATCCACGGCCCCGGCTGCCCGGTGTGCGTCACCCCGCTGGAGATGATCGATCGGGCGGTCTCGATCGCCGCCCGCCCGGAGGTCGTGTTCACCAGTTACGGTGACATGCTGCGGGTTCCGGGCACCACGGGCGATCTGCTCGGCGTGCGGGCCCGCGGCGGCGATGTCCGGGTGGTCTACTCCCCGCTGGACGCCGTGACGATCGCCCGCGACAATCCCGGCCGGGAGGTGGTGTTCTTCGCCGTCGGCTTCGAGACCACCGCGCCCGCCAACGCCATGGCGATCCTGCACGCCGCGACCACCGGGGTCGACAACTTCAGCGTGCTGGTCAGCCACGTGCTGGTGCCACCGGCGATCACCGCGATCCTGGACGCCCCGGACAACCGGGTGCAGGGCTTCCTGGCGGCCGGGCACGTGTGCGCCGTGATGGGCTGGACCGAATACGAGCCGATCGTCGCACGGTACCGGGTGCCGATCGTGGTCACCGGATTCGAACCGCTCGATCTGCTCGAGGGCATCCTGATGGTGGTGCGGCAGCTGGAGTCCGGCCGCGCGGAACTCGGCAACCAGTATGTCCGTGCGGTGCGGCGGTCCGGCAATACCGCTGCGCAAGAAGCGATCCGGCGGGTGTTCCGAGTCACCGAACGCACCTGGCGGGGCATCGGCGCCATCCCCGCGAGCGGGCTGGCCCTGGCTCCCGAATTCGCCGGATACGATGCGCACCAGCGGTTCTCGGTCCACGACACCCGATCCGCGGAGAATCCCGACTGCATCGCCGGGGCGATCCTGTGCGGCACCGCGCTGCCCACCGACTGCGCCGCCTACGGCGTCCGCTGCACGCCCCGCAATCCGCTGGGCGCGCCGATGGTTTCGGCCGAGGGCACCTGCGCCGCCTTCTACACCGCGGGCCGCCGCCCGTCCACCGCCGCCGTATCCACGCCTGTGCGACCGAGGAGGACCTAGTGGCCGCCATCGATCCGGTGCGGGCGAGCTGCCCGCTCCCGCGTGCCGAAACCGAGCGAGTGCTGCTCGGGCACGGGTCCGGCGGGCAGCTGACGGCCGAGCTGCTCGACGAGCTGATCGTCGCCGAACTCGGTGACGGCGAGGCGCTCCAGGATGCCGCGATAGTCGAATTGGGCAGCACCAGCGTTGTTTTCAGCACCGACAGCTTCGTCGTCACCCCGCGGTTGTTTCCCGGCGGCGATATCGGCAAGCTGGCCGTGCACGGCACCGTCAACGATCTCGCCATGCGGGGCGCGCGCCCGGTCGCTCTCGCCCTGGCCTACGTTCTCGAGGAGGGGTTGCCGCTCGCCGAGCTGCGAGCCGTCACGGCCTCGGTCGCCGCGGCCGCGTCGGCCTGCGGGGTGCGGGTGGTCACCGGCGATACGAAGGTGGTCGATCGCGGTGCGGCCGACGGGATCTACATCACCACCACCGGTATCGGCGCCCGGCTGCCGGGCGCCGGTCCGTCGGCGACTCGCGGCGCGCCCGGCGACGTCGTGATCGTGTCCGGGCCGATCGGCGCCCATGGCACCGCCATCCTCTGCGCCCGTGGCGATCTCGGCTTCGAGGCCGACATCCGTTCCGACACCAGGCCGTTGCACGACCTGGTGGCCGCCATGATCGCGGCGTGCGGCCGCGACATCCACGCCCTGCGCGACCCCACTCGGGGCGGATTGGCAAGCGCGCTCAACGAACTCGCGTCCGCGTCGGGTGTCGGCATCGAGATCGTGGACGCCCGGGTGCCGGTGCCGGTCCCGGTCGCCGCGGCCTGCGATCTGCTGGGACTGGATCCGCTGCACGTGGCGAACGAGGGCTGCCTGGTCGCGCTCGTGGCCGCCACGGCGGCCGAATGCACGCTGGCGGCAATGCGATCGGTGCCCGCGGGCGCGCAGTCGCGGATCATCGGCCGCGTCACCGAGGGTCCGGCGGGCCGGGTCACCGCCCGCACGCTGGTCGGCGCGAGCCGCATCGTGGACATGCTGGTCGGCGAGCAATTGCCCCGGATCTGTTAGGGCATCGGCCTCCGGCCGCAGGGGACCTTCGCCTCTCGCCGGCGGCATCGGACCCGGTCACACTCGAGAGATGACGCCTCGTGACACGATGGTGATCGACCGAGCCGGTCTCGACCGCCTGGTGGATACGCTGCGCGAGCACGGGTATCGGGTCATCGGTCCGCAACTGCGCGGCGGCGCAATCGTTCTCGACGAGCTGGACTCCGGGGCGCAACTGCCCGCCGGATGGGGCGTGCAGACCGCGCCGGGCCGGTATCGGGTGTATCGCCGCGACGATGTCGCCGTGTTCGCGCATTCGGCCGGACCCGGTTCCTGGAAGCAATTCCTGCATCCCCCACACCGCAAGGTGTGGGAAACAGGACCCGATCTCACCCCGGAACCGGCGGACGAAACTCCGGCCCGGCTCGCGTTTCTCGGCGTGCGCGGCTGCGACTTCGCGGCCCTGTCGATTCTCGGGCGAGTGCTCGGCGGCGATACCGCGCCGTTCGTCATCGCGGTGAACTGCACCGAGCCGGGCGGCGTGTGTTTCTGCGTCTCGATGGGCACCGGACCGGGGGTGTCGCCGGGCTACGATCTCGCTCTCACCGAGCGCATCGACGGTGCGGGACACCGGTTCCTGGTCGATGTGGGCAGCGACACCGGTGCACGCATCCTCGCCGAGGTCACCGCCCGCCCGGCGGACGCGGCGCAGATCGCGGCCGCGCAGGAGGAGGTGACGGCGGCCGCGGGCCGGATGGGCCGGGCCATGCCCGAGATCGACCTCCGCACACTGATCCGGGACTCCCGGGAGTCGCCGCACTGGCAGGATGTCGCGAGCCGGTGCCTCACCTGCGCCAACTGCACCATGGTGTGCCCCACCTGTTTCTGCACCACCACCGAGGACGTCACCGACCTCACCGGCGAGCATGCCGAACGCTGGGAGCGGTGGGCGTCCTGCTTCGAACCGGACTTCTCCTACCTGCACGGCGGCGCCGTGCGGCAATCCGGCGCGAGCCGGTATCGGCAGTGGCTGAGCCACAAGCTGAGCACCTGGTACGACCAGTTCGGCAGTTCGGGATGCGTCGGGTGCGGGCGGTGTATCGCGTGGTGCCCGGCCGGGATCGATCTGACCGCCGAGGTCGCCCGCCTCGCCCAACTGGCCGAAGGGACCGGCGGTGCCCACCGCTGACGAACTGTCCGAATTCGCCCACCTGGCCTCGCTGAGCCCGGCCGAGCTGGCCGCGCTCGCCCGGACCGGGCGCGAGGTGTCGTTCCGCACCGGGGAGCGGGTGATCACGGAAGGCCGACCGGCACAACGCTGCTGGCTGATCCGCCGGGGCCGGGTCCGGTTGGACGTCCACGTGCCCGGCCGCTGCGACGTCGTCGTCCAAACCCTCGGTCACGGCGATCTGCTGGGCTGGTCGTGGCTGGTGCCCCCGTACCGCTGGCATTTCGGCGCGGTCGCCGACGAACCGGTGCACGCGATCGAATTCGATACGGCCGCACTGTCCGAACTCGCCGACGAGGACCCGTCGTTCGGCCGGGCGCTGACCCTCATGCTGTTTCAGGCGCTGCTCGAACGGCTCCAGGCCACCCGGGCCAGGCTGCTCGACCTCTACCGCAACCCGGCCGGCGGTGGCGTCGAGTATCCGTGTCACGGCGGAGCCGGGCAGGTTCCACGATGAGTGTCGAAGTACCGGCCCGCGCGACACCCGTCGACGACACGATGCTGCCCTACCGCGTCACCGACCGTATCCGGCAGACCGCCGACACGGCGACACTGCTGCTGGAGCCGGTCGGCCGTGCGGCGCAACGCTTCCGGGCCGGGCAGTTCATGATGCTCTACAGCTTCGGCGTCGGCGAGATCGCCATCTCCATCAGCGGAGACCCGGCCGCCCGCGACGCCGTCCTGGAACACACCATCCGAGCGGTCGGCGCGGTGAGCGCGACGCTGCACGACACCCGCGTGGGCGGCCTGCTCGGCGTGCGCGGCCCGTTCGGCACCGGCTGGGATATCGAGTCGGCGGCGGGACGCGATCTGGTCGTCGTCGGCGGCGGAGTCGGCCTGGCGCCACTGCGCCCGGTGGTGCTGGGCGCGCTGGCCGATCGCGAGAACTACCGCCGCATCATCGTCGTCACCGGCGCCCGCACGCCCGCGGACATCCTGTTCCGCGACGATCAGGACCGGTGGGCATCGTCCGGCACGGTCGACCTGTGCCAGACCGTCGATCATCCGGGGCCCGGCTGGACGGGCCGGATCGGTTTCGTCACCGAGCCGCTGGCGCAACTGACGCTGGACCCCGGCCGCACCACCGCCTTCCTGTGCGGCCCGGAACCCATGCTGCGGTTCAGCGCACACACCTTGCGGCGCAAGGGAATCGCCGCGACCGACATCCGCGTATCGCTGGAACGCAACATGCAGTGCGGCGTCGCGCGCTGCGGCCACTGCCAGCTCGGCCCGCTGCTGCTCTGCCGCGACGGCCCGGTCGTCGACTACGCGGTGGCCGAGCCGCTGCTGGCCGTGCGGGAGTTGTGATGGACGCCCCGACGCTCGCGGTCTGGAAGTTCACCTCCTGCGACGGCTGTCAGCTCACGCTGCTGGACTGCGAGGACGAACTGCTGGCCCTCGCGGGCCGGGTGCGCATCGCGCATTTCCTCGAGGCGTCCAGCGCGGTGGAGCCGGGACCCTATGACGTCTCCCTGGTGGAGGGCTCCGTCACCACACCGGCGGATCTGCGCCGCATCGCCGAGATCCGGGCGCAATCGCGGATTCTGGTGGCCATCGGGGCGTGCGCGACCCACGGCGGGATCCAGGCGCTGCGCAATTTCGCCGACATCGCCGAATTCACGTCGGTGGTATACGCGAGCCCGCAGCATATTTCGACGCTGGCGACCTCCACGCCGATCTCCGCGCATGTGCCGGTGGATTTCGAGCTGCGCGGCTGTCCGATCGACCGCCGCCAGCTGCTGGACACGCTCTGCGCGTTCCTGGCCGGGCGCGCGCCCGATATTCCGAACACCAGCGTGTGCACCGAATGCAAGCGCCGCGGTACCACCTGCCTCACGGTCGCCCACGGCATCCCGTGCCTGGGCCCGGTCACGCAGGCCGGATGCGGCGCGCTGTGCCCGGCGTACCGGCGCGGCTGCTTCGGCTGCTTCGGGCCGATGGCGACACCGAATATCGGTGCGCTGCTTCCCATCCTGCGGGTCAACGGCATGGACCAGGACGAGATCGACCGGGTGTTCACGACATTCGCGGCGGCCGCACCGGCGTTCGCGGACAGGAGCCGCGATGAGTCATCGCAGTAGGCAGTTGAAGGTCAGCTCGCTGGCGCGCGTGGAAGGCGAAGGCGCGCTGCGTATTACCATCGTGGACGGCCGAGTCGAGCGCGCCGAATTGAACATCTACGAGCCACCCCGGTTCTTCGAGGCGTTCCTGCGCGGCCGCGCCTACACCGAGCCGCCCGACATCACCGCGCGCATCTGCGGCATCTGCCCGGTGGCCTACCAGACCAGCGCCTGCAATGCGGTCGAGCAGCTGTGCGAAGCCCGGCTCGACGAGCCGCTGGCGCTCCTGCGGCGGCTGCTGTATTGCGGTGAATGGATCTCCAGCCACGCCTTGCACATTCACCTGCTGCACATTCCCGACTTCCTCGGCTACCCGGACGCGGTCGCGCTCGCCGCCGACCACCGCGACCTCGTGGAACGGGGGCTGGCGCTGAAGAAGGCGGGCAATGCCCTGCTCGAGCTCATCGGGGGGCGGCCGATCCATCCGATCAACGTCCGGGTCGGCGGCTTCTATTCGGTTCCCGACCGCGCCGACTTCGCCCCGGTGGTCGAACAGCTGTGCCGCGCACTGGATTACGCCGCGCACACCGCGCAGTGGGCCGCGGGCTTCGAGTTCCCCGACCTGGAGCTCGACCACGACCTGCTGGCCGCCACCGCACCGGGCCGATACGCCATCGAGACCGGGGATCTGCACACCAGCACCGGATTGCGTTTCCCGGCAGCCGAATTCCCCGCCCACGTCGTCGAGCGGCAGGTGCCGCACTCCACCGCGCTGCACGCCGCTCTCGACGGCGGCCGCTACCTGACCGGGCCGCTGGCCCGCTACACGCTGAACTCTCCGCTGCTGTCGCCGATCGCCCGGCAGGTCGCGGCGGCGGCCGGGCTCGGCGACGAGTGCCGGAACCCGTTCCGCAGCATCCTGGTTCGCTGCGTGGAGGTCGTCTACGCCATCGACGAGGCGCTGCGGCTGATCGACGGGTACCAGCGGCCCGCGCGCGCCGCGGTTCCCGTCTCGCCGCACGCGGGCACCGGTCACGGCGTGAGCGAGGCGCCCCGCGGAACGCTGTACCACCGCTATGACGTCGACCCCGACGGAATCGTCCGCTCCGCCACCATCATTCCCCCGACATCCCAGAACCAGACCGCCATCGAGGACGACCTGCGCCGGGTCGTCTCGGCCAATCTCGACCTCGACGACGCCGCGCTGACCACGCTGTGCGAGCGCACGATTCGCAACTACGACCCGTGCATCTCCTGTTCCGCGCACTTTCTCGAACTCGACGTGGTGCGGCGATGACCCGGCCGCGCGCGGTCGTCATCGGCGTCGGCAACGAATACCGCCGCGACGACGGGATCGGGCCCGCGGTGGCGGCCCGGATCGACGCGCTCGGTCTCCCCGGCGTTCTGGTCACCCTCTGCGACGGCGAACCGGCCGGGCTGCTCGACATCTGGGCAGGCGTGGACCTGGCGATCGTGGTGGACGCGGTGCTGTGCGAACCGTCGGCGCCGGGCCGGATCTGGCGCACCACCGTCGACGCGCTGCGCGGCCGCACCCGGGCCACCAGCTCGCACGCCCTCGGCATCCCCGATGCCCTGCCCCTGGGCCGCGCCCTCGGCCGCGTCCCCGGCGAACTCGTCGTCCTGGCCGTCGAGGCGGCCCGCCTCGATCTCGGTGCGGGACTGTCCGATCCGGTCGCCGCCGCCGTGCCGCGGGTGGTCCAGGCCGTGCTGGCGGAGCTGGAACGGCTCGGTACAAGGAAGGACTCATGAACGGACTTGTCATCGTCGTGGTCGTCGCGGAGCTGCTGATCGTGGCGGCACTCTCGCTCCGCGTGGTGTCCCGGTATCAGCACCGGCAACCGACGACGACCCGACCCGCACCGATATCCGACGAAACCCTGGAGACCGCACGACAGTGACCACCCTGCCGACCTACGAGGTCGTCGAGAACGCCGTCCGGCTGGCCGGACGCGCCCCCTCGCTGCACAACTCCCAGCCGTGGCGCTGGGTCTTCGATGGCTATCAGCTGCACTTGTTTTCGGCGCGCGAACGCATGCTGCCGGCCACCGACACGCTGGGGCGGCAGATGATCATCAGCTGCGGGATCGCGCTCGGCCATCTGCGCACCGCGCTGGCCGCCGCGGGGTGGCGAATCTTCCTCGCCCGCTGTCCGGATCCGGGCCGCGGCGACCACCTGGCCGCGATCCGATTCACGTCGGCACCGATCGTCACCGACGCCGACCGCGACCGCGCCGCCGCGATCACGCAACGACACACCGACCGGCTACCACTCGCCCCACCGAACGGATGGGACGAGTTCGAGATCGTGCTGCGCTCCACCTTCGATCCCGCCGACGGGGTCCTCGATGTACTTCCCGAAGACAAGCGCCCGCAACTGGCGCGCGCCAGCGAACTCACCGCCTCGCTGCGCCGCTACGATTCCAGCTACCAGCACGAATTACGGTGGTGGACGGGACATGTCGTGGCCGACACCGGTATACCCGCGGATACGCTGCTCTCCCCCGAAGAACGCGTCGGCGTACCCGTCGGCCGCACATACCCCACCCCCGACATCGGGCCCCGACGCCCGGGAGCCGTCGACCAGGCCACGGTTCTCGTGCTGTCCACCCCCACCGACCAGCACATGGACCTGTTGCGCTGCGGCGAGGTGCTGTCCACCGTCCTGCTGGAATGCACCGTCGCCGGGTACGCCACCTGCCCGCTCACCCACCTCACCGAGATCCCGCGCAGCCGCGCCATCGTCGCCACCCTCACCGGTCGAAAGCAGTTGCCGCAGGTACTGATTCGGGTCGGCACGGCACCGGAGTCCGCCGACCGCCCCACACCCACCCCGCGCCTGCCGCTGGCCGACATCCTCGAGCTGACCGGACCGGGAGCCGAGGCCCGAACACTGCCGTGATCCGCCCGGCAAAATGCTGGATGATCTGCTCATGGTGGGGAAGGCGCCGTTGTGCCAGAAATAGGGGAGGTATCACGCCCCGAACCCGACCCAACCGGCATCGTCGCGGGCGGCGTAGATGTGGTCGAGGTTGCGCAGCAGCCCGGTGGTGAACTGTTACGCCTTGCGCACGACGAGGGTCGGGCAGTGCACCGAGTGCAGCAGGGCGTTGCTGGTGGAGCCGAGCAGCATGCCGGTGAAGCCGCCGCGGCCGTGGCTGCCGACGACGAGCAGTTGCGCGGTCTCGGCTTCGTCGACCAGCGCGCGAACCGGCCTGTCGCGGACCAGGATTCGATGGACCGGGACCTCGGGGTAGCGTTCGGACCAACCGGCCAGGCTTTCGGCGAATACGGCGTCTTCGCTCTCGCGGATGTCGTCCCAGCCCATCATGGCCACATCCAATCCGGCGCTGACATCGCTCCAGGCGTGCACGGCGGTCAGGCCGACCTTGCGGCGCGCCGCCTCCTCGAACGCCACCCCGACGGCAGCGGCGCTGACCTCGCTGCCATCGATACCGACCAGGACCGGTTTGGTGGCCGAGGCCGGGTCGTTGGCGGAGCGGCCGTGCACGACGGCGACCGGACAGTGCGCGTGCCGGGCGACTGCGGAGCTGACCGAGCCGAGCAGTCCACGCCCGAACGCGCCCAGGCCGCGGCTGCCGACCACCAGCATGCGCGCGGACCGTGAACGTTCCAGCAGATCGGGAATGATCGGCGCGTCGACCACCTCGGTGGTGATCTCCTGCGACTCGGGTGCGATCTCCCGCACCACCCGGCGGGCCTCGGTGAGGACGCGCTCGGCGTCGGTGTGCAGCCAGCTCAGATCGGTGCCGGTGAGCATGGCGCCCGGCCCCCACCCGGGCGGACAGGCCGCGGAATTGACCAGGTGCAGACGGCAGCCGTGCAGCACGGCCTCCGTGGCCGCCCACCCGGCCGCCTGATACGACACGTCCGAACCGTCGACGGCGGCGACGATCGGCGGATTCGGCTCGGTGTGCTGTGGATTGTCGGTCATGCCGGTATCTCCTTGTCGGTGTGCGGGTTTCAACGGTCCTGCCCGAGGGGGCGGCTGACGGTTCGCCATTCGCGGGCCCAGCGGGCGCGGTTGCGCAGGTCGAACGCCCAGTGCGCGAACGAGAGCACCGCCGCGGTCGCGAGCCATGCCGACGTCAGCACCACCAGGCCGGTGCCCACACCGCGCACGGCGGCCGCGCCCGGGGGCGTCGGCTCGGAGGTCGGTGCGCCGTCGGGGCCGATCCACATCGAGATCGTGTGCCCGCGAGCGGCATCGCGCGGCACGTCGACCGTCGCATGCCCCGGGCGGCCGTTCGCGGTCCACCGCACCGGGGCCTGGTATCGGTAGCTGATCTGCCCGGCCGCGTCGGTCTCCGTAATCTTGGACGGATCCGCCGACAATGCCGCTGTGACACTACTTTTCGTCGCGTTCTCGCGCTGGATGTGCAGGGCCGAGCCGCTGTAGTCGGCGGTGCCCGCCGCACCGGCGACCGGTATCGCGGCCAGGATCACCGCCGCCGCGAGCAGTCGCAGCAGCCCCTCGCATCGATCCGAGCCGCGCATGAGCGGATTCGGATTCCACGGCTGGGCACGCCAGAATCGCCGGAGCGCGGAGGGAAATCGGGTCATGGCAATCATCTCTTCACCGGTCGTGCCGCCTCACAGCGCGGACACGACCTCCTCGAGGGGACGTCGGGGTGTCGCGGGGATCGGCTCGGCACTCGTTGCCGCCCAACCGGTTCGGATGATGAGCTGCGGGATGCCGCTGTCGTGCAGGATCTCCGTGCGGATGGCCGCCCGGGTATCGGGCAGCTCCAGCGGTTCGCTCAGCGGGCAGGTGGCCAGCCCGAACGAGGTCGCGGTCAGCAGGACCGCGCTGGCGGCCTCACCGGCCCGCAATCGCGAGACCCGGTCGTCGCCCGCGGTACTCAGCACCAGCATCCGGTCGGCGACGTCGATATCGTGGACAACCACCTGGGGCAGAACGGGATCGGCGAACGGCCGCACGGTCGCATCGGCCGCCGCCACCGCGCTGCGGGCGGGCACGCCCTGGGGAGAAGCGTGGCGGCCACTCCAGCGCGCCAATTCCGCGCCGTAGGAGAAGTCCCGGGCGTGGCTGGCGGCCGCCCGCTCGAACACTCGCAGCAGCAGTGCCCGGGCCTCCGCGGTCTCGACGTCCTGAGTCACGACACCGCAGGCGGACGCCGCATACCGCATCGCGTCGACGTAGGCGGCGGGTACCTCCCACGAGGTGCAGCGGCGGCGGTCGGTGCTGCGGCGGCCGATCGCTCGCGCCAGCTTGACCGCTTCGGCATTCGGTGCGGCGGGCCGGAATTCGATCGCGGCCAGATGATCGGGCTCGGCCGGATTCGGCAGCCGGTGAATCACCGTCTCCCACCCGAACACCCGCAGCGCGACCCGCAGATGATGCAGCGCCGCACCGCAACTGACGATCAGATCGCGCATATCGGGATCGGTGTGCGGCAGCTGCCGACTCGGATCGGCATACAGGTGCACGGTGCGCCTCCCCAACCGCCACAGCCACGGCTGCGTATTGTGCACCGAGGGCGCCCGCACCGCCATCGCCAGCGCGGCGCGGACTGTGTCGTGATCGGGATGTGGAGTCGACCCCGTGAAATCGGCCATCGCTCGCCCCTTTCGGTCCGTGTCGGGAAAGACCGTTCCGGTTGTGTGCGTTCAGCATCCCGCGCGTACACCGCCGGGCGAGACGGCCGAAGGTCACCTGCCCACGGGCCGTCCGGCAGCCTCGAGGCCGAGACCGCCGAGAGCCCGCACAGGCCCGGAGTTCCCGTACAGATCCCGGGCGACGATTACCGGGGTGCAGGACCAGCGACTATCGGACCGACCCGGTCGCGACGGAACCGAGCACGCTGGTCAGGCAGACGCCCGCGACGAGATTGATCGCGGCCGTGGCGATCTGGGCGCTGTGCTCGGCGGAGACGGTGAACGGCAGGATCACCGCTGCCGCCGTGGCCAGTGCGGTGATCCAGTAGAAGAAGGTGAGCGGGCTGGGCATGAATTCCAGCAGCAGGTGCAGCAGCGCCGTGGCGAGCAGGGTGATCCCGGCGGCGGCGAGGGCGTAGGTGGTGGTGTTGGCGGTGCCGTAGGCGCCTTCGCGGGCGGGGGCGAGCACGGGAATGCCGAAGACGCCCCGGACCAGCAGGATGGCGACGACGATGAGCAGGGCCATCACGACCGCGGTGCCGATGCCACCGGCCCACAGTCGCCCGGCGCGAATCCTCGGCGGCGGAGGCGGTTCGTAGTCGCTCATATCGGACCGCCTTTCGATGGCCAGGTGTCGCATCGCAGAACCGGCGCTCGGCTGAACACCCCCATGTGTTACCACAGTTGCGCTTGTATCGGGGCGCCATCGCGAACCTCGACCCGCCATTTCGTCTTGCCGCCACCCGCGTCCGGTCGTCACCTACCGGGAGGCACTCCCTGCCATCGCCAGTCGCTGATCTCCGGCGGGTCCTCGCCGTATCGGCAGGCGTACGCCTCGGCCCGGTCCAGCAATTCGAGCAGCCGGTCGCGCAGGTGCCCGATCCGGTCGCCCACGCGCGCAACCTGTTCCAGCGCGGCCAGGGCCAGGTGATAGCGGTCGATGCCGTTCATCGCGCACATCTGGAACGGGGTCGTCGTGGTGCCGTTGTCGTGGAAGCCACGCACGTGCAGCCGCTCGTGGCCGGGACGGCGATAGGTGAGCTGGTGGATCAGCCACGGGTAGCCGTGGAAGGCGAACACGATCGGCCGCAACGCGGTGAAGATCTCGACGTAGCGCCGGTCGGAGATGCCGTGCGGATGCCGGTCGGCGGGGAACAGCCGCGCCAGATCGACGATGTTCACCACGCGCACAGCGAGATCCGGCGCCATCTCGCGCAGCACCGCGACCGCGGCCAGCGTCTCCTGGGTCGGCACGTCGCCCGCGCAGGCCAGCACCACATCGGTGTCGCCGCCCTGATCCGAACTGGCCCAACTCCAGACGCCCAGCCCCTGCGCGCAATGCAGCCGGGCCTGCTCGTCGGTCAGATATTGCAGCGCCGGTTGCTTGCCCGCCACAACCACATTCACCCGGTCGCGGCTGCGCAGGCAGTGGTCGAACACGTGCAGCAGGGTGTTGGCGTCGGGCGGCAGATACACCCGGCACACCTCCGGCCGCTTGCTCAGCACATGGTCGATGAATCCGGGGTCCTGATGCGAGGCCCCGTTGTGATCCTGCCGCCACACATGCGAGGTGATCAGGTAGTTGAGGCTGGAAAGCGGCTCCCGCCAAGGGAATTCGGCGGCCATATGCAGCCACTTCGCGTGCTGCACCACCATCGAGTCCACGACGTGCGCGAACGCCTCGTAGGTGGAGAAGACCCCGTGCCGCCCGGTCAGCAGATAGCCTTCCAGCCAGCCCTGGCACAGATGCTCCGACAGCACCTCGAACACCCGGCCGTCCGGGGCCAGCCGATCGTCGCCGGGGCGGACGGTGTCGCACCAGCGTCGCCCGGTCACCTCCAGCACCGCGTCCAAACGGTTGGAGGCGTGCTCGTCGGGTGAAAAGAACAGCAGGTCACGGGGATTGGCGACGGCGGCATCGCGCAGGTAACCGCCCAGCACCCGCGTGGCCTCGCCGACGGTCGCACCCGGTTCGGGCACGGGAACGGCGTGCTCGGCCGCGTCCGGGAGTCGCAGGTCGGTCCGAGTTCGCCCGTGCGCCAGCGGATTCGCGCTCATCCGCAGATCGGCGCGCGGAGGCAGATCGCGGATCTGCCGTGTCGGAGCGCCCTTCTCGTCGAACAACTCCTCGGGCCGATACGAGCGCAGCCAGCGCTCCAGCATTGCCAGATGCTCCGGATTGTCCCGGACCCCGGCCAGGGGCACCTGGTGGGCGCGGAACGTGCCCTCCACCGCGACCCCGTCCACGACCGCCGGGCCGGTCCAGCCCTTCGGGGTGGCCAGCACGATCATCGGCAGCCGGGGATTGCGCGGCCCGATGCCCAGCCGGGCGTCGTCGCGGATCTCGTCGATGCGTTCGAACACCTCGTTGAGCACCGCGATATACCGTTCGTGCACCTGCCGCGGGTCGTCGCCGGTCACATACAGCGGCTCCCAGCCGTGCCCGGTCAGCAGCGCGGTCAGATCCTCGCGCGGCATGCGTGCCAGCAACGTCGGATTGGCGATCTTGTAGCCGTTGAGATGCAGGATCGGCAGGACCACCCCGTCGGCGACCGGGTTCAGGAATGCCGGTGCGTGCCAACTCGTCGCCAGCGCACCGGTTTCCGCCTCCCCGTCGCCGATCATGCACGCCACGACCAGATCCGGGTTGTCCAGCGCCGCCCCGGTCGCATGGGCGAGCGAGTATCCCAGCTCGCCGCCCTCGTGGATCGAACCCGGCAGGTGCGGCGAGGTGTGACTGGGCACGCCGCCCGGAAACGAGAACTGCCGGAACAACTCTCGCATACCGTCGGCGTCGCGCGCGGCCTCCGGATGGTGTTCGCCGTAGGTGCCCTCCAGCCAGGCCGCCGCGTTCAGTCCCGCGGCCCCGTGGCCGGGCCCGCAGACGAACAGCATCGGCTGCCGCCGCCGCACGATCACGCGGTTGAGGTGCGCATAGGTCAGCGTGATACCCGGCACGCTCCCCCAGTGCCCGATCAGGCGCGGCTTGATATGGTGCGGCGCAAGCGGTTCCGTCAGCAGCGGATTGTCCAGCAGATAGATCTGCCCCGCCGACAGGTAGTTCGCCGCCCGCCACCACGCATCCAGATCCTCGATCATCTCCGCCGTGCCGATCTCCAGCGGGGCCAACGCATCGGTCATCGCACACTCCCTATTTCGCCGGATGGACTACCATGATCGGGCAATTTGCGTGTTGCACAAGGGAATTCGAGGTGGACCCCAGCAGCAGCCCCTGAAATCCGCCGCGCCCGCGGCTACCCACCACCACCAGTTGCGCCGACTCCGACCACTTCCGCAATATCCCGGCCGGGCTCGACATCGCCACGCTGCGGGTCACCGTGACGTCCGGATACTTCTCCTGCCACCCCGCCAATCGCTCGGCCAGCACCGCGTGCTCGTTCACCTCGATATCGGGCACCAGGAACAACAGATACGGATCCCCCGCGAACTCCCCGAAGTTCGCGTCGTTCCACACATGCACCGCCACCAGTTCCGCGCCGCGCTGCGACGCCTCCTCGAACGCGGCGCCGAGCGCGGCCTCGCTCACCGCGCTGCCATCGACGCCGACCACCACCGGGCCGTCTTCGCGCACGGCATCGGTATCGGGGTTCGTGCGCACCACCGCAATCGACCCGAAGCCGTGCGCGGTAACCGCCAGCAGTGTCGTACCCAGGTGGGCGCGCAGACCGTTCGTCCCCGCCGCCCCGAGCACGGTCAGATACGCCGAGCCGCTGAGCCGCCGCAGCAGCGCGGCCGGGGCCTCCGACGACACCTCGGTGTCGACCCGGACCTCCGGCGCGGCGTCTCGCGCCCGGCGAGCGCACCGCTCCACCAGCGTCTCCGCCCGAACTCTCGCGGCGTCCAGCACCGGCGGCACCCACACGTCGTAGCGACCGCAGACCTGCGATATCCGATCCAGACCCAGGCCGTGCACGATCCGCACCGCGCGTCGGCGTTGCGCGGCGAGTGCGACCGCCCAGTCCAGCGCCCGCTCCGAGGCGTCGGAACCGTCCACGCCGACCACAACCGCCGCCGACGCCAAGTGGTGCATGTCATCGAGTTGCTCGACCATCGCGAACCCTTTCCCTCGGCCGTGGGATGCCCGCTATCCGGGTGGACAACCATCACCGTAGGAATCCGCGCACCCTGGGCGATGCGGCCTAAAGTCCTCGTCCCCGGGGCAGTTGGGCCGCCGCGAAAGCCGGTCTCCGGTTGCACAATCGGCAGTGTCCACCCACGGTCCCGCGACGGAGGTTCGTGATGATGATGTGGTATGCCCACGACCTGAGCGGATGGGGGTACGGGCTGATGGCGGTCGGCATGATGCTGTTCTGGGCAATGCTGTTCCTCGGCCTGATCACCGCCATCCGCTACACCGACAGCACCCGGCGCGCCGAATCCTCCGACGATGCGCCACAACACAATCCGACACCACAGCAGATCCTGGCCCTCCGGTACGCGCGCGGAGAGATCGACGACAACGAGTACGCGCGCCGATCGCGGACGCTGGAGGCCGGTTGACCAGCCCTGTGCGTCTTGGCCGACACGTTCACCGATGCGGTCCTGGAAGATACTCGAGTGTGCCCTGGTTGAATCGGGTTATGCGTGCAGTCGTCTACTCCGAGACCGGCCCGTCGTCTGTCTTACGGCTTGTCCAGCGACCCGACCCCGTCCCGGGGTGGGGTGAGGTGGTGGTCCGCATCGTGCGTGCGGGCGTGAATCCGACGGACTGGAAATTTCGTGCGGGCTTGGCCGATATCTCCGGTGAGATCGCGCCGGGCCAAGACGGCGCAGGCGTCGTCGAGGCAGTCGGGCCTGGTGTCGATCACGTCAGGGTCGGTGAGCGGGTGTGGCTGCTGCTGGCTCAGCAGGGCCGCGCGTATGGCACCGCTACCGAACTGACGGTGCAACCGGCGAATCGGGTGATACCTCTACCGGATCGAGCATCCTTCGACCTTGGAGCCGCACTGGGCGTGCCGTTCATCACCGCGCATCGGCTGCTGACCTCCGGCACGGTGACACGGCTGGCGCCGGGCGCCTTGACGGGACAGACCGTGCTCGTCGCCGGTGGCGCCGGTGCCGTCGGCAACGCCGCGATTCAACTGGCCCGCTGGGCGGGGGCAACCGTCATCACAACCGTCAGTTCCACCACGAAAGCGACGCTCGCGCGCGCCGCCGGAGCCGACCATGTGGTGAATTACCGAGAGAGCGACCCGGCGGCCGAAATCCTCGCGATCGCACCCGATGGCGTCGACCTCATCGCCGAGGTCGCACCGGCGCCCAACGCCACTCTCGACCTGGCCGTGACCAGAATTCACGGCACAATCGCGGTCTACGCCAGCAACGGCGGCGACGACCTGGTGTTGCCCCTGCGGGCGGCCTACAGCAAGAACCTGCGCTTCCAGTTCACCATCCTCTACACCCTCGACCAAACGCTGTTGCGAGCGGCTGTGGACGACATCACCGCCGCACTCACCGACAATGCCCTCCGGGTAGGCGTTGACGCCGGTCTTCCGCTACACCACTACGACCTGGCCCAGACCGCCGCCGCGCACGACGCGGTCGAACAGGGAGCGGTCGGCAAGGTCCTGCTCGACCTTGACTGAGCGATTCCATCGTGCACTCTGCTGGTGTGGTGCTGATGCCGCTGCTCAGTACCACGCCGCAGCCGACATAGTGTGTCGAATCCAAACCGATGGACACTAAAGGGACGGCCCAGTCGTCCGGTGAGCCACAATTCAAGGTGGGGGTGCGGGTGTGGTCTGTTGTAGGGCGGTGAGGATGGTGCGGTGGGTGAGCCAGCCGACGAGGGTGTGGCCGTCGCGGTCGAGGACGGGGAGGCCGGTGTCGTCGGTGTGGGTGAGTGCGTCGAGAGCGTGTGTGAGGGTGGAGGTTTCGGTGATTTTCGGGGGTATGACGGCCAGGTCGGCGATGGTGTGGTCGGTGGCGTCGGGGTCGGCGAGGGCTTCGGCGACGGCTCGGGCGGTGAGGCAGCCGTGGTAGCGCTGGTCGGAGCCGATGATGGGTAGAACTCCGTTGGCGGACAACCAGATCGCGCGGCTGGCGGTGTCGATGGGTGTGTCGGCGGGGATCGGTTCGGGCATGAGTTCCATGACCGTCCCCACGGTGAGCCGGTCCAGGCGGTGTGCCGGACCGTGGTGTGCCGCATCGAGATCGACGCCGCGGCGGGTGAGTTTGAGGGTGTAGATCGTCTCGCGGGACAGGACGCGGGAGATGCTGGTCGCCGCGACGATGGCGAGCATCAGCGGCAGGATGATGGTGTATTCGCCGGTGAGCTCGAACAGGATGATGACGGCGGTGATCGCGGCGCGGGTGGCGCCCGCGAAGGCCGCGCCCATGCCGACGAGCCCGTACATACCGGGTGCGGCGGTCGCGGCGGGGAACAGATGGTGGACGGCGATGCCGAAGGCGGTACCGCCCATCGCCCCGATGAACAGTGACGGTGCGAACACCCCGCCGGAGCCGCCGATGCCGATGGTGAGACTGGTGGCGATCATCTTGCCGATCATCAACGCCAGCAACATCCACAGCGCGTATCCGCCGTCGATGGCGTGGCCGAGTACCGGGTAGCCCACGCCGTACATCTGCGGCAGCACCAGCAGCAACCCGCCGAGCAGCAGCCCGCCGACAGCGGGGCGTAACCATTCCGGGCCTCGCCACACCCAATCGCAGGCATCCTCGATCCGGTACAGGATGTGGGTGAACGCGACACCGACGGCACCGATCACGAGGCCCAGAATCGCGAAGCCCAGGTATTCCCACCCGGATTTCAGTGCGAACGCGGGCAGGTCCAGGAAGGGGCGGTTGCCGAACGCGGCGCGGCCGATGACGCTGGCGGTCACGCTGGACAGGACGACCGCGCCGAAGGATTCGGCGGTGAAGTCGCGCAGGATCAGCTCCATCGCGAAGAACGGCCCGGCGATCGGAGCGTTGAAGGTGGCCGCGATACCACCGGCGGCACCGCAGGCCACCAGGATGCGCAGCCGGTTCTCGGGCACACGGACCACGCGGCCCAGGCTCGACCCCCACGCCGAGCCGATCTGCACGATCGGTCCCTCCCGGCCGACCGATCCGCCGCCGCCGATGCACAGCGCCGAGGCGAGCGCCTTGACGACGGAGACCTGCGGAGGAATCCGGCCGCCGCGGGCGGCGACGGCGTACATGACCTCGGGCACCCCGTGACCACGCGCCTCGGGCGCGAACCGGGTGACCAAGGGTCCGTAGATCAGGCCCGCGACGACCGGGGCCAGCACCACGAACCACGGTCCCAGCGCAGGCAACCAGGGGTGGGCGGCATGCCCGGCGGCCGAGTAGTCGGCACGGCCGGACAGGATCCGGGTGAATGTCAGGATCAGCCAGCGGAACACGATCGCCCCCAGGCCCGCTCCCGCGCCGATCATCAGCGCCAGCCCGATCAGCCCGCCGTGGCTCTCTCGTACCCACTCCCACACCGGGATTCGCGCCGGCACCGGTAAGGACCACCGTCGATCGCGGTCCGCCGGTCGTGTTCGTGTTGCTGTCATCGCACCCTCATCAGAAACTTGCAGAGTGCAATAATTGTAGTGGGTGTGAATCCGTGGGGGGATGCTCCCCCTCGGCGCTGCCCGCGCGATCCGCGCACACGCCACTCGCTACCCATGCAGTGAACAACTGTTGCATACTGCTCGCATGGGGATGGCGATGGGCAGTTCGGTGCGACCGACAGCGATGAGCAGGTTCTGCCGTGCGCCCGGCCGTGCCTGCCCGGCCCGGCCGCGGTGGCCCGTCGAGCGATACCGGCGGAGGTCACGATGAGGCTGCTGCGGTCCGGTCGGCGATGGGCGCCGATCGGTTGTCTGGCAATAGGTTCGGCTCCGATCCTGTCCTCGGCCTGCACGCCGGACAGGACGCTGGGCGGCCAGCAGGTCTCCACGACGATGACGCTCGATACCGTGACCCGCCGATGACCGAACACGAGGCGGCGACCCGATGAGCCTGACCGGTGACGGCCTGTTCTATGCGCTGGTGGCCATCGCGGTCGCGGCGATGCTCATCACCCTGATCGGGTGGAACGTTGTGCGCGGCCCACGCCCGCTGCGCTGGCTGACTCGCCTGATCATGATCGGCGCCTGTCAGTTCACCGCGGTCGCTGTGGTCGCGGTGTGGATCAACGACGCCAACGGCCTGTACACCTCGTGGAATGATCTGCTCGGTCGGCCGGACGATCAAGCCGAAGCGGTCTCGACCGCACCCGAGCCGGTACGTTTTCGCGACACCGGCGGTGGCGTCCTCGGCATCGACTACCGCGGACCCGAATCGAGGCTGCGCGGTCGTGTCCTGATCTGGACACCGCCGCAGTATCGCCGAGACATCCACGGCGACTACCGGTTTCCGGTGATCATGCTGCTGCACGGAGTGCCCGGCAGCCCGCAGGCATGGATCAAAGGGGGCCGCGCCACCACGCTGCTCGCCGCCATGATGCGCACCGGGCGGCTGCCACCGGCCATTCTCGTCATGCCGCGCGTCGACCCGGGCGTCAACACCGACTGCACCGATGTCCCCCGCGGCCCGCGGACCGCCACCTGGCTCGCCCACGACATCCCCCGCCTCGTCGCCAGCCACTTCCGTGCCCTCGACCGGCCGTCCGGATGGGCCGTGGTGGGCGACTCGACCGGGGGCTACTGCGCCGCCAAACTTCCGCTGCAGTTTCCGGCCGTCTTCGGCACCGGACTGGCGTTCGCGCCCGACGACTTCCGTGGCGACCCGGCGGTGATTCCCAGCAGGGCCCTGCGCCTGGCCAACGACCCCGTGCGCCTGGCGCGCACCGGCGCACCGGTATCCCTGCTCGTGGTCACCGGCGGGCACGACCCCTACAGCAGTCCCGCCAACGCGCGAGCGCTGTACACCGCCGCGACGCCACCCACCCGCGTGGCCGCACCGCTCATCGTCTCCGGCGGCGGGCACAACTGGGGCACCTGGCAAGCGATGTACCCGAGGGCATTCGCCTGGCTCGGCGCCCATCTCAGCCTGCCCCGGAAAGGTTCCGTCCCAACGACTCCGCAGGCCACGAGCGTCCCCCGCGTCCAGGCCGCCGCACCGGCTGCCATGCCACCGCGGTCACGATGAGTGTGGAGCCGGTCGTCCGGGCCGGAGCGTCGCGGTGTGTCCGGCCGGAGTAGTCCTGTGCGCCCGGACCGATGTTCGCGCTTTCCGGTGAGCCCCGCGGCAGCGTGGGCATACCCGTTCCGATTCATGGTGGTTGTCGATCGTCCACCGCAGGCATTGTCGGCACCAGGTGGAGGTCGGTGGCTCCAGCAGGTCGGTAAGGCCGATCGCCAGCATGGCCACGATCGTGGTCAGAAGCATTGTGGCCAAAGAGAAAGCCAGGATGTCCAGTGCCATGGAGCTCAGTTCCTCGTAGTCGGCTCTCGTTACGCCGAAGCGTGCATAGCGCCACAAGTATAGTGGCACTCTGCAATAGTTGCTATGTGCTAGTTTTGTCGACGGACGAATCGCGATCGGGAACTCGGTGGCGGTCGGAGCCGACTATTGACCCGTGTACGGCGTGAGTGGACCGAATATGCGAAGTGTCATGCCCATGAACCACGAGATGGGCTTGATGTCCACGATGCTGCCGGTGTGGATTCGAGTGGCGTGGTCGATCGCGTTGGCTGTCGTCGCGGTGCTGCATTTGTGGCACGCCGCAGCGTTGCGGGGGCAGCCGCGGTGGTGGCACGGGGTGCATACCGCGATGGCGGTGGGCATGGCCGCGATGTATGCCGCCGATCCGATGAAACAGGCCGGCCTCGATCGGGCGATGTTCACGGTCTTCGCTGTGGTGGCGGTCGGGCTCGTCGTGGTGACGGCCGGGGTGGGCCGTCGGGAGGGCGCGGCGAATCCGTTGTGGGCGTTGACCGTTGTCGGTGCCGCCGCGATGGCGTACATGTCGGCGGTCATGCTGTGGCCGCAGGCGATCGGCCCTGTGGTGTCGTGGGTCGTGATCGCGTACTTGTGTGTCGACGCGATCGGCTGGGCGTTCGGCGTCTGGGATCGCCTGGCGGTGCTGCGGCGCGAATCCATCGGGCTGGCAGGCCACGATTCGGTCGATGTCCGGATCAGCCTGGCCGTCATGGCCGCGAGCATGGCGTACATGCTGGCCGCGATGATGTAGAAGAGTGAATGCTGGTGTCAGCCAGCGGTTTCCGGCTTGTCGGACAGGCCCAGGCGCAGGTGTTCGCTGTGGTAGACGGCTTCGTCGAGCAGTTGGGCGACGTGGGTGTCGTAGAGGCTGTAGATGATGCTGCGCCCGGTGCGGGTGCCGACGACCAGGCCGAGGTTGCGCAGCAGGCGCAACTGATGAGAGACCGCGGACTGCTCCATGCCGACCGCCTCGGCGAGCTCGGTCACCGGCAGCGGCCCCTGGCGGAGTTCGGTCAGGATCAGCAACCGGCTCGGCGTGGCCAGCGCCTGCAGGGTGTTGGCCACGTGGGCGGCGGCGTCGGCATCCAGGCGTGCTACCGGCCGGTCGCGGCCCTCGACTCCGTGTCCCATACCGGAGCAGCCTACCGTGAACATGAGACATGAAGATGTGTTCATCTGTTCTGTTATCGTGGGCCGAGTTGATTGCTTTCGCTGTGGAGGTGGCTCGTGGTCGCATCGACCGTCAGTCCGGCCCGCTCGGCATCGGCTCCGGTGCCGGTGCGCCGCACGAGGTTGTTCGCGCTGCCGGAGATGCGGTGGGCGGGGTTGGCTCTGGGTTTGTTCGCGCTGGGCCTGATCGCTCAGCTGGCGGGCGCGCCGCACTGGACGTGGTGGGCGTTGTATCTGGCCTGCTACGCCGCGGGTGGGTGGGAGCCGGGTCTGGCGGGGTTGCGGGCGTTGCGGGACAAGACCCTGGACGTGGATCTGCTGATGGTCGTCGCGGCGATCGGTGCGGCGGCGATCGGCCAGATCACCGACGGCGCACTGCTGATCGTCATCTTCGCCACCTCCGGGGCGCTGGAAGCCCTGGCCACCGCGCGCACCGAGGACTCGGTGCGTGGACTGCTGGACCTGGCACCCGAGACCGCGACCCGCGTCACCGCCGACGCCGACGAGGAGGTCGTGGCGGCGGCCGAGCTGGAGGTCGGTGATGTGCTGGTGGTGCGGCCCGGTGAGCGGATTCCCGCCGATGCCACGGTGATCGGCGGGGGCAGCGAGGTCGATCAGGCCACGATCACCGGCGAACCGCTGCCGGTGGACAAGACCCCGGGCGAGGAGGTGTTCGCCGGAACCCTCAACGGCACCGGCGTCTTGCGTCTGCGCGTGGATCGCCGCACCGCCGACTCGGTGGTGGCGCGCATCGCGTCGCTGGTCGAGCAGGCCAGCCGCACCAAGGCCCGCACCCAGTTGTTCATCGAGAAGGTCGAGCAGCGCTACTCGCTCGCCATGGTGGCGGTCACGCTCGCGGTGTTCGTGGTGCCGCTGCTCGCCGGTGAGACGCTACAGCGGGCCTTGTTGCGGGCGATGACGTTCATGATCGTCGCCTCCCCGTGCGCGGTGGTGCTGGCGACCATGCCGCCGCTGCTGGCCGCGATCGCCAACGCCGGTCGCCACGGCGTGCTCGCCAAATCCGCGATCGTGATGGAACAGCTGGGCACCATCTCCCGTATCGCGTTCGACAAGACCGGCACCCTGACCCGAGGCACACCCGAACTCACCGAAATCCACAGCGTGGAACCGAGATTCGACTCCGATGAACTGCTTCGCCTGGCAGCCGCCGCCGAGCATCCCAGCGAGCACCCCCTCGCCGCCGCGATCGTGAAAGCCGCACGCGCACACCATCTCCCGCTGCCCGCCGTCGACGAATTCACCGCCCACCCCGGGCGCGGTGTCTCCGCGCTGGTCGGCGAGAGGTTCATCGGTGTCGGGTCTGCCGCTGCGCTGCTCGCCGAGCACCCCGACACCGGTGCGGCCGCGCAGACCGTCGCCCGGTTGCAGAACCAGGGCTACACGGCGGTGGTCGTGACCTGCGAAGGCCACCCCATCGGCGTCCTGGCCATCAGTGACCGGACCCGCCCCGAAGCCGCCGACGCGGTCGCCGCAGCCGAGCGCGTGACCGGCCACACCCCCGTGTTGCTGACCGGCGACAACCGGGCCACCGCGGCACGGCTCGCCGCGCAGGTCGGTATCACCGACGTCCGCGCGGGACTACTCCCCGATGCCAAGGCCGACACCGTCCACGAGATGCAAGCCGACGGCACCCGGATCGCGATGGTCGGCGACGGCCTCAACGACGCACCCGCCCTCGCGATCGCCCAGATAGGCATCGCGATGGGCGGGGCCGGATCCGACCTCACCCTGCACACCGCCGACGCGGTCATCGTCCGCGACGACCTCACCACCGTCCCCACCATGATCGCGCTGTCGCGCCGAGCCCGCCGGGTGGTCGTCGCCAACCTCGCCATCGCCGCCACCTTCATCAGCGTGCTGGTCATCTGGGACCTCGTGGGCACCCTGCCGCTACCGCTGGGCGTGGCCGGACACGAAGGCTCGACCATCCTCGTCGGCCTCAACGGGCTACGCCTGCTCAGACACACCGCCTGGCACCGCGCCACCACCACCTGAACCCCGGTCGCCCCAACGCACCGGCATACCCCTCCGGCCGGGGATGCGGGAGTTCCGTCGCGGAGGGTTCGAATCCACGCCCACCGCCGAGGCGGAGACTCGTTGCAGGACAGTGAAGCCCAGCGTGACGTCCTGGTTGTCGTTGAGGACCTCGCCGTGCAGTTCGGTCCAGGAGTGGAAGCCGTAGCGCGGGTTGGTGCAGATGCGTTCGCGGGCCACGATGACCTGGGCGGGTAGGCCGATGGCCGCGAGGTAGGTGGCCAGTGCCAGCGAGCGGGGCAGACACAGGCCGTTGGGGTGAACCGCGCGCAAGACCGATTGACTGAACAGGACCTCGCGGCGGGCGAGCCGGATCGCTACCGGCGGTTCCAGACGGCCGGGTAGCAGTCGGTCCGGTCCGGGGGTCAGGTCTGCGAGGTAGCGGTATGCCGGAGCCCAGCCCTCGGTGCGGAGCAGGCGCAGCGCCGTCCAGCTTCGCCGCAGTGCATAACCGCGGAGCCGATGGGGCAGGCGGGGCGGGGGTGGTACGCCATCGATATCGGAGAGCATGGACTCGAGTTGAGGTGCCAGGTCGGTCATCGGGCGGCGTCCGTTCGCGCGAGCAGGCGATGTTCGGTGAGCTGACCGATCAGCTTGGTGAGTCCGGCGCGCAACTGCTCCGGGCTCGCGTCGATGCGCTGTTCGAGCTGCCGGAGGGCTTCGGCCTCCGTTTCGCAGGTCATCGCCGTCTGCACCATGAGCGTGGCGGTGGGGTTCAGTTGAAAGTAGACGCCTTCGCGGGTGTCCAGGATGATGCCGACGCCGTCGGTGGTGTCGAGAATGGCATCGTTACCGAGTTGCAGCAGTGACATTGGTGATCAGCTCCTCACCGGGTGCGACGACCGGCTTTCCAGGCCGTGGAGAAAAAGCTCGGTCATGGCCGTGCAGATCAGGGTCTCGGTATTGCGGCGGATCGACAGCGGATCGGCCAGAACGGCCGCCAACCGCTGCGGGTCGACGATGTTCATCCGCGCCAGCATCGAGTCGGCGCCGAGGAGTTCGGCGAACAACGGCCGGTGCTTCAGACAGAAGGTTTCGTGCGGCGAGTCCAGCCACAGCCGACCGTGCCGACGCCAGATCAGCGGTGGCACACGGTCTTTCAGCAGCAACCGTAATACCGGTTTGCCGATGATGCGGCCGCCGTAGGGAATGCAGCGGTAGGCCGTCGGCATGCCGGTCATCAGCTCGTACAGTTCCCGGTCGGCCATCGGGGAGCAGAATTGCACCCCGTGCGGCCACGCGAGCGCGAGATCGGTGGTCTGTTCCTCGGGCAGGAACTCCGGATCGGGAAATGTGAACGGCAGACCGGACATCGGCACCAGGAAATCGGTGTGCTGCGCGTTCTCGCCGACCGGGGCGTTGTCGGTCACCAGGGAATGCGAGCGGCCGATGCTCTTGATCAAATTTGGCAGCGTCCAGCGGGAACTGAGCAGGCCCCGCAGCATCAAGCGTTTCTCCGCCACGCTCAGGCGGCCGAACAGCACATCGTGCACGCCGTAGCGCAGGACCGGACCGAACAGCAGATCACCGTCTCGACCCCAGGTCAGTAGCGCCAGTCCGTCCTGCCGGACCCGCTGCACGGTCTGTTCCAGCCAGCGGTACCCCTTGTGGTTGTAGGGATGGGGAAACCGCCAGTCCGCGCTCAGATGCCCGGGACCGATATCGGTCGCTATCGGCACCAAGGGAATCGACAGATGCTGGCACACCGCCGCGGCATAGCCGGACTCGTCGGCCAGCGAATCATCGGTATCGAGGTGGTAGGCGGTCACCTCGGCACCGCAGGCCACCAGTGCCGCGGCCACGGCCGAGGAATCCATGCCGCCGCTGAGCAGCAGTCCGACGCGACCGCTGCGCGCATAGGGCCGGGCCGCCGCCAGCAGCAACTCCCAGGCCCGGTCCGCGTAGTCCTGCGGCGTGCTGCCTCGCGGCAGCGGCTTCGGCTTGATCCGGTCGTACTCGACGATGTCGACCGTCGCGCCGTCGAAGACCGCCACGGTCCCCGGACGGAGAAACCGCAATTCCGGATAGGCCAGGATGGCGTCGCCGCGGCAGATCCGCCAGATGGTGCCGCGATCCAGTCGGTCGAGCGGATCGGGCACCAGATCGGCGGGATCGCTGGACCATTCCAGGGTGTTGCCGGACTGCTTGTAGAACACGGTGTTGCGGGTGAACAGGCTGCGGAACAGGAAAACCCGTTCCGATGTGACCAGGCAGCCGGTCAGATCCCCCGGCAACCCGGCCAACTCCGCGTACCGTCCGTTCCGCAGCGCCGCGATGATCCCGTCGGCGAGCGCGGCGTCCGGGGTGCTGGCGAGTGTGCCGCCCAGTGCGAGGTAGGCGCGCTCGAGCGGGCGCGTGAACCCGGCCGTCCGATCCGAGCCCGGGCGCAGCCATTGCCGCAGGTACGCCGGGCTGGCCGGGGCGGTCCGTTCGGGGAAGGCCGTATAGGGCACACAGTCGTAATCGATAGGAGATCCGTTGCCGGGCAGAGTTGTTCGGCCAGCACAGCCGAGCTGGTCCACGGTGAGCGGAGCGGGACCCATGATGCACGAAACCTCTCGTTCGGCAGGCGCTTCGGCGCCGTGATCCCCTCCCCCGACGCGGACAGCGCGCCGAGGGAGGGGAAGGGATGGGATTGGCCATCACTGCGTGCGGTTACAGGATGTCGCCATGGCCGAGCAGGTCAGGATGACCGTGCGTCAGCGCGGCAGTATGCTCCTCGACGGTCCCCAGGCGAATCACCTCGGGCTCGATGTAGGACATCTTCTGCATTGTTGTCACCTCCTTTCTCCTTCATTCTCGTGGATACGAATTTCGGGAGCGTGAAAATAAGACGGCAGGCAATGTAGAATCATTCCTACCGGTCTGGTGAAATGTGATTCATGCTGGTCGGTCGCGAACGTACTCCGCTGTGCTACAAGGGATCTCGGAAGCAAGTCGATCAACTGTCAGGTTCCAACCGTAGCCTTCGGAAGCCCTTTGCGTCGACCCCCTAAATGCGGTCAAACTTCGCGCCGGTAGGCCGGTCCAATTAGACTGCGCCGCATTTGTTTCCGAACGGGTTCCAATTCGTGCTACGAGCGGTTGTCGATTTCTTTATCGATAAGTTCGAAGACCTCGCCGATCACCGCGAGTTGTTCCGGTGTCGGCAGATCGATGCAGTCGCCCCGGACGGCGGTAACGTCCCCGGGGCGGCAGCCCGAAGTCGGCGTATACCCCCCTCGGCGAGGTGGGCTCGCACGCCGCGGCCGTCCTCCTCGGCACTCGCCTCCATGCGGCGGATCTGGTGGGCGAGGGGACCGCGGGAGGACAGCACGCCGTTTCGCCAGTGCTGCAAGCTCTTCCGCACTCGACTGCCGTGCGTATCCTTCGCGTTGCCGCGTCAGCCGAGCGAATTCCGCTGGAGTCAATGGTCGACTCATCGTAATGGTCGGCCTGGGTATAGCACCGATGTCCGCCCGATGTCCGCGACGACGGCACCAACAGCCCGATCCGGTCGTAATGGTGCAACGCCCGCACCTTTTCGCACGTTGTGCAGGTCAGGCGGGCACGGTGGCCAAGTCATCCGCTTCCGGTCGTGGGTCGGCGGCGGCCGGGTCGGTGACCGGGTCGTCGTCCTCGCGGCGGCCGCGGCGGTACCGCCACTGCAGCAGGCTCAGGCCGAGGAGTCCGGCCAGTGCGGTGGCGATGCCGATCTTCCAGCCGGGGGGCCGCCAGGTGAGGGTGAGGTCCGCGTTGTGGGTGCCGGGTGGGATGTCGACGGCGAGAAAGGTTTTGGCGATGGTGTGGAAGCCGATGTCGCGGCCGTCGAGGGTGACGCGGTAGCCGGGCCAGGCCAGGCGGGCGAAGACGACCTGGCCGCCGGTGGCGGAGGTGACGTGGACATGGCTGGTGACGCTGGTGCGCTCGAGGGAGGTGGCGGTGACGCCGCGGGTGTCGGCGATCAGGCCGTTGCGGGCCGAGATCGGGCCGTCGGCGCGTTCGAGCACCCGGATGTAGCTGTCGTGGCCGGGGTAGTCGACCCACCTCCAGCCCGGTGGAGCAGGGTGGTGACCGGCGTCGGGGTACTGGGCGCGTTGCAGCACAACGCGATCCACCTTCATCAGGTCGACAATCGTTCGGCCGGTGGACGGTTCGGTCGCGAACGCGCGGCGATAGGCATCGGGGCAGGTGCTGCCGTCCCAGCCCATGCATAACAGGGCGCTGAAGGCGGCGTAGCCGATAGGGGTGTAGGCGTTCACGTATTCCAGCCCGATGTTCTTGGCGTAGTTGCCGAAAGCCAGTGAGCCCCAGGCACGATCGAGGCGTTGATCGGCGGGCGGGATCAGGGCGCGGTCGGCCAGTTGCAGGGTGACACCCGCGAAATGCGGGAATGCCGCGGCGGTCTGGGAGCGCCGCTCGGGGAAGTGGTAGGACATCGGGGTGGGTGATTGGGCGCGTACCTGGTCGTAGGCGATGGGAAACATGGCCACGATGGCGAGCACGCAGGCGATCGCGGTGCCGCGAGTGCGCGCCAGCCATACGAGCGCCGCGACCAGCGCCGCGACGATGGCGGTCCACATCAGATGCCGGAGCACCAGATGCGGTGCGGCGCTGAAGGTCCGGACGAACAGTAACCCGATCAGGACGGCCGCCGCGATGCCGCGCCGCCGCCACTCGGCGAAACTGCCGTAGCGGCTGAGCAGCACGCACACCAGCACCAGCAGGCCCACCGCGAGCATCGGCAATACCCGTGCGGGCCAGCGCAACGGCCCGACCCGGCCCGGCCCCGCCGTCCACATCAGAAACATCACGACGAACAACACGAGCCCGGAGTGCTCGCGGGCCGCGTTCTTGACCGCCCGCCAGTCGATGAACGCGAGCAGGGGAATCACGAACCAGGCGATGTAGACCATCGGTATCGGCTGCACGTATCCCCACCAGCCGGTGAACGCGGGCACGGTGCTGGGCAGGCTGGCATTGAGCGACTCCGACCAGCCCACGGTGAGGAATTGCTCGTTGAGGATGCGCTCGTTGCCACGCCAGGTGACCGGCGAGGACAGGATGCCCGGCAGATAGGTTTCCAGGCCCGCCAGACCGGCACACGCGGCCACCGCCAGCAGCCGCAGCGACGGGCCCCACAGGCGGCGGTAGATCACCTCGCCGACCGCGACCGCGACGATCATGAGCGCGGATTCCACTGCGGGGAACACGTATTGGACCGAGATCGCCAGATACAGGAACACGAACACCGGAATCGGCCCGCCGCGTCGCGTAGCACCGTCGCCGCGACCGCGCACATACCGCACCGCCGACGCCCACGCGTGCAGCATCCACGCGGTCCCGGTCAGCGATGTCGCCCAACTGGATTCGTCGAAGAACAGGAACCAGCCCGACAGCGGGAACGCCACCCCGGCCACCGCCGCCCACGACGCCCGCGCCCCGTAGGCCCGGCAGACCCGGAACACCCCGAGCGCGGCGATGATCGAGAAGACCAGTTTCACGACGGTGACATACAGCGCCAGATTGTCCACCGACGGGGCGATGAGATCGACCAGCAGCTGCGGCGGGTTGTAGAGCCCGGCCTCTTCCATCGAGTAATTGCCCGACATCCATTCATAGGGCACCAGGGCGGGGAAATGGCCGTCGCGTAGTTGCCGACCGAGCATGACCCACATGGGTCCGTACTGGGATTCGGTGTCATCGGTGTAGAAGTGGCGCGGGTTGGCCGCCAGCACCGCCGCGTACCCCGCGACCACACCGACAATCGTGATCAACCCCCACCGCACCGCATCCGTTCGCGGCATGAGACCTGCGCGTTCGCCCACGAGCCGGAGACACTACCGGACGGGGGCAGTATGCAACAGTTTCTTTATGCATGATTGGTGTCGGCCGGACCGGTCGGACGAATGTCTGTGTGAATGCCTACCGATTCGGGCGGAAGCGGCAGGATGGAGGTGTTCGATGGAAACGGCGACGAAGGGGAAGTCATGGCGCGAAGGGATACGGTGGCCGAGGAATCCGTGGACGAGATCACCGATGCCCTGCTGACCGCCTCGCGGTTGCTGGTGGCATTGTCGGCGCGGTCCATCGCCCATGTCGACGACTCGATCACCATCCCGCAGTTCCGCACCCTGGTGATCCTGTCGACCCGGGGCCCGTCCAAGATCGCCACGCTCGCCGCGATCCTGAATGTGCAGCCCTCGACCGCGACCCGCATGGTGGACCGCCTGGTCGCCGCCGGTCTCCTCGACCGCAAACCGAATCCGGAGTCGCGGCGAGAGCTGATCATCGAGCCGACCGCGCGTGGCCGCAAGATCGTCACCGCCGTCACCGCGCAACGCCGCAAGGAGATCGCCGCGGTGGTCGAACACATGCCCGCCGCCGACCGGGCCGGGCTGGTCCGGGCACTGACCGCCTTCAGCGCCGCGGGCGGAGAACCGCAGGCCGACACCGATATCGAGAGCTACCAACTCTGACACCAGGCTCACGACCGGCCCGGTTCACCGATTCCACGCCCATAGCAACTGTTGCAGACTGCACTGCTCTGCTAGATTGGGCATGCGCCCAATGTGAATGACCAAGGTGCGTGGGCGGGAAGGGGGTCGTGGTGGTGACATCCGCTGAACAGGGCCGTGAGACACGGGCCCGGCTGATGGACGCGGCGGTGGAGTTGATCGCCGAGCGGGGCTGGGGCGCGGTGACCACCCGGATGGTGGCCGAGCGCGCCGAGCTGCGGCCGGGACTGGTGCATTACCACTTCAACTCGGTCAACGATCTGCTGATCGATGCCTCGCTGCGAATGGTCCGCGCGCTCGCGTCTGACGTGCTCGGCGAGGGGCTGGACCGGTCCGGGCCCGCGGGGCTGGACCGGTTGCTCGCCGCGATCGCCGCTTATACGGTCGCGGAGGCCGATACTCGGGTGTTCAGCGAGATGCTGTTGGCGGCAACGCGATACGAGCGTCTACAGGAAGGGCTCGGTGTGGTGCTGCGGGAGTTCCGGGCGGCGGTCGCGGCGTGGCTGCGGAGCTCGGGTTCGGTGCCCGATCCCGAGGCGACGGCGGTGGTCCTGGTGGCCGCGCTGGATGGTCTCATCCTGCATCGGCTGATCGATCCTCGGCTGGGTGAACTCGGTGTCGACGGTCCGCTGCGCCGCCTGACCGGGATGTCCGGCATCGGCGGTGACCGGCGATGACAGATCGACGACATCCCGTGACCACGCGCCGTGGTGGGTTCCGGCTGCGCGGCGTCGGCAAGACCTACGGCGTCGGCGAGGCCGCCGTCCACGCCCTCGACGACGTCGCCCTCGACGTGTCACCGGGCGAATTGGTGGCTGTGCTGGGGCCGAGCGGGTCCGGCAAGACGACGCTGCTCAACATCATCGGGGGTATCGAATCCGCCGATACCGGAACGATCGTGGTTGCCGGGCAGGACATCTCGCGCGGCCGGCCCGCAGCGCTGGGTGAATTCCGGCGCGCCCGTATCGGTTTCGTGTTCCAGTTCTTCAATCTGATTCCCACGCTCACCGCCCGGGAGAACGTCGAGGTGATCATCGAGCTCACCGGGCGCGGCGACCGGACCCGGGTGCCCGATCTGCTGGCCGCGGTCGGCTTGACCGACAGGGCAGGCCATTTCCCGGCGCAGCTGTCGGGCGGGCAGCAGCAGCGGGTGTCGATCGCCCGTGCGCTGGCCACCGATCCGGACCTGCTGTTGGCCGATGAACCGACCGGCGCCCTCGACGTCGCGACCGGGCGCGGCGTACTCGAGCTGTTGCAGCGCACCGCTCGTGCCGGGCGCGGGGTGGTGATGGTCACCCACAACGAGGTCGCCGCCGCGATCGCCGATCGGGTGGTCCGGATGCGGGACGGCCGCATCATCGCCGACCAGCCCAATCCCGCACCGGTCGATGCGGCCGACGTCCGGTGGTGAGGGACATGCGAACGACCCGGAATCGGATGCTGGGCCGCAAGCTGCGCCGCGACCTGCGCCGCCGGCCTGCGCAGGCGGTGGCCATCGCGGTGACCGTGATGCTGGGGGTGTTGTTGTTCGTGGCCAGCTACGACTCGTTCCGTAACCTGTCGGCCTCCTACGAACAGACCTATGCGCGACTGCATTTCGCCGACCTGACCGCCACCGGCACCGATCCGGCCGCGCTCGCCGACGCCGTGCGCACCGCGCCCGGGGTGGCCCGGGTGGCGGTACGGACTCAGGCCGATGTGCCGATGACCATCGACGCCGCCAAACTCCTCGGCCGCATCACCGGCCTGCCCGCCGACCCCGGCGCCGGTGTGGACGAGATATCGCTCACCGCAGGGCGAATGCCCGATCCCGCGCATCCGGGCGATGTGGTGATCGAACAGCACACCGCCGATACCTTCGGCCTGCGCGTCGGCGCGCGACTGCGGATCCACGACGGCACCGCCTGGCAGGACGTGACCGTCACCGGGATCGCCCGCTCCCCGGAATACCTGTGGCCCGCCCGCAGCCGCCAGGACGTGCTCGACGACCCGCACACGTTCGCCATCGTGTTCGCCCCACAGCCACAGGCTCTGCGCCTGGCGGGCCGACCAGGACCCGACCAGGCTCTGGTCGCGCTGGACCCGACGGCCTCCGGATCCGACCGCGATCATGTCGCCACCCTGCTGCGGGCGGCGGGCGCCACCGACGTGACCGGCCGCGCCGACCAGCCGTCGAATGCCGCCCTGCACGAAGATCTCAACGGGTTCTCCGAAATCGCCGTCGGCTTTCCGCTGCTGTTCCTGCTCGCCGCCGGGATCGCCGAATACGTGCTGATCACCCGCCTCGTCCGAGCAGAGCGGCCCGTGATCGGCACGCTGCTGGCGATGGGGGCACGCCGCGGCACCCTGATCCGGCACTACACCACCTACGGCCTGGCCGTCGCCGCCGTCGGCGCGGTGGCCGGTGTCGCGTCGGGCGCGGTCGTCACCTCGGCGGTGACCGCGGCCTACACACACGCCGTCGGCATCCCCGACACCGTGGTCGCGCACCGGATCGCCACCGCGGCAGTCGGATTCGCGCTCGGACTGACCGCCGGGGCACTGGCAGGTCTGGTACCGGCGCTGGCCGCGGCGCGCACCGCGCCCGCTCGGGCGATGCGCGGCGACGGCGCCCGCCCGCTGCGCCCGGGCCCGCTGGCGCGAATCTCCGCGCGCTGGACCGCCCTCCCCGTTGTCGCCCGCATGGCGCTGCGGTCACTGACCCGGGACCGCCGCCGCACCGCGGCCACGATGACCGGCACCGTGCTGGCACTGGTCCTGATCCTGGCCTCGGTCGGCATGGTCACCAGCATGTATCACGTCGTGAACATCCAATTCGGGCAGGTCGACCGGGAAGACGCCACCGTGATCGCCGCCCCGGGCACCGGCGGCCCGGCCGCGCAGGTGCGGCAGGTGCCGGGAGTGGCGGCTGTCGAGCCCGAACGAGTCGCCCCGATCACGGTGCGGGCCAACGGAAGAACCTATGCGACCCAGCTGACCGGACTGCCACCCGACACCCGCATGCACGGATTCCGCATTACCAGCGGCGGACCCGGCCTGCCCGCCGACGGCGTGCTCGCCGGGTCCGCCCTGTCCGGACGGCTCGGCGTACATGTCGGCGACATCCTCACTGTTACACCGGCATTCGGCACACCGCAGCGGGTCCGGCTGGCCGGGCTCGTGGACGAGCCACTCGGCACCCTGCTCTACGCCACCGACTCCACCGCCACGCGGCTGGCACCGACCGCCGCGGACGGCTACCTGCTCCGCTTCGACACCGGCACCGACCACGACGCCGTCCGCGCCGCGGTGACCGGCCTGCCCGGCGTGCTCGCCTACACCGACACCCACGCCCTGGACACCGAATTCCACCGATTCCTCGCCCTGTTCTGGATATTCATCGGCGTCATGCTCCTCCTGGGGGCGGTCCTGGCATTCACCGTCATCTACGTCACCATGACCGTGAACCTGGCCGAACGCACCACCGAGCTGGCCACCCTGCGCGCGGCCGGTGTGCCCATCCGCCGCCTCACCGCCGCCGTGGCGGCCGAAAACCTCACCGCCACAGCGCTTGCCGCACCCCTCGGGCTGGCCGCCGGAATCGGTGTCGCGTGGATGTTCCTGCGGTCGTTCACCAGTGACATGTTCACCCTGCACCTGTGGCTCGGCATCGCAGCACCCACCCTTGCCGTCCTTGCCGTGCTGGCCGCCGCGGCCGTGTCACAACTGCCCGCGCTGCGCGTCGTGCGGCGCATCGACATCGCCCGCGTCGTCCGCGAACGCGCCCTCTGACCCGCTCCACCACAACGACTTCGGAAAGGACTCACCGATGACACTCGCCGACACCGCCGCCGGACTCGGGGCTCGCGCCCTGCGGACCCGCTGGCTCGTCCGCGCTCCCATCCGCCTCTACCGCGCCGGTCTCGGCGTCGCGTTCGGCACCCGGTTGCTCATGCTCGAACACCGCGGCCGACGCACCGGAGCCCGCCGCTACGTGGTCCTCGAGGTCGTCGACCATCCCGCACCCGACGAGTACGTCATCGTCTCCGGATTCGGCGACCGCGCCCAGTGGTACCGCAACATCCGGGCCGACCCCCGCGTCCGAGTCTGGACCGGCCGCCGCCGCGCCCTGCCCGCCACCGCGACACCGCTGACCGACCGGCAATCGGCCACCGCCCTCGACCACTACATCCACCAGCACCCCCGGGCGTGGAAAAACCTGCGCGCCACCATCGAACACGCCACCGGCACATCCGTCGACACCCTGCCCATGGTCCGCCTGCACATCGCCCGGCCCTGAACGGCGCCCGGAGGGACTACCGTGGAGATATGGCTTCCCCACGAGCGGCGGGTCAGGCTCGGACCATGGCCTCGCAACGTGTAGTGAACAGGATCGTGGGCGTGCTGCTTCGCGTGCCGGGTGTCTCCATCGCCGTGGGGAGACGACTGGTGTTGCTGCACATCGTGGGCCGCAAGTCGGGCAAACACTACGACATACCGGTCGCCTACACCCGCTACGACGGGTCGCTGCTGATCGGTACATCGTTCGCCTGGGGCCGCAACCTACGCACCGGCGATCGAATCGGCGTTGTGCTGCAAGGCAAACGCCGTACCGCCGACGTGCGGGCCATCAGCGACGAGGCGGGCGTGGTCGAGTACTACGGGATAATCGTCCGAGACAACCACGCCTTCGCCAAGTTCAACAACATCGGCTTCACTGCAACCGGCGACCCTGATCCCGACCATCTACACCAGGCTTACGCGGCAGGGGCCAGGGCGTTCCTGCTCACCCTGCGCTGAATCTCCCGGCTCGTCGTCCTGATAGGGCGGGCTCGTACTGCATGCCGTGCCTGCCATCAGGTGAGAGTGGCGTGCATGGCGGTGTAGCCGAGCAGTGCGGCTCCCAGACCGGCGATGACGCTGACCGCGACGTAGACGGTGGCGTAGAAGTGGGCGCGTTGTTCGAGTAGGCGCAGGGTTTCGTAGCTGAAGGTGCTGTAGGTGGTCAGTGCCCCGCAGAAGCCGGTGCCGAGTACGGCGAGGATCGGGCTGGAGGCGGCGGCGCCGGTGAGGCCGCCGAGGATCAGGCAGCCGATCAGGTTCACCGTGAATGTGCCCCAGGGGAAGATGCTGTCGTGACGGGTCTGCACGACACGATCGGCCAGATAGCGGGCGGGAGCGCCGATCATGGCTCCGAGGAAGACGAGTGCGACGGTCATGACGGGGTCTTGGCCTGGTAGCGGATGACTTCGACCTCGTCGAGCAGGACGGTGCCGTCGCCGATGAGGTCGTCGAGTTCGGGGAGGAAGGCGCGGATCTTGTCGTCGGTGTCGACGATGACGATGACGGCGGGCAGGTCCTCGGTCAGGTCGAGCAGCCGGGTGGTGTGGATGACCGAGTGGCCGCCGTAGCCTTCACAGCCGCGCAGGACGGTGGCTCCGGCGAGCCCGGCTTCGCGGGCGCGGCGCACGATCTCGTGGTAGACGGGCCTGTGGTGCCAGATGTCGTCCTCGCCGACGAAGATCTGCAAGCGAGTGGCGTATCCGGTGAGCTTCATCGCCGGTCCTCTCGAGTCTCGCGCCGCCGCACGGTGATTCGGGTCAGGGTGACACCGGTGAGGACGGCGAGCATGGCGCACAGCAGGGTACCGGCGGCGTAGGCGAAAGCGGTTGCGGTGGTACCGGGTTGGAGGAGGTTGCGGGTGTCGACGGCGTAGGTGGAGAAGGTGGTGAAGCCGCCGAGAAAGCCGACGCCGAGGAACGGCCGGATCAGCCGGTGCGCGGACCACACCTCGGTGATGAGCACCATGAGGACACCGATGGCGAAACAGCCTGCCACGTTCGTGATGAACGTGCCCCACGGGAAGTGCCCGGGCCGGGTGGGCAGGAGTTGGGCGATGCCATAGCGGGCGATGGCACCGAGCCCGCCGCCGACCGCGATGACGGCCAGCACGGCGCCGTGGTCGCGGAACAATTCGCGGCACTGCTCGGCAAAGCGCAGATCGACGTCGGGATCGCCGGATTCGGCGAGACGGATTTCGGGCACGACAGGCTCCTACTCGAACGGCAGACATGCTGGTCAAGTAGGGACTGTTGGCGATCGGGCGATCACGGTTTTCCGGGTCTCCGGAGTGGCGAGCCCCACCGCCACATCACTAGAGGTTAACCCGGATCCTGTCCGAGATCATTTCGACTGTGCCGAGTGTCACGGCGCGTGTCGCCGGGGTCTGGTTTCGTAGCGGATGGTGTCGACGTCGTCGAGGACGACGAGTCCGGTGAGGTCGAGCTCGTCGAGCTGGGGCAGGAACGCGCGGATACGATCCTCGGCGTCGGCGATGACGATCACCATCGGCAGGTCCTGACTGAGCCGGAACAGGTGAGCGGTGTGAATGCGCGAACTCGCGCCGAAACCCTCGACACCCCGCAGCACGGTGGCACCCGCGAGCCCGGCTTTGTGGGCACGGTGCACGATTTCGCTGTAGACGGGGCGATGATGCCACACGTCGTTCTCCCCGACGAAGATCGACAATCGCAGTGCCCTGCCGGAGGTTTTCACCGAGTGCCCTTCCGGGTCGTCGACATGCGCGTGGTGTTCCGACCAGGAATCCCGGCGGGATCCATCGTCTGCATCAAGTGTAGTGAAGATCTGTAGCTCCCCGTCCAGCCGGAGACGTTGGTCGATACGGTTGGCGGCATGGTGACACGATGATTCGACCGATTTCTGGAGGCGGTGGATGAACCGATCCGAGGGGCCGTTGACACATCTGTTGCACACGTTCGGCGGGGAGTCGTTCAGCGAGGACCAGTTGCGTCAGGCCGCGTGGATCGCCCGTTGTGTCGGGCGGGGCGCCGCGGCGCCGTTACGGCCCGACGATCTGGCGGCGCTGGCGGATCTGCTCGAATTCCAGTCTCTGCCAGCGGGTTCGGTGGTGTTCGCCGCGGGTAACCCGGCCGATGGGGTGTGGATCGTGCGGCAGGGACAGCTCGAGCTCAGCGTCGGATCCGGGCGGCGTCGTGCGGTCGTGGACGTGCTGCGGCCCGGCGATGTGGACGGCGATATCCCGCTGCTGCTGGATATGCCGCTGATGTACACCGCCCGCGCGCTGACCGGCGCGACGTGTCTGTACCTGTCGCACACGGCATTCGAGAAACTGCTGGCCGGGCATCCGGCGATCGCGCGCCGCTGGTTGTCGAGCGTCGCACAGCGCACGGCCGCCACCCAGACCCGGTTGATCAGCATCCTGGGCCGTCCGTTGACCGCGCAAGTGGCGCAGCTGCTACTGGACGAATCGGTGGACGGCTCGGTGCAGTTGGCCCAGCGCACAGTGGCGGCGATGCTGGGTGTGCAGCGGCCGTCGCTGAACAAGATCCTGAAGGAGTTCGAGCGCGACGGAATCATCGAAATCGGGTATGCCGCACTCGATATCAAGAATCCGGATCGCCTGCGGGGCATCCAGCAACAAGCCTGAGCCATCCCCGCCGAGATTCTGACAACGGACGGCATCGGCTCGATGCTCACCGAACGTGGTTTCGGTGATACCCGGCCGGTCGTCGTGGTAGTCCCCGGGATACGACCGCCACCCGACAGGGTCGATGTCGGCGCCGGATATGTCAGCACGCTGACACTCGGTCGGCGGTCCGTGGCGGCCTCGCGTTGTCGTTGAGTAAATAGGACGAAATTGACAGGAGTGACGATGGCAGCAGAGACAGTGGACGCGGTGGTGATCGGCATGGGGCCCGGCGGTGAGGACGCCGCGGGTCGGTTGGCGAAGGCCGGACTCCAGGTGGTCGGGGTGGAGGGTCGGCTGGTCGGCGGCGAATGCCCGTACTACGCGTGTGTGCCGACGAAGATGATGATCCGGGCCGCCAACACCCTGGCCGAGGCGCGGCGGGTGAACGCGCTGGCCGGTGCGGCGACGGTACGACCGGACTGGGCGCCGGTCGCTGCCCGCATTCGGGATGAGGCGACCGATGATTGGGACGACACGGTGGCGGTGGAGCGCTTCGAGAAGGCCGGTGGCCGATTCGTGCGCGGGTGGGGACGGATCACCGCCCCTGATGAGGTAACGGTGGAAACCACCGGTGGGCCGCGAATCTTCCACGCGCGCAAAGCGATCGTGCTCAACCCCGGCACGTCCCCGGCGATTCCGCCGATTCCGGGACTCGCCGAGACCCCGTACTGGACCAATCGGGACGCGGTGGCGGTCACCGAGGTGCCGGAGTCGCTGATCGTGCTCGGTGGCGGACCGGTCGCCAGTGAGTTCGCCCAGGTATTCGCTCGCTTCGGTGCGGCGGTGACGATGCTCGTGCGCAGCCGCCTGCTGTCCCGCAATGAACCCGAGGCGGGGGAATTGCTTGCGGAAGCCTTTGCCGCCGAGGGGATTACGGTGCTGTCCGGGGTCGAAGCCACCCGTGTCGAGCACGACGGGCACCGATTCGCCGTGCGCCTGAACAATGACGAGATCCGCCACGCGCAACACCTGCTGGTGGCCGCGGGGCGTCATACCGATCTCGCAGCGCTGGGTGTCGGCGCGGCCGGGCTCGACGAGCATGCCGGGCGGATCGCCGTCGACGCGCGCATGCGGGCCGCCGACGGTGTCTGGGCGATCGGCGACGTGACCGGGCACGGTGCGTTCACCCACATGTCGATGTACGAGGCACGCATCGCCGCGAACGACATTCTCGGTGCCGCAACGGAATCCGGTGACTATCGGGCCGTCCCGCACGTCACGTTCACCGATCCGGAGGTGGGCGGGGTCGGGCTGACCGAGGAGCAGGCGCGGGCCGCCGGTGTGCGGGTCTCGGTCGGGATGAGCCAGATTCCGTCCTCGGCGCGCGGCTGGATCCACAAGGCCGGTAACGAAGGATTCGTCAAGCTCGTCGCCGACGCCGACCGCGGTGTACTGGTCGGTGCGACCTCGGTCGGGCCGACCGGCGGAGAAGTGTTGTCCGCCTTGGTCGTTGCGGTGCACGCGCAGGTCCCGGTGCGCACGCTGCGGGAGATGATCTACGCGTATCCGACCTTCCACCGCGCCATCGAGTCCGCCCTGGACGACCTCCACTGACGAGGGAAGAACTGCGGCGCACCGAACTCCGGCTACACGAGATCGACATCTGGGAGGACCCCGGCACCGCGGCCCGGGTCCGCTCCGTCGCGCACGGCAACGAGACCGTGCCGACGGTGTTCGTCAATGGCGAGGGGATGGTGAACCCGAGCGTGCGTGAGGTATTGGCCGCCGCGAGCGGTGGCCAGCCACCGGCCCGGTGGTGGCGACGCTGATTCCTACGGCGGTCACCGATATGTGATCGCGCGGGGTGTGGGGCCGTAGCCGAAGAATTGGGCCGCGGCCTGTTGGATAGCGGTCGACCAGGTGGGGTAGGCATGGGTGGTTTGGGCCAGGCGGCCGGTGAACATGCCGGTACGCAGGGCGAGGGCGGGTTCGTGGATGAGCTCGCCCGCCCGTTCACAGACGATGGTGGCACCGAGAACCCTTCCGCCGCCGGTGTTTCCGAGGATGCGGCGGGGACCGGCGAGGAGTTTGACGAAACCGTCGGTGCGGTCGGCGGTGATCGCGCGGTCGACCCGATCCATGCGCAGGTACGCCATCCGGGCGCGCGGGTCGGCGATCTCGGATTCGGCCGTGCCGACGGTGGCGATCTCGGGATCGGTGAACACCACCGATGGGATCACCGTCGGATCGAAAACTGGCCTGCGCCACCGATGTAACGCGGCACCGGCCGCGACCCGGCCCATCTCGTACGCGGCGTGGGTGAACAGCAGGTGTCCGGTGATGTCACCGGCCGCGTAGACGCCGGGTGCCGTGGTGGTGAGATGCCGGTCTACAGAGATGAAACCTCCTGCGCCGGTGCGGATTCCGGCCACATTCAGACCCAGTCCGGTGGTGTCGGGGCGACGCCCGGTTGCCACCAGCAGGCGCTGAGCGGTGATGTCCGGTCCCGAGTAGATGTGCAGCACCACGGTGCCGTCGTCGCCCGATACGGCCCTGACGGTGATGTCGGTGTGCACGGTGATTCCCTGGCGGGCAAAGACTTCGGTGATGATCGCGGCCGCGTCAGCGTCTATACCCGGTAGGAGCCGAGGCGCGGACTCCACCACCGACACTCGCACGCCCAGCCGGGACAATGCCTGCGCCAATTCGCATCCCGTCGGCCCGCCACCGAGGATGGCCAACGAGTCCGGTGGATCGCTCTGCTCGAAGACGGTGTCGGTGGTGAGGTAGGGAACGTCGGCGAGCCCATCGATGGGCGGTACCGCGGGCACGGTGCCGGTGGCAATGACGATGCGGGCGGACGAGATCGAGCGACCGTCGACGTCGACGCGGCGGGAGGCGGTGAAGCGGGCGCGCCCGCGCAGGACCTCGATTCCTCGCTTCCGCAACACATCCGCGGTCTCGGTCGCCGCGATACGGTCGATCACGGCCCGCACCCGTGCCGCGGCCTCCGAGTAGGACAACCCTTGGGCGGCGGCCTCGATGAGGGTCTTCGACGGCACACATCCGGTGAAGGTGCAGTCCCCGCCGATCTCACCATCGGCCACCAGCAGCACCCAGGCACCGGCACGCACACCGGTTTCGGCGGCGGCGAGTCCGGCCGAGCCGCCGCCGATCACCAACAGGTCGCAATCTGTGTATGTCATACGAGCACGCTTCCTTGCTGCCAGGGGTCCACTCGCCGTTCTGCCACACTTCCGGCCGCCGCAGTCGGGCATCTCCGATCGCGGCGGAACGCCATCGCCGAATCACGGCTGTGCCTGCGGCACTCCGACCAGGACGGTGAGTACATACAACGGTGGTGTGCCGGGTGGGAATCCGAGGACGTCGGGGTCGGCGTCGGCGGGCCGTGGACGTAAACACAGTGCGGCGACGCCGGTTCCGGTGACCCGGTAGTCGAAGACGGAGATGGCGGAGCTGCCGGTGATACGACCGTCATCGGGCAATCGATCCGAGCCCAGCAGGTCGACTCGGCTGCGGGTGAGCTGGTCGAGGTGGACGAGGGTGGGGCTGGGCTGGCAGGTGTCGCCGGTGTCGGGTGTCCACTGCACCGGGTCGCTGGGTAGTTGGATCTGGATGTGAGCGCCGTCGGGGACGGTCTGCGGCATCCAGGAGTCGTTCCACCAGCCGATGTTGTCGCGCAGTTGCTGGTTGAACACGTAGGCGTGGTCGTTGGTCAGCGGCTGGTGGCCGTCCTCGTCGGAAGGCGCGGCGCTCGCGATCGTGGCACCGAGAACCATTGTGGCGGTGAGTGTTCCGATAGCGCTCAGGCGGTGACTCAACTCAGTGTCCGGCGGCCGGGCGGATGAGGATGTTGCCCATCATGCCGTTGTCCTCGTGGGGCAGGATGTGGCAGTGGTAGACGGTTTTGCCGGTCGCGTCGGGCCGGAAGTAGGTCCGTAATGTGAACTGTCCCTTGGGTGGTAGCCGGAAGGTGTCCCACCAGACGGCCGGATCCGGGGAGCCCCAGGAGGTGTCCCCGAGCGGGATGCCCCGCACATCGACCACTTGAAATGGGTTGACGTGGATATGGAACGGGTGTTGGAAGACGTCGTCGTTGACGATGGTCCACTCCTCGACCGTTCCCGCCTCCACCTCCTGATCGATGCGGTCCATGTCGTATTCCTTGTCGTCGATGCGGAAGACGACTCCGGCGCCGGTGCGCCCGGAGATGTCGCCGGAGAATTTCAGCGTGCGCCGCCGGACGACCGGCAAGTCCGGCATCCGGGGTGGCTCGACGAGTCTCGCGGGGATCCGGCCGTCGGCCCGCGGACCGGCGACCACGAGTGTGGCCAGTTGTACGCGGGGCCGGGGCCCGCCCGGATGACCCTGGTCATAGCGTTCGGCGTAGATCCGGTATCGGCCGGGTTCGCCGCCCCGGGTGATGAACTCGACTCGATTGGCTGCCGTCAGCATCACGTGCGGCAGCCGTTTCGGGGCCGCGAAGGGGATACCGTCTTGGCCGATCTGGTGGATGTCGTGGCCGTCGATATGCAGCCACAGAGCGCGGTGCGGGTTGGCGTTGAGCAGCCGCCACCGCTGGGTTTCGCCGGGCCGGATCTCGATCTCGGGCATCAGCTGCCCATTCACCGTGAACATCATGCTCGACGGCACCGCGGGAATGCCGTTGAACGGCACCGGTCCGCCGATCGGCACCACCAGCACGGTCGGAACCTCACCGGAGTCGTCGCCGACCCACAGCTCGTCGACCACCAGCACGCGCTCGCGCATATCCGCGATTTCGGGCACGGCGTCGATATCGCCCTGCACGATGAGCGGGCCCGCCAGCCCGCTCCAGGCGGCGTGACTGGTCGAGCCGTGGAAATGCGGGTGGTACCAGTGCATTCCGGCGGGCTGGTCCCGGGGGATGTGGTACTCGTACTGGAATTGTCCGAGCGGGTCGATGCGGACGAAGATGTTGTCGGCGTTGCCTTCCGGCGACACCTGCAGGCCGTGGGTGTGGATATTGGTGGCCACCATTTTCTGCGGCCCCGTCTCGCCGGTCACCATTTTGTGGACGGCCGGAGACACGCACCCGGCCAGATCGTGCCGGGCCTCATCGGGCATGGACGCGCAGATCGGTGGCATGGTGTTCAACGGTATCCCCATGGGCCGCATCAGGTTTCGCAATAGGATCCGCAGGGTGTCGCCGGGGCGGATGCGCAGGATCGGGCCCGGTGTCGAACCGTTGTAGGCATCCAGAGTCAGCGTTCGACCGGCGAGGTTCACCTGGTGTGCGGCGATATCGAGGCCGGTGTCGAGCAGTCCGCCGCGGCTGGACACCTCGGGCAGATCGCGCAGATGCTCGCCGACGGCGGCCAACGCCCCCGGTCAGGCCGGTAAACAGTGTTCTGCGATTCATGTCTGCCTCCGCTACTGCACGAAATACCGAACGGTGGCCAATTCATCGACGTGACATCTGGAAGATAGCTGAAGATTCGCGATTGTCCGGCGAATGAAATGCTGTCGGAGGTATTCGACAGGCGCGACACCGTCTGGTTCACCGCGGGGCGCCCCGTCCGGTCAGTCGCGCCAGCCAACTCGGGCGCTGGTCGTCGGTGGATTCGATGGCGGTGGCCTCGGTCGTGGCCCTCTCCTGGGTGCCCTCGACCTGGACCTCGCCCCAGAAGGCAACATGATTCTTGATTTTCCGGGCCAGTGGGCTCGGTTTCGGGTAGTACCAGGCCGCGTCGGGGTGCACCTCGCCGTTCACGATGACGTTGTAGTAGCTGGCCAGGCCCTTCCACGGGCACAGCGACCGGCTGGGGCTGTCGGCGAAGTACTGCCGGTGCAGCGATTCGGGCGGGAAGTAGTCGTTGCCCTCCACCCGCACCGTCCGTGGTGACTCGGCGATCACCGTCTCGTTCCAGATCGCGCGCATCATCTGCCGCATACCTCCTTGTCGCCGTTGTTCAGGCAATTCAACCGCCGGGTCGGGTACCGGTGCTGGTGAACTGTCAGCCGGGTAACAGGATCGGCTGTCGAGGCGGTCGGCGAAGCGTCGGCGTGGAGCGGTGTGTCGGCGCAGACTGTCAGCAGGGCAACAGTCTCGGTGACAACTCGTGTCCTCATGGGTGAGGTGGACGGCACGGTATTGCGGAGGATGGAGGCTGGGTGACAACGGTGCGATCCGATCGCGACGAGGTGTTCGTCGAGTACACCAAGAGCATCTGCCCGGTGTGCAAGACGGTGGTGGATGCGCAGGTCAATATTCGCGACGACAAGGTATATCTGGGCAAGCGCTGCCGTGAGCACGGCTGGTTCGAGGCCCTGGTCTACGGCGATGCGCAGGCGTACCTGTCGATGTCGCGGTTCAACAAGCCCGGCACGTTGCCGCTGGCGTTCCAGACCGAGATCCGTGACGGTTGCCCGTCGGACTGCGGGTTGTGCCCGGACCACAAGCAGCACGCCTGCCTGGGGTTGATCGAGGTGAATACCGGCTGCAATCTGGACTGCCCGATCTGCTTCGCCGACTCCGGGCATCAACCCCGCCCGTCTCCCACCACCACCCTCAACGGAGACGCTTCGCGTCCGGTCTTCGATCCCGGGTATTCGATCACGCACGAGCAGTGTCGGCGGATGATCGATGCGTTCGTCGCCGCCGAGGGGGAGCCGGAGGTGGTGATGTTCTCCGGCGGCGAACCGACCATCCACAAAAATCTACTGGACTTCATCGACATGGCCCAGGCGTCGCCGATCCGCACCATCACCATCAACACCAACGGCATCCGGCTCGCCTCCGATCGCAATTTTGTTGCCGCACTCGCCGATCGCAATGGCCGAAACGGCAAGGTGCTCAACATTTATCTGCAGTTCGACGGGCTGGAGGAACAGACCCATCTGCGTATTCGCGGAAAAGATCTGCGCACGATCAAGCAACGGGCACTGGACAATTGCGCCGACGCCGGGCTGATCGTCACCCTCGCCGCGGCCATCGAGCGCGGGGTCAACGAGCACGAGATCGGTGCGATCGTCGAATACGGGCTGGCTCATCCTGCGGTGCGGGCGATCGCGTTTCAGCCGGTCACCCATTCCGGACGGCATCTGGAATTCGATCCACTGCAACGGTTGACCAATCCGGATGTCATCGACGCCATCGCCGAACAGTTGCCGCAGTGGCTCGCCCCCTCGGACTTCTTCCCGGTGCCGTGCTGTTTTCCCACCTGCCGGTCGATCACCTATCTGATCACCGACGGCACACCCGGCGAGCCCGATCACACGGTGATCCCGATCCCGCGGCTGCTACAGCTCGAGGACTATCTCGACTACGTCACCAACCGTGCCCTGCCCGACCTGTCCGTGCGGGAGGCTCTGGAAAAGCTGTGGAGCGCTTCGGCGTTCATGGGAACCCCGACCGTCGACGAGAAACTCGCCCGCGCCGCCGAGGCGATCGCGTGCGGGCCGGGCGGCTGCGGGATCGACCTGCCCGCGGCCGCCCGCGAACTCACCGACCGCGCCTTCATGATCGTGGTCCAGGACTTCCAGGACCCCTACACCCTCAACGTCAAACAACTCATGAAATGCTGCGTCGAGGAGATCACCCCGGACGGCAGGCTGATTCCCTTCTGCGCCTACAACAGCGTCGGCTACCGCGAACAGGTCCGCGCCGACCTGACCGGCGTCGCCACCGCGGATCCGGTACCGAATGCGACCGAGCTGCAACCGCTGCTCACCCTGTCACCACGCGGATCGATGATCGCCCGCAACGGATCCGACCGGCCGGGGCGACCGGCTCCCGACTCGACCAACACCGGCCACCGCGCCGTGCCGAGACAGCCGCGGCCATGACCGGTCCGGACCCCGCCGACATCAAAACCTGTTGCGTCCAGGCGTATGAACGCGATGCGGTCGCCTTGCTGCTCGGCGATTCCTACCATCCCGGCGGTGCGCGCCTCACCCGTCGCCTGGCCGATCGGCTGGCGCTGCGCCCGGGACAGCGGGTACTCGACATCGCCTGCGGCCCGGGTGCGACCGCGGTCCTGCTGGCCGCCGAATACGGGGTCGAGGTCGAGGGAATCGATCTCGCCGCACCGATTCTCGCGCGTGCCGAGGCGGCGGTGGAGGCGGCGGGGCTCACCGGCCGGGTCCGGTTTCAGCACGCCGACAGCGAAGCGACCCCGTTCGCCGCGGGCGTGTTCGATGCCGTCGTGTGCGAATGCGCCCTGTGCCTGTTTCCCGATAAGCCTCGTGCCGCAAGCGAATTCGCTCGTGTCCTGCGACCGGGCGGACGCCTGGGCATCACCGATGTCACCGTCGCCGACTCCGGCCTGCCCGCCGAACTCACCGATCTCGCCGCCCATATCGCCTGTATCGCCGACGCGCGCCCCGTGACCGGATACCTCGATCTGCTGGCCGCGGCCGGGCTGCGCGTCACGACCGTCGACCACCACGACACCGCGATCACCACCATGATCGACCACATCCAGGCCCGCCTGAACCTGCTGCGCATCACCGCACCCGAGGCCCTCACCGCCGCGAACCTCACCCCCACCGCGGCCGTCCCGTATGTGCGCGCCGCCCGCCGAGCGGTCACCGACGGCCGACTCGGTTATGCGCTCATCGTCGCCGAGAAACCGTCCTCACCGCATTCCGGCCGAGCCGTCGAGTCCGCTTGACGATCTTGAATCTGAGCTTCATGCCCGCGACCCACGCCGAGTTACGGGCGTTTCATTTCGGTGGCGGGGATTGCGGTGGCAATGAGGGCGGCGAGGACGATGAGCAGTCCGGCGAGGGTGAGCAGTCCGAGGCCGACGGTGGCGGCGGTGGCGACCGCGCCGACGAGCAACGGGCCACCGGCGTCGCCGAGTTCGCGCCCGATTTCGGCGGCACCCATGGTCTGGCCGAGCCGTTCCGGTGGCGTGGTGGCGGCCAGGTGCGCGAATCCGAGCGGCGTGATCAGACCGGTCCCGGCCCCGACGACGACCGCGGCGAGCACGATGCCCACGGCCCCGGGCACGACAGGGGCCGCGGCGACACCCAGTGCGGCCAGGACGAGCCCGGCCGTCATGCCCGCGTGGTCGCGCAGGCGTCCGGCGTCGCGGGCGCGACCGGCACGGGGCTGGACAAGCGCGGCGGTGGCGGCCAGCAGCGACACCGCCGTACCGGTGGCCAGCGGGCCCAGTCCGTGTCCGGCCCCGACCACCGGCAGGAACCCGACCCCGACGGCCAGTGCGGCGGTGGCCCCGGCCAGTGCGGCGGTCGGGCCCAGGAAGCCGCGATCGGCGAGGCGGTGGGCCAGATCCAGCACGGTCTGGCGGGCTCGCGGCAGCACCGGCACGGCGGGAACGGCGAGCGCGGCCCAGACCGCGACGAGGGTTGCGAGAACGGCGAGGGCGGCGAAGAGCAGGGTGTAGCCGCCGACGGTGACGAGCAGGCCACCCAGGAGAGGACCGAGGGTGTAGCCGAGCCCTTTCCACGCGCCGTAGCTGCCGAACGCACGACCGTGCCCGCTGCCCGGAGTCAGCCGGGCGACCATCGCCCCGGCCGCCGGGGAGAACGCCGCCGCGGCGGCACCCTGCCCCAACCGGGCCACCCCGACCAACGCGGGATTACCGGCCAGCACGAACGCCCCGGAGGCCACGGCGAAGGCGGCCAGCCCGCCGAGCAGGACCGGGCGGGCGCCGACGCGGTCGGCCAACGCCCCGAACACCGGCTTGAGCAGCACCTCCGCACCGTCGTAAACCGCCAGCAGGATACCCAGCGCCAGCAGGCTCGCGTGTTCGGCGTGGGTGTAGCCGCCGAGGCTGGCAGCGATGCTGTGCGCGCCGAACGCGGTAACGAACCCAGCCGCGTACAACGGCAGCAATCGTGCCCGCGGCACCTCGGCGACCGGTCCGGCGCTCACCGCGAATACCGCTGTCCAGCAGCCGATTCGACCGGTGACCCGGCCGTGAACAGAACACGCAACGATGTGCGCGCGGCGAGCGCCAGCACCCGCCACGCCAGCGCGAACCCGGCCCGACTCACCGCCGCCCCCAGAACGAGACCGGCGAGCATATCCTGCGGATAGTGCGCGGCGAAGTACACGCGAGCGAAGGCCATCGCGGCGGCCGCAGGGCCGCGAAGACCCGCTCGGTGTAGTCGGCCAGGCGGTCGACGCAGTGCTCGAGCTGCCGATCGGCCTCGACAGCGGCGGGTGCACCGAAGACATCACGCGCCTTGATGTCGCGATGCCAGCGACGTAGCCGCTCCAGGCTCTGCTCCTCCCCTTCGAGCTCGGCCATCGTAAACTTGCCGGTACCGATCTCCTTGTCGATCCCGGCGTCCAACCGCACACACCCGCCGCAGCCCCCGCCACACCGCCCCGATGCCGCTGGAATCACCGACCTCCCTTCGGACCGGGCTACGACACCACCGAACCCGGCGTCCACATATCGACATTCAGATACTCGTCGCCCGCAATCCTGCCCATGCCGCCGACGTCTCGCCGCCCTGTGCTGTCACAACGCCTCCGGCGCGAAACGATTCGCTGTCGGTACCCGAGTCTATGGTGATAGTCACTGTGCCAGTAGGAAGTTCGGAGGGACCGGATGGCGGTGCCACCGACTACATCCGGGCTGTGTCGTCCGGCATCCCACGAATCCCGCTCACCGGCCGCGACACGGCAACACCCTGGGACGACCGACTGCACTCGGCGATGATCGAACATATGTTCTAGCGGTGCGGTAAGCTGGTGCGCGTGAACACACATTCGACTGCAGTGGCACCGGAGGCTCCGGCGCGGGAATGGTCGGAACTGGCCGATGTCGATTTGTTGCGCACGCTCGTCGAGACCGAACGCCGTCGGCGTCGGCTGGGGGCGGCCATGGTCGCGGCCGTCGCCGAGGCCGAGCGCCGTGGTCTCGCCGCCGACACCGGTTACCGCGACACAGCGGAGCTGTTGAGTGATCTACTGCGGATCAGTGCCTCCGAGGCGCGTCGGCGAATCGAATACGCCGCTCCGCAGGCCCACTCGCGTTCCAGAAAGGCATGGAGGGCGCTGACGGCGGCAGGTTGAGGCTGAGCCCCGCCGTCGGGATCCGCCTCTACCCGCCACCATGACCGTTGACCCACAACCGATCACGACAAACCGCCGTAAGTCGGACTGTCGCCGAAACCAAGCCAACCCGAGTGCTTGCTCGATCTATGGGAGACGTTGTGCCGACCGATCCTGTGTGCCGCATCGTCCGACTTGACTGTGCCGCAGCGGCAGGGACTGTACTGCACAGCGCGCGAGCGCGATTCCGATCATCGAGAAAGAGATTCATGAATTCTATTGCACGAGAGCTGGTACCCCGCGACGCCCTGTCGAACGTGCTCCCCGACTCCACACTGACCACCTTCACCGCGGACGATCTCGCCGAACTCGTCGTCTTGCAACGATGCTGCGGGTCGAGTCGGGGCAGCGGTTCGTCGTCGCCGATCGCCTGGCGTCGATGCCCGAGGTGGATGAGGTCCACCTGACCACAGGCGGCTACGAACTGATCGTCGCGGCGTCGTTCGACTCCGACAGCGATGCGCTCGAGTTCTACGTGCGCCACGTCGAGCAGGGACCTGGAATCCAGGAGTCGGTCTCGACGCACGTCGTCGAGACGATCAACCGCGGAACTGCTCGACCTCGCCTGCGATGTGGCCACCGCGTCGCTGGGCGCCGACCGAGTCCACGTGGCCGACGGGAACATCGGGCCCGCCGATTCGGCGCTGTCCCCGTGGCCGCCCACCATGCGCTGGCGGGGTCTCTCCTCTCGCTACGTCGAAGAAATTTGCCTCAAAGGTCAGGCCGAGGGGATCGTCCTCCCCAATGTAATCAAGCACAACCAGCACGTCTTCGTGGCCGACGCCCGAACCGATCCGCTCTTCCGATCCGTGGCCGACCTCGTTGTCTCCGAAGGCTTCCGCAGCTGGATGGGCCTGCCGGTGTGCACCGGCGGCACCCGGCGCGGCACCCTCTGCCTGTACTGGAACAACATCATCACCTACCGGGAAGACCTGGTCCTGCGAGCCCAGGAGCTGGCCGACATCCTCGGCAAGCACCTTCCGCGCTACTCGTCCGAGCCATCGGACGCCCCACCACCACCGGCCTGAGGTCCCCCGTCGGCGAGACCGGTTGCGCCACCGCTGGGGGGCGGGGAGTGGCGCGGGACCGGTCGCGGTTCGGCGTCCGCGACGGCGATCCGCAGGGCGCGGTCTTCCCGGCGCCCATTCCGGCCACGGCCAGCGGGGCGGCATGAAAGCGGAACCCGTTCGGCGGCAACCGATTCAACCCACACAGGTGCTCCACGATCGGGATGCCCGCGGCCAGCGGCGCGGTATGCGCGGGACGAGTGCCGTCGATATTGAGCGAGTCGATACCGACCAGTGCCGGACGCTGGGATCGTCGGCCCCGGTATGCCCGGGTAGGTGATCATGCCGTCGCGAATCACATGACCGAGCTCGACCAACCGCCGAGACACCGGCTCTACCGCACCCCCGGATGCGGCGTGGCCGTGACGGTGATCCACGGGTGGATGAAACGAATCTTGCCGTCGGGGGTACGCGACGGTGCCAATCCGGTGGCCGGGCCGCCGTCGAGTTCTTCGGCGAATCGCGAAAGGATCTGCGCGCGTGCATCGTCCGGTGTCTGGGTGCGGTCGAGCCAGTCGTCGAGGCCGAGACCGAAATCCTCGAATGCCTCGGAAACCACTTCCGCGCCAGCGGTTTCGACCATGGCCAGGATCTCCTCGCGGGCCAGGGTGCGGTTGTGGCTGGGGTCGCGCAGCCGCTCGAGGCGGTTGGTCTCGTCCGCCAATTCCGCTGCGGGAACGAACATGTCGGTGATGCCGATCCGCCCGTCCGGCCGGGTCACCCGCACCATCTCACGCACCGCCGCCGCGGGATCGGCGACCTGATGCAAGGCCAGACGGCACACCACCAGATCGAACTGCCGATCCAGCCACGGCAGCCGCACGGCGTCACCCACGCAGAACGCGATGTTGCGCAGGCCGGATTCGTCGGCCAACCGGCGGCCCTGGACGAGCATCTCGGGAGTCAAGTCGATGGCGCTGACGTGCGAAACCAGCGGTGCCAGAGCACGACCCAGATGTCCGGCACCGGCAGCAACATCCAGCACCATATCTTCGCGACGCGGTGCCACCTGCTCCACAATCCAGGCCAGTCCGCGGTTGGAGAACCCGGCATTCTCGAAAGTCGGTGCCTGCAACCGGAACTGCTCACGAATCCGGTCGTTGTGTGAGGTCATCATGTCTCCTGTTCGGGGTCGATGGTCGGTCGTTGTCGGGTCAGCGGGCGGCGGCAATGCGGTGCACGGCCTCGGTCAGGATCTGTGGCGAACATGCGCATCTGCCCGGCATAGATCCGCCAGCCCCACGCCCGCTCGGCATACCCGCGAACCGTGTCCGCGAGGTCGAAAGTCGGTGCCGCATAACCGGTATCGGACCGCTCGACCGCCTCCCGCACCACTGGCTCCGCCAACGGCAAATCCATTTCGGCCATCAGAAGCGGCAGTACATCCACCGCGAAGGTTCGCCATTTCGCGCTCCGCCGCTCCCGCAACTCCGCCAGCGGCGGGATCGCCAGAGCCGTTCCGGCAGTGGGCTTTTGCCGATCGGCGGGGCCACGGGTCACCAACACTCGTTAATGATCAACTTCTCGGGAGCTGTCACGCTTCCGATAATCTGCCGACCTGTACCGGAATTCCGCCACATCCGGTCAGGGCTTGCGGCCCACCCCGGCCCAGGCCCAGGCGGGTCCGATGTGTGGCTCGACATCGAAGATGGGTGCTTCGGCGAGCTCTGGGCGCCAGTTCTCCAGCGTGACCACGCCCGGCTCCACGATTTCGGTTCCGGTGAACAGGCTTTCGATCTCGGCGCGGGTGCGCGGCACCATTGTGATACCGGCATGCTCGCAGGCTCGCGCCGCCTGCGTCGCGCCCTGTAGATCGAAATCCTGGGTCGGGTGGCTGATGGTCAGGGTGCTGCCGGAGGGCACCGCGTTAAGCAGTCGCGCGATGATGCCGTGCGGGTCGTCGGCGTCGCGGAAGTACATCATGATGGCCACGAGCATGATGGCGACGGGACGGCCGAGGTCGAGGGTGTCGGTGAGGATCGGGTCGGTCAGGATCGATTCGGGGTCGTGCAGATCGGCGTGGATGAACGCGGTCCGACCCTGCGGGGTGCTCGCCATCAGGGCGCGGGCGTGGGCGAGGACGAGCGGGTCCTTGTCCACGTAGACGATGCGGGCCGTCGGGTCGACGTCCTGGGCCACCTCGTGCACATTGCGCGCGGTCGGCAGGCCGGTACCGATATCGAGGAACTGGGTGATGCCCAGCTCGGTGGTCGCATAGTGCACGGCGCGGCCGAGGAAGGCGCGATTGGTGCGTGCCATGGACCGAATACCGGGGATGTGCGCGGCGATCTCGTCGCCGAGCCGGCGATCGGCCGGGTAGTTGTCCACGCCGCCGAGCCAGTAATCGTAAAAGCGCGCCTCGTGCGCCGTGGTGATATCGATGGTGGTCGGTAAGCGCGACCCCGCCCGGCCACGGCTGTCTGACATGAAGCGCCTCTCCTCGCGGTGGCCGCGCACGAGGTGCCGATCACCACGCGAGCCGCCGACCCGCGGCGACTCGCCAAACGTTACGACCAGTACGCCACCACCCTATTCCTGCACACCCGTCCGCGCCCGGCTTTTCCACCCGGAATCGGCACCACCACTTTCGCGCCCGGGGCGGTGTCGTCGACACCGTGCCGACATCGAGCACGGCAGCGTGTCACCGCAGGCGTAGCGGAATCCTTGCCGCAGTGTCGGTGTCGTGCGTTCGGCGCAGCGGTTCGGGAATCAGGCCGTCGCCGATGGCGGCGCGACACGCCGCACGCAGGATTCTCCGCCGCGGAAACGATCCGCTGACGGTCGGATTCCCGAGACTTTGCTGCGCCCGTCAAGGACGGTCCGGGGATCGGAAGTACACCGTATACCGCGGCGTCCGGCGAGTGCGGTCGAAGAATGCGTGTATGCGAACAGCCATGGGCGCTCTGGTCGTAGTTCTGGCACTCGTTACGCTCGGCAATCCCGTCGCGGTCGCGCAACCTCCGGCGCAGCCGCAGAATTCCGTCGGTTCCGGGCTCTTGCAGACAGTCGCCGGGTTGCCGCCGATCCAGGCATTGGCCGAGATCACGCGCCAGCTGTTCGGGCCGGACGGGCGCTACATTCCGTGGGCTCGCCAGCTGCCGCCCCTTCCCGTACCACACACCCCGCAGGCCACGCCGTGCCCCAGCGGGGGACCCGAATGCATTACCCATGTCATTCAGGAAATGCAGCGTCGGGGGCGGGAAATGATCGACGCCTGTTCCGATAATGCCCCGATGTTGCTGTCGTATCTGACGGCGACCCGGGCCACCAAGAACATCACCGGCAGTCCGGGCGAGTTCGAAGATCCTGCCTTCCTCCGCAATTGGGATCTCCAGTTCGCCGACTACTATTTCCGAGCTCTCGACGACTACTACCACGGGCGGCGCGACGCGGTCCCCGGCGCGTGGCGGCAGGCGTTCCAGGCCGCCGACACCCATTCGGTGACGGTGCTGGCCGACGCGGTCCTGGGATACAACGCCCACATCACCCGGGATCTGCCGTTCGTCATCGCCGACATCGGCGTGACCGCGCCCGACGGCACCAGCCGCAAACGCGACCACGAACGGGCCAGCCAGATGCTGACCGAATATCAGCACCAGGTCCTCACCGCCCTGACCGGCATGTACGAAGACGCCGATCCGACCATGCGCGCGGGCGCGAATCTCGAACCGATGGTCTACATGTCCTTCACCCAAGTCATTCAGGCCTGGCGTGAATACGCATGGCGCGCAGCCGAACAGCTGCTGCTGGCCCCCACGCCCGCCGACCGGGCGGCGGTGGCCGACCAGATCGAGAACCTGTCCCAAACACTCAGCCAGATCATCGTGCAACTGTTCACCCGCAACGACCCACCACCGCATCAGGGCCCGTGCGCGAAACCCACCGCCGAACTCGACCGAGAACTCGGACAGGCGTAGCGGCTCCGGAGTGCGGCGGGGCACCGTGACTACCTCCCCAGCAGGTCGGCAACGCAACGGTTTACAAACTGACCGGGTACACCGGATAGCCTGCCCCCGCAAGCAAAGGCCCATCGCGGCGCGGATAGCCGAGGAACCAGCGCTTATACTCACCAGCCGAGTAGTTCCTACCGCCGAGGCTCGTAGGTGGTCGCGGGTCCGGGGGTGGGGGCCATGCCGCATTTGCCCCTCGGTAACCCCGGCGCGGTAGGACTGAAGACCACAGGTGTGGGGCCAAGGGAAGGCGGACGGGACGTGACGGTGGGTTCGGAGCTGTCGGGGGTGTCGACGCCGTCGCCGTTACTGCGGGCGCGCGACGCCGCCCCGCCGCGCACGCTGGTCGACATCCTCGCCGAGACGGCCCGGGAGCATCCGGACGAACCCGCGATCGATGACGGCGCGGACGTCCTCAGCTATGCCGAACTGCTCGCCGAGATCGATGAGACCGTGGATCGACTGCATGCCGCGGGGGTGCGCGCGGGCGATCGGGTCGGTGTGCGCATTCCGTCGGCGACCGGTGAGTTGTATGTCACCATCCTGGCCGTGCTGCACGCCGGGGCCGCCTATGTCCCGGTGGACGCCGACGATCCCGACGAGCGCGCCCGCCTGGTCTTCGGCGAGGCCGCGGTGACCGCGATCGTCACCGCCGACGGTATCGCCGCCCAGCGCACCGAGAACGCCCCCGCCCGTGCGGATTTCACCGCACCCCCGGCCCCCGGAGACGACGCCTGGATCATCTTCACCTCCGGATCGACCGGAACCCCGAAGGGCGTGGCGGTAACCCACCGCAACGCGGCCGCGTTCGTGGACGCCGAGGCACGAATGTTCCTGCGGGACAAGCCGATCGGCCCCGGCGATCGCATACTGGCCGGGCTCTCCGTCGCTTTCGACGCCTCCTGCGAGGAGATGTGGCTGGCGTGGCGGCACGGCGCGTGCCTGGTGCCTGCCCCGCGGTCGCTGGTGCGCAGCGGCATGGATCTGGGCCCGTGGCTGATGCGCCGCGAGATCAGCATCGTCTCCACCGTTCCGACGCTGGCCGCGATGTGGCCCGCGGAGGCGCTGGAGGCGGTGCGGCTGCTCATCTTCGGCGGCGAGGCCGTGCCGCCCGAACTCGCCGAACGCCTCGCCGGGACCGGCGGGCGCGAGGTGTGGAACACCTACGGCCCCACCGAGGCCACCGTGGTCGCCTGCGCGGCCGAGCTGACCGGTCGGGGCCCGGTGCGCATCGGGCTGCCGCTGGACGGCTGGGACCTGGCGGTGGTTGACGGCGCGGGAAATCCGGTGGGCGAGGGCGATTCCGGGGAACTGGTGATCGGCGGCGTCGGCCTGGCGCGCTACCTGGATCCCGCCAAGGACGCCGAGAAGTACGCGCCGATGCCGTCGCTGGGCTGGGAACGCGCCTACCGCAGCGGCGATCTGGTGCGCAACGAGGGCGCGGGCCTGATCTTCCTCGGCCGCGCCGACGATCAGGTCAAGATCGGCGGCCGCCGCATCGAACTCGGCGAGCTCGACAACGCGCTGCAACAGTTGCCCGGTGTCACCGCCGCGGCGGCGGCCGTGCGAACCACGCGGGCGGGCAACAAGATTCTGGTCGGCTACCTGGCGAGCGCGGAACCGGATTTCGATCTGCAGCACGCCCGCGCCCTGCTGGCCGAGCGGCTGCCCGCGCCGCTGGTGCCGCGCCTGGCGCTGCTGGACGAATTACCCACGCGCACATCGGGAAAGGTCGACCGCGACGCGCTGCCCTGGCCGCCGCCCGGCGCGGAGCCCGAGCCGAGCCACGGGCTGACCGGCACCGCGGGCTGGGTCGCCGGACTGTTGACTTCGATTCTCGGAGCGGATGTTTCGGGGCCGGACGCGGACTTCTTCGACCTCGGCGGCGGATCGCTGGCCGCCGCCCAGCTGGTGACCGCGCTGCGCGAACGCTTCCCGCACGTCACCGTCGCGGACCTGTACGACCGGCCGCGCCTGGGCGCGCTGGTCGAATTCCTGGAGGCGGCCGCCCCGGTCGCCACCGCGGAACCGCGCCTGGTCGCCCCGACGCCGCGGCGCGCGCAGTGGGCGCAGGTGCTGGCGCTGGTGCCGCTCACCACGCTGACCGGGCTGCAGTGGCTGACCTGGCTGGGCATCGTCACCGATATCGCGCGCTGGTCCGGTGCGCTGCCGTGGATTCCGGGGCTGTCGTGGTGGTGGGCGCTGCTGGGATTCGTGTTGTTCATCTCGCCGCCCGGGCGGATGGCGCTGTGCGTCGCCGGGGCCCGGCTGCTGCTGCGCGGCGTGCGGCCGGGCAGCTATCCGCGCGGCGGCTCGGTGCATCTGCGGCTGTGGGCGGCGGTGCGACTGTCGGAGGCCAGCGGCGCCGAAAACCTTTCCGGCGCACCATGGATGGTGCCGTTCGCGCGGGCGCTGGGCGCCAAGATCGGCAAGGGGGTGGACCTGCACACGCTGCCGCCGGTGACCGGAATGCTCGAGCTCGGCGACGGTTGCAGCATCGAACCGGAGGTCGACCTCGCGGGCTACTGGATCGATGGCGACGTGGTGCGCATCGGCGCCGTCCGGATCGGCGCGGGCGCGGTCGTCGGCTCGCGCTCCACGCTGTTGCCCGGCGCGGTGGTGGGCAAGAATGCCGTTGTCGCACCGGGTTCGGCGGTATTCGGCAAGGTGAAGGCGGGCCAGGAGTGGGCCGGGTCGCCCGCGGTGAAGGTGGGTAGGGCCGAACATCCGTGGCCCCCGGCGGCGCCGCCGCGCGCGGGGCACTGGGTGGTGATCTTCGGGCTGACGTCGATCGCCCTGGCCGCCATGCCGATCCTGGGCCTGGCCGCGGGCGGCGCGCTCATCGCGTGGTGGGTGCGCGCCGATCGGACGCTGCCCGCCGCGCTCGGGCACGCGTTCGCGATCCTGCCGGTCGCCACCGTGCTGAGCCTGGCGGTGTTCGCGGTGCTGACGGTGGTGGCCATCCGGTTGCTGAGCATCGGCCTGACCGCGGGGTTCCATCCGGTGCGCAGCCGGGCGGGCTGGCAGGCGTGGGCCACCGAGCGGCTGATGGATTCGGCGCGCACCTTCCTGTTTCCGCTGTACGCGAGCCTGCTCACGCCGCTGTGGCTGCGGCTGCTGGGCGCGCGGATCGGCAAGGGCGTGGAGGCCTCGACGGTGCTGCTGCTGCCGAAGTTCACCGTCGTCGCCGACGGCGCGTTCCTGGCCGACGACACCATGATCGCCAGTTACGAGCTCGGCGGCGGCTGGCTGCGGATCGGCGAGGCGAAGGTCGGCAAGCGGGCGTTCCTCGGCAATTCGGGGATGACCGCGCCCGGCCGCCGGGTGCCGAAGAACGGCCTGGTGGCGGTGCTGTCGGCCGCGCCGGAGAAGGCGAAGGCGGGGTCGTCGTGGCTGGGCAGTCCGCCGGTTCGGTTGCGGCGCAAGGCCGGTGACTCCGATACCGCGCGCACCTTCGATCCGCCGGTGCGGCTGAAGCTGGCCCGCGCCATCGTCGAGACCTGCCGGCTGATTCCGGTGATGGTGACCTTCGGCATCGGCCTGGGCGTGCTGTTCGCGCTGGCGTGGCTGGCCGAGGACACCGGGTACTGGTTCGCGGCGCTGCTGTCCGGGGTGGTGCTGCTGGTCGCGGGCGGGCTGGCCGGTGTCTGCGCGGTGGTGGCGAAGTGGCTGATGGTGGGGCGGATCGAGAAGGTCGAGCATCCGCTGTGGAGTTCGTTCGTGTGGCGCAACGAGGTCTCCGACGCCTTCGTGGAAACCGTTGCGGCGCCGTGGTTCGCGCGCGCCGCGACCGGTACCGCGGTGATGAACATCTGGCTGCGCGGGCTGGGGGCGCGGATCGGGCGTGGCGTGTGGTGCGAGTCGTACTGGCTGCCGGAGGCCGATCTGGTGACCCTCGGCGACGGCGCGACCGTGGAACGCGGCTGTGTCGTGCAGACCCACCTGTTCCATGATCGGATCATGGCCATGGATACGGTGATACTCGATGCGGGAGCGACGCTGGGCCCGCACTGCGTGGCGCTGCCCGCGGCGCGCATCGGCGCGGGCGCGACGGTCGGACCGGCGTCGCTGGTGATGCGCGGCGACACGGTGCCGCCCTCGACGCGCTGGTGGGGCAACCCGATCGCGCCGTGGCCGGACGCGAAGGCGCGCGGCTGATGGCGGGCGAGCTCACCGACGAACCGATCGATGACTATCTGCCGCACAACGGCAATCGCGGCTATCGGGTGTCGCGCTACGAGCTGGATCTGGTCTACAAGGTCGCGAGCAACCGGCTGGCGGGCCGCGCGGTCATCACCGCGGCGACCACGCGGGCGCGGCCCCGGTTCTCCCTCGATCTGGCCCAATCGCTCACCGTCACAAAGCTTTTCGTCAACGGCTCGAAGGCGGCCAAGTACACCCATCAGCGCGGGAAGCTGACCTTCGCTCCGGCGCAGCAGATTCCGGCGGGCGGAGCGCTCACCATCGATGTCCACTACCGGGGCACACCCAGGCCCGTGCACGGCCCCTGGGGCGAGGTGGGCTGGGAGGAGCTGAGCGACGGGGTGCTGGTGTCGGGCCAGCCGAACGGGGCGGCGTCGTGGTTTCCGTGCGACGATCATCCCGGCGCGAAGGCGAGCTACCGCATCTCGGTCACCGCCGATTCCCCGTATTACGTTGTCGCCAACGGTGTTCTGACGCACAAGCGGGTCAAGGCCAGCCAGACCACCTGGGTGTACGAGCAGCCCGAGCCGATGTCCAGCTATCTGGCGACCGTGCAGATCGGGCCGTACCGGAATTACCGCATCCACCCGGCCGCGAGCGGCGAGCCGCCGATGCAGGCGATCCTGCCCCCGAAGCTGCTGCCCCGGTTCGAGCACGACTTCGCGCGGCAGCCGCTCATGATGGCGGAATTCCAGCGCCGGTTCGGTCCGTACCCGTTCGAGGGCTACACGGTGGTGGTGACCGACGACGAGCTCGAAATCCCGCTGGAGGCACAGGGATTGTCGATCTTCGGTGCCAATCACTGTGACGGCGAACGCGGTTCGGAGCGACTGATCGCACATGAGCTCGCGCACCAGTGGTTCGGCAACAGCCTGACGGTGCGGCGCTGGCGCGACATCTGGCTGCACGAGGGTTTCGCCTGCTATGCCGAGTGGATCTGGTCGGAGGCGGCGGGCGGCCCGAGCGCCGACGCCCTGGCCCGCGCGGCCTGGCAGCACCTGTCGCGCGCACCGCAGGACATCGTGATCGGCGACCCGGGACCGGGCGCCATGTTCGACGACCGGGTCTACAAGCGCGGCGCGCTCACCCTGCACGCGCTCCGCCGGTATCTCGGCGATCCGAAATTCTTCACTCTCCTCCGGAATTGGACCGCCCGCCACCGGCACGCCACCGTCGACACCACGGAATTCGCGGCACTCGCGGAGCGATTCAGCGAAACGTCGTTCCGCCCGCTGTGGGAGCAATGGCTGTACAAAACCGCGCTCCCGGATCTTCCTTTCCCGGACGCCTGATTTATCGCGCGGAATCGAACCTATTGCTATCGCGGAGCGTACGAAGCGGTATGCTCGGTCCACTCTTACCCGTGTCGGAGCGTGAGAATGCGTTCTTCCGGAGTGCACCGAGGGGGTCGCGCGCCATGGCAGGCAAGCGCACCGTGCTCACCGTCCAGTTGCGACGGCTGGCAGCGCTGCTGTTCGAGATGAGGGAACACGCCGGGCTCAGCAAGGAAGTGGTGAGCGCCCGCACCGGCATCAATGTCACCACGCTGTACCGGATCGAGACCGCGCAGGCCCGCCCGCAACGCCGCACGCTGATGGCGATGCTCGACCTGTACGGCGTCGACGGCGATCAGCGCACCGACGCATTGCAACTGCTCCAGGAGGCGCAGAAGCCGGGCATGTCGCGGCCGTTCGAGGCGGCGGTGTCGGAGGTGTACGCGGCCTACATCAACTTCGAGACCGAGGCGCTGTCGGCCCGGCTGTTCCAGACCTCGTTCGTCCCCGGCCTGTTGCAGACCGAGCGTTACGCGTGGGCGGTGCTCGACACGGCCATGCCCAAGGTGGAGACCTCGGTCATCGAGCAGCGACTACGTGCCCGCTTCGAGCGCGCGAAGGTGCTCAGCCGCGACGACGGCAACCCGCTCGAGCTATGGGTGGTGCTGGACGAGGCGGCCATCCAGCGGGTGGTGGGCGGCCCGGATGTCATGCGCGAGCAGCTGTTACGGCTCACCGAGGAATCCGACAAACGCAATGTGATCCTGCAGGTGCTGCCCTTCGACGCGGGCGCGCATCCGGCCATGGTCGGCTCGTTCGTGGTGCTGGACTTCCCCGACCCCGCCGACCCCGAACTGGTGTACGTCGAGGGCATCGCGGGCGACGATATCGTCGAGGGCCACAACGAAATCCGCCGCTTCGGCGTCATGTTCGACCAACTCCGCGCCATGGCCCTCAGCCCTCGCGACTCCACCACCCTGATCTCCGAGGCCGCCGACCGACTTCGATGACCCCGGCCAAAAGCACGCCGGGATCACAGTGATACTCATGATTCCGGCGTGCGGTGATACTCATGGCCCCCGGCATGCGGTGATACTCATGGTCCCGGCATGCTTTTGGCCGGGATCATCTCCGACTGGCCCGCCGATACCCTACCAACGCGGGCACCGCGCACACCACCGTGACCGCCACGGACCAGCACACCGTCGCCAGCAGCGGACCCCGCACCGGGCCGCCCAGCGACAATCCGCGCATGGCGTCGATCGCGTACGACATGGGCTGGTGTGCCACCAGTGGTTTCGCCCAGGCCGGATAGGCGGGCAGCGGGACGAAGCCGGTGGAGAAGAACATCAGCAGCGACGAGCCCAGCGAAATCACCTCCACCAGAGCGGCTCCCGGCGTCCAGACCGCGACCGCGGTGACCAGCACGGCGAAGGCGAGCCCGTACAGCAGCGGCACCGTCAGCGTCGCCGCCGCGGCCGCCGGGCCCTGCCGGAACCGGAAGCCCAGCGCGATCCCGACCGCGAAAAGCACCACGGTGCAGGTCAGAATGCGCGCGGCCTCGGCGGCCAGCCGCGCCAGCGGACCCGACGCCCGATGCACCGGCAGCACCCAGAATCGGGCCAGCAGCCCGGCATCGCGCTCGCGGCCCAGCGTCACCGCCCCGGCCACCGACCCCGACATCACCGACACCAGCGTCACCATCGGCACCGACCCGTACAGCGCGTCCGCCCCGGAGAACATCGAGATCTGCCGCCCCAGAACGGTATTCAGCACGATCAGCAGCAGCGCCGGGAACCCCAGCGACTGCGCGGTGGTCACCGGGTCGCGCCGCCAGCGGGTCAGCAGCCGCCGGGTCTGGATCACGGTCTGCGGCAGCATCCGCCGCCAGGTCTCGGTGCGGCGCGGCGCGATCGGAAGGTCCGCGGCGGTCATCGCTGCCTCCGCACCGCCACCAGCACCGACGCCCCGCCGAACGCGAGCAGCCCGGCCAGCGCCCAGCCCAGCCCCGGCCCCACCGCGGGCCAGGTCACCGGTCCCGCGCGCCCGCCGCGGTCACCGGCCAGCACTCGCATGGTCCCGACGAACTGCGACACCGGCTGATCGCGCGCGAAACCCTGCACCCAGTGCGGGAATTGGCGCACCGGCGCGAAGCCGGTGGACACCATGCCGAGGATCAGCTGCGGCAGCACCAGCGCCTGCGTGGTGGCCTCCGGGCTCCGCGACAGCGTGCCCAGCAGATCCCCCATCAGGCTCAGCACCAGCCCGAGCAGCAGCACGAACGCGGCGAAAGCCACCGTGTGCCACCGGCTTCCGTAGAACCGGAAGCCGATCACGGTGCCGCACACCAGCGCCGCCGCCGCGGCGAGCACCACCCGGTAGAGCGCGGCCACGGTGCGCGCGAACAGCGGCGTCGCCGACGGCATCGGCATCGTCGCGAACCGGGCGTCGAGGCCGTCGCGCGCGTCCCCGGCCGCGCGGAACGCGGCCGTGGTGGCGCAGAACGACACCGCCTGCATGACCACCATCGGCATCAGATACTGGGCGTAGCTGCTCAGCCCGTGCCCGGCGAAGGTCATCACCCGGTTCAGCGGCACGTAGAAGCCGACGGTGAACACCGTGGGCGCCAGCAGCGCGGTCGCCACCTCGCCGTTGCGCAGCGAGGGCCGGACCAGCCGAAGCGCCAGCACCCAGCATTGCGTCGGCCAGTGCCGCCGTACGTCGGGGGTATGGCGCGTAGCGACGATCACCGCATCGAATCCTTCCCGCGTGCTGCCCGGACGGTGCCCCCATCTCACCAGACTCCCGCGGCCGCGAGCGGGATTGCCGCACAGGAGCGTCAAGCCCCCCGGCCCCTATTCGCGGGAACCCGGCGCGTCGTCCGCCCACCCGGAACTACCGCGGCCACTATGCTGACCGCCGTGTCAGAACCGCAGCCCGCTGTCGCTCCACACCCCGATATCGCTCACCTGGCCCCGCTCCTGGGCACCTGGCGCGGCTCCGGGCACGGCGAATATCCGACGATCGATTCGTTCGACTACCACGAGGAGATCCGCTTCGGTCACGTCGGTCGGCCGTTCCTCACCTATCGTCAGCGCACCCGCCACGCGGGCGACGGCCGCTCGCTGCACGCCGAGACCGGCTACCTGCGCTGCGCGGGACCCGACCGCATCGAGCTGATCCTGGCGCATCCGACCGGCATCACCGAGATCTGCGAGGGCACCCTCGCCGTCACCGACGGCGATCTGAGCCTGGAGTTGGACTCCACCCACATCGGCCGCACCACCACCGCCAAACTGGTCACCGCCCTGGGGCGTTCGTTCCGTTTGTCCGGTGACACCATCGACTACACGCTGCGCATGGCCGCGGTCGGCCTGCCCACCCAGCATCACCTGGCAGCCAGCCTGCATCGCGCCTGAAGAACGCCGCCGCATAACAGATCGACAACGGGCATCGCCACGACCTGGGGATCGCATCCGGCGGGCCGGGCCCGGGGTTGTCGGCACAACGAATCTCGTTCTACCGTTTGCGAGTCGGCGAACAGCTGGCGACCACCGATTCGAGCTCTTCGACCTCACTCACCCACAAGGGAGCGGATTATGAAGCGTTCGACGTTGACCCTGATCACCGCGGGCATGATTCTGGCCGGTACCGGCGCCGTCGAGCTGCTGGGTGACGCCTCGGCCGGAGCCAGGACCGCGGTGGATCACGCCCCCGGAACGTGCGCGCACGGAACGGAGGTGCACTCGCCATAGACATGCCCCCAGCACAGTTTTCGCGACCCGGCGGCCGGATGCCCCTGTAACATCCGGCCGCCGTTTTTCCGGCCAAAACATGCCGGAATGACGAAACATCCTGAACATGCCGGAATCACGCCGGGCCCGGCGGCAAGGACGCCAGCATGTCGCGGGTCGTCGCCACGGCGTTGTCGGAGCTGCCGCCGCGCACCAGCAGCGTCGCGAAGGCCATATCGCCGCGGTAGCCGATGAACCAGGAGTGCGAGCCGCCGTCCACCTCGGCCTCCCCCGTCTTCCCGAACACCTCGCCCTGGTCGGCGATCCGATCGGCCGTCCCGGCGGTCACCACCTTGCGCATCATCAGGCGCAGCTGGGCGACCACGTCGGGCGCGAGCGCCGGGCGGTCGCCGTGCACGACCGTCTCGTGCCCGGAGATCAGGTAGGGCGTGGGCACCGAGCCGTGCGCCACGGTCGCGGCCACCAGCGCCATGCCGAACGGGCTCACCACCACCTTGCCCTGCCCGATGCCGTCCTCGGTGCGCAGCACCTGTTCGTCGGCGGGCGGCACCGACCCCGACACCGTCGGCAGCCCGGCGACCGCATAGTCCGGTCCCACACCCAGTTCCGCGGCGGCTCGGGTGAGCGCGTCGGGAGCGAGCTGACTGGCCAGCTTCGCGAACGCGGTGTTGCAGGACCGGGCGTAGGCGTCGATCATCGGCGCGTCGCCGATCGTGAAGAGGTTGTAATTCGGAATCGTGCGCTGGCCGATGACGATTCGGCTCGGGCACGGGACCAGGGTGTCCGGCGTCGCCAGCTTGGCCGACAGCACCGCCGCCGCGGTCACCGTCTTGAACGTCGAGCCCGGCGGATACAGCCCGGAGGTCGCCACCGGACCGTCGGCGTCGGCGGCCCGGTTCTGCGCGACCGCCAGCACCGCGCCCGTGGACGGTTGCAGCACCACCATCACGGCCTGCTCCGGCCGGGCGTCGACGGCATGCTGCGCGGCGTTCTGCACGGTGCGGTCGATGCTCAGCGAGAACGACGGAGCCGGTTGCGGGGCAACCTCTTTCAGCACATCGGTGTCGACGCCGTTGGCATTGACCGTGACCACGCTCCACCCGGCCTTGCCGTCCACCTCGGCGATGACGGTCTTGCGCACCTGGGTCAGCAGATCCGGGGCGAAACCGCGGTCGGTGGGCACCAGGTCCCATTCCTTCTCGGTCACCACGCCCGGCAGGCCGAGCAGGTCGTCGCCGATCTGCCCGTAGTCCTGATCCGACAGCACCGCAACGGTATACGCGCCGTTCGCCTGGCGCGCGCCGTCCAGGATCGAGTCCGCGGTCAGCTTGTCGTCGAAGGGTCCCAGCGCGGTGGCGAGCGCGTCGGCGACGTAGCCCGGATCGGGAGCCGCGTGGAAGGTGAACGAAATCCGGTGCACCACACCGGGAATCAGCACATCGCTGCCGGAGCGCTCGTTGACGCGGGCGCGCGGGGCCGGATTGGCGCGCAGCTCCATGAACTGGGTATCGCCCAGCTTGGGGTGGATGTCCGAGGACGCCCAGCGCACCTGCCAGCGCCCCTCGCTGCGCCCCATCTGCAACTGCCCGCCGTAGGTCCACACCCGATTCTTCGGCAGCCGCCACTGATAGGTGTACTCGACGGTCGCGGTGTCCCCGGTGACCCGCGCCGTGCCGGTATGCGCGGCCAGCTGCTCGGCCTGTAGCTTGTCCCACGCCGAATTCAATGCGGCAGCGGCCTTTTCGGGCTGCGTGGTGAGCCGCGCCGCGGCCTGCGCATCGTGCCGCGCGAACGCCGCGACGAACTCGTCCGCGGCAGGAAGGGGGCCTTGCGGGTGGGCTCCGCAGCCACTCGCACCGAGCGCTACGGCGACGATCACGCAGGCAAGCAATTGCCCACGTACCGAACACAATCCGGCCCGCCGACGACACCCCTTGATTCCGGCGTGCTTTTGGCCGGAATCCCACGGTAGGTCCCGGCCAAAAGCACGCCGGGACCTGAACATAGGTGGTACACGCCGGGACCTGAACATGGGCGGTATGCGGTCGACCACAGGCAAATGGTACTCAGCCACCTCAGGGCAAATACCACCGACACTCGGGCGTCAGTCCACCAAAACCGTGGCGAACGTGGCGATCTGGTGGAAGCCGACCTTGGCGTAGGCGCGGCGGGCGGCGGCGTTGTAGCAGTTCACGTACAGGCTCGCGGTGCGGCCGGAGCAGACCACGGTATCGGCCACCGCCGCGGTGCCCGCGGTGCCGACGCCGCGGCCGCGCCAGTCCGGGTGCACCCACACGCCCTGGATCTGGCCGGTGCGCCGCGACATCGCGCCCACCTCGGCCTTGTACACGACGTGACCGTCCTCGAAACGCGCCCAGGCGCGGCCGGATTGGATCAGGCTCGCCACCCGCCGCCGATAGCTGCGCCCGCCGTCGCCCGCGCGCGGATCGACGCCGATCTCCTCGGTGAACATGGCGACCGCGGCCACCAGGTAGCGATCCAGCTCGTCGGGACGGACCCGGCGCACCCGCCGATCCGGCACCGCGCGCGGCGACCCGTCCAGCGCCAGCAGCGGCTGGTCGGCCCGCAAATCCCGCGCGGGCCCCCACTGGTCGACCAGCATCTCCCACAGCGGCAGGGTCAGTTCCTGGCGGCCCACCACCGACGAGCACACCCGCGGCCAGCGCACCGCGCGCTCGGCGAAGGCCCGCAGATCGGTGGGACCACCGCGCAGCGGAACGAGATTCGCCCCGGAGAAACACAGCGATTCGGCGGGACCACCGCGGCTCCACAGCTCGCCGTGCCCGCCTCGGGCGTCCAGACCGTACTCCTGCAGACGCGCGGCGACCATGCAACTCGCCACCGGGTCGGCGTCCAGCACGCGCAGCACCTGATCCAGATCGCGATCGGCGAGCTGGCGCGCCCCGGAGATTCTCGTCCGGCGAGCCGGCTCCAGCACACTCCGCACGTTCACAGACTGCCATGCTCCCGGGCAACGTGCTGCTGTTTGATCGGTGACGCCGGCGACAGCACTCCTACCCGACCGTGACGACCGGCTCGCCCCCGCCGGCGCCCTCGCCCATCTCCTCGGCGATACGCATGGCCTCCTCGATGAGCGTCTCCACGATCTTGTGCTCGGGCACGGTCTTGATGACCTCGCCCTTCACGAAGATCTGGCCCTTGCCGTTGCCGGAGGCCACCCCCAGATCGGCCTCCCGCGCCTCGCCCGGACCGTTGACGACGCACCCCATCACCGCGACCCGCAGCGGGACCTCCATGCCCTCCAGACCGGCGGTCACCTCGTTGGCCAGGGTGTACACGTCGACCTGGGCCCGGCCGCAGGACGGACAGGACACGATCTCGAGCTTGCGCGGACGCAGATTCAGCGACTGCAGGATCTGGCTGCCGACCTTGATCTCCTCCGCCGGCGGCGCCGACAGCGAGACCCGGATGGTGTCGCCGATGCCCTCGCTGAGCAGCGCCCCGAAGGCCACCGCGGACTTGATGGTGCCCTGGAACGCGGGACCGGCCTCGGTCACACCCAGGTGCAGCGGGTAGTCGCAGCGCGCGGCCAGCTGCCGGTACGCCTCCACCATGACCACCGGATCGTTGTGCTTCACCGAGATCTTGATGTCGCCGAAGCCGTGCTCCTCGAACAGGCTCGCCTCCCACAGCGCCGACTCCACCAGCGCCTCGGGGGTGGCCTTGCCGTACTTCTCCATCATCCGCTTGTCGAGCGAGCCCGCGTTCACGCCGATGCGGATCGGGATGCCCGCGTCACCGGCCGCCTTGGCGACCTCCTTGACCCGGCCGTCGAATTCCTTGATGTTGCCCGGGTTCACCCGCACCGCCGCACACCCCGCCTCGATCGCGGCGAAGATGTAGCGAGGCTGGAAGTGGATATCGGCGATCACCGGGATCTGCGACTTCCTGGCGATCGTCGCCAGCGCGTCGGCATCCTCCTGGCGTGGGCACGCCACCCGCACGATGTCACAGCCGGACGCGGTCAACTCCGCGATCTGCTGCAGCGTCGAGTTCACGTCATGGGTCTTGGTGGTGGTCATGGACTGCACCGAAATAGGGTGGTCACTACCCACCCCCACGTTCCCTACCAAGAGCTGTCGCGTCTTACGGCGGGGCGCGAGGACGGCCGCCGGTGCGGACGGCATCCCCAATCCAATGGCACTCACGTTCGGCTGCCTACCTTCGCTTTCATCTGCGTGTGCTCCACCCGTCGTAGCGAGTCTAGTGCTGTGGGGTTACCGGTTGCCGCGTGAGTGCGGTGACAAGGGAGATTGGGGGTGGTTCGCGGGGGCGAAACGGTTGAGCGAGGTCGGAGTGGGGGGTGGTCGGGGTAATCTGCTGGACGGATGATGGGGGGAACCGGGACTTCTCCCCGTTCGAGGCTGATGGGCTCCGAGGCGAAGGGAACACATGACGGGCGGCGGGATGGGAGTGCGGGGGGCTGCTCTGGCGGTGGGGGCTGTGTTGGTGTTGGGGGGGTGTGGGAAGAGCACCGAGGGGTCGGCTACGGGGACTAGTAGCGCTCCCGCAACGTCGGCTGCGGCTACGACGACCGAGGGTGCCGCCAACTTGTGGGACCCGTGCGCATTGTCGGACTCGGTGTTGACCGAGACCGGGCTGGATCCGGCGACGAAGCAGGCAGGGGTGTTCGGGAAGCAGTTCCCTGGGTCGAAGTCGTGCGCGTGGACCTCGAATACGAAGTGGTACGACCTGACTATCTATTCCATCGGCAGGACTTTGCAGGAGATCCGGAATCGCCCGGACATGGTGGGTTTCACTCCGACAACCGTTGGGCCCCACGAAGCGGTTCAGTTCTTCGAGGACGACGACACCAAGCACCTCAACTGCTTCATTGCTGTTGGGCTGCAACAAGGCAGCGTCACATTCGAAACGCAAACGAACTATTCGGTTGGCAAGCAGGGAGATCCGTGCGTGGAGGTCCGCCGCCACGCTGACGACCTGAGCAAGTATCTACCTGAAAGCTGAGGAGGGATCATGATAGCGGGGGCTGATCCTGCTGAATGGCAAAGGCTGCTGGGGCAGGCGAACTCTGGGCATCTGTCGCTCGACCCCGAGATCGGAAAAGGGCTCGACCAGGTCTGCGACGACTACCTGAACCGTCTGAACGGAATCATGAAGTCGGCGGACAGGCTGAGAGTCCTAGGTGGATTCGGCACCTTCCAGTCGGGGAAGGACCTGGAAAAGAAATTCAGAGAAAAGGCTACCGGCTCCGACCAGTCACTCAACGCGATCCTCCAGCAGCACATGGACGTCGTTAAAACGGCCAAAGAGGTTGTCGCCAAAGCCATTGCGAACTTCGTCGAGCAGGATCGACAGAATTCCGATCGGATCTCTCGAGCGGGCGGTACACAGTGAGTTCATACGATGACTACCAGCGGCGGATCATCTCGGCACAAGATCAGTGGAACAAGGAACGGGACCGGATCTACGGTGAGACTCGCTCGTTCGACTCCGCGTTCCAAGGCGAATTCGACAAGCCGATAATCAACTACTGCGAGATCTATGAAGGTCTCTCGCTGCCCGTGATGCGACAGAAAGTCAGCGACATGCGGCCGGACGAGGTACGAGCGGCGTCGGATGGCTGGCGGGACGTCGGCTGGAATCTGATGGCGGCCTCCAACGAGTTCAACAACAACTTCGCCCGAACCGTGAACGGCGATGACGCACACTCGGGTTGGACCGGCCAGGCTGCCACCGCCGCAGTCGATGCCGTCAACAACTACACCAAGCATTCCCAGAACCTCGTCTCCGCCGCGCAGGTGGTCGGGCTCAAGTTGGCCGAGGCGCACACCGGACTCGAGCAGACCCAGGCCCTGTTTCCCGGAATCACCGAGCGCCCCGATGTCCGTGGCAAGACCCTGCCAAAGGACGGGGTCATGAAAGCGGGCGACTACAACGACGAAGAACAGACCAAGGAGGGGCAGCGCATTCTGCGCACGGTCTACGGACAGGTCGTCGTGCAAACCGATCAGGGCGTACCGGTCCTGCCCGTCCCACAGGCGATTGCGGATGTCCCCCCGGGACCCGTCGATCCCGGCGTCAGTCAGAACAACTGGCGCGGCAACGGCACCGGAGGCACCGGTGGCGACAACAGCGGCGGCGGAACCAATCCCGGTGACCCCCAGAACCCCAACGACGGCAAGCCCGCCGACGGCAAGCCCGGCGATGGCACCGACCAGAACCCCGCCACCCAGACCGCGAGTACATCGCAGAGCCCGACCTCGCCGAGCGGCGCAGCGCAGGGTGGGTCCGGGGCGCAGCCGGGTGGGCTCGGGACCGGTACCACCCCGGCCGGTGTGAGCGGTACGCAATCCGGTGGCGGGAGCGGGATTCCCGGATACGGAGGGTTCGGAGGCGGCGGCCTCGGCACCGGAGGTGGTGCGGGGCGCGGGACGACCGCGGGTGCGCCCAGTCGCAGCGTTCCCGGTGGTCCGGCGCAAGGTCCGACTGTGTCGCCCGCCGCGGCTCGGCTCGGCGGTGCCGCCGCGGGGCAGTCCGGTATGCCCGGCATGGGTGCTCCGGGCCACGGCAAGGGTAAGGAGGACGAGCGTGAGAAGTCCGGTGTGCCGGACTATTTGGTGACCAAGGAGCACGGTGACGAGCTGACCGGCCTGGACTCGCTGCCGAAGGCGGTGCCGCCGGTGATCGGTGGAGACTACGACCGTGCATAGTTGGCGATTCACCGGGCAGGAATTCGAGATCCTCTGGGCCGCATACGGTAGGGACCGGCTGCCGTATCCGCTGCGATTCCAGACGCAGACAATGGATTTCGACGAGCTGAAGCGGCAGCGGGAGGATGCCGTGGACGGCTTACTCAGGGAGTACTCCCCCGAGCTGATCCGCGCCGTCGAGATTGCGCTGGAACCCGATGCGCGCGTGGAGGTGAAGGGCTTCACCGGCCCGGAGCAGACGGAGGTCATCCGATTCCACGGCGCGGTGCGCGACGGCGAGGGCGTTGCGCTGCACCAACTTCCGGGCCACAACGAGGACACCGGAGCCGATGTCCTGATCTACTACGGCGATTCGAGCCATGTCGCCCAGCGCGCGGCGGCGGCGCTGCCCCAGCTCGGCCCCGGCAACCGCCCGCCCCTCGAGGTCCGCCGCGAGCAGGTGGCGGCCGACCGGAATCGGCCGATCGCCGTCCCCGGCAACGCCATCGAGCAGCTGAATCGCATCTTCCAGCGGCAGCGCCTCGGCCTCGGCGAGATCGGCGTCTTCGCGGGCGCGGCCGTCGACGCCCGCCCTACCCCCGGCCGTGGCTTCTGGTGGATGGACTACGAGGACGGCCGCTACTACGTGAAGACCGGCGACCCGATCGTGGCCAGACCGCTGGACGCGACCCGCATGGCCGCCGAAATCCACCGCCTCACCATGCTCACCCAGCGCTACCATGCCGAAGACCGCGAGCACGACGAATACCTCCGGTCACGCTAAAGGGACTCCGACGCAATGCATTTGACCATGACGCCCGAGCTCCCCACCGACCCGGACGCGGCGGTGGCGCTCCAGGATCGGCTGCGCACGCTGGTGGAGACGAGCAATCCGGCAACGCCGAACTTCCGAACCGTCGCCGGTCTCGACTCCGCCTATGACGATGACGGCAATGTGGTTGCGGCGGTGGTGGTCCTGGATGCGGCGACGCTGGAACCGATCGATACCGCGACGGCGCGCGGACGGGTCACCTTCCCGTATGTGCCGGGCCTGCTCGCATTCCGAGAGCTGCCGACGACCATCGCGGCGCTCGAAAAGCTCGGCACCACACCGGATTTGCTGGTGTGCGACGGGCAGGGGGTCGCGCATCCGCGACGATTCGGGCTGGCCTGTCATCTGGGAGTGCTGACGGGAGTCCCGACTATCGGTGTGGCCAAGACGGTTTGGGGAGACTACGCCGAACCTGCCCGAGAGCGTGGCGGAGTAGGCGACATCACGATCGATGGCGAGGTCGTCGGGCAGGCGGTACGAACCCAGGACGGAATCAAGCCCGTCTTCGTCTCGGTGGGCCACCGCATCGACCTGGCCACCGCCTGCACCGAAGTCCTGGCCCTGACCCCGAAGTACCGCCAGCCCGAAACCACCCGCCAGGCCGACCACCTCTGCCGAACGCTGTTGCGGCACACCTAGATCAGTGCAATCGGTATGGTGCTAGCAGGTGTTCCGCAGTGGGACGTCCCCCACCAGGAATTCGGGTACTAGCCGGAGACCTTTTACGTAAGGCGCCGCATAGCATTCGCCCGTAGCTTTCATGAGAAAGGGGACGGGCGTGAGCGCGGTCGCCACGGCAATGGATTCGCAGCAGGAGCAACCGGACACCGGACCCGATCGATCGGGCTGGAATGCGTTGACCCGCATTGTGTTCCGGTTCTGCTTCATATATTTCGGGCTGGTGTGCCTGACGGATTCGCAGATCACGGGCGCCTTCCTGGGATGGGTGGCGGAGCGGCTGCCGGAGGATGTGCTGCGGTTGCAGGACCGGTTGCTCGCCCCCGTGCTGAAATGGGTGGGGCACACCGTTTTCGGCGTCGAGGCCGTGCAGAGCGGCAGCGGCAGCGGTGATCAGGCCGTCACCTGGGTACTGGTGTTCTCCCTGCTGGTGGTCGCCGTGATCGCAACGATCGGGTGGACCCTACTGGCCCGGCGGCGCACCGATCACCGTCGGCTCGCCGGGTGGTTTCTGCTGTTCATACGGCTCTGTGTGGGCGGGCAGATGCTGTTTTACGGTCTGGGGAAGGTGATTCCGATACAGATGCCCGAACCCTTGTTGGCGACACTGCTACAGCCCTACGGCAATATGACGCCGATGTCGGTGCTGTGGAACCAGGTCGGGTCCTCGCCGTCCTACGAAATCCTGCTGGGCACAGCGGAAGCGCTGGCCGGAATGATGCTGTTCATCCCGAGGACCGCGATCCTCGGTGCCGTGCTGGCCCTGATCGACATGGCGATGGTGTTCGTCCTCGACATGAACTTCGATGTGCCGGTACGAATCGGCTCCGGCCATCTCATGCTCATGAGCCTGGTGCTGCTGGCGCCGGAAGCGAAACGGTTGATCGAGGTCCTGGTTTTCAACCGACCGTCCGAACCCTCGACGGCGCCCTATCCATTCCACACGCGACAATCACGCCGTATCGCAGCACTGGTGCAGATCGCGATAGGTCTGTGGATGGGCGCGGGCCAGATACACGCCGATTGGGGCTATTGGCAGCAGTACGGCCCGAACCGACCCAAGCCCCCGCTCTACGGAATCTGGATGGTCCAGGACTTCACCCGCGACGGCCAGCTGGCACCACCCCTGCTGACCGATGAAAACCGCTGGCAGCGAGTAGTATTCGACACCCCCGGCATAATGCAGTACCAACGAATGGACGGCACCCTGGTGCCCGCCCAACTAGAAGTCGACACCCGGTCCCACCACCTGACCCTGCAAACCGCCACCGCCCCGGTACAAATGCATCCGATGGCACCCCAGCGACAGCCGGAATCGGTAGGCGCCTTCACCTTCCAACAACCGGCTCCCGATCGGTTGCGCCTGGACGGGGAGTTCAATGGCCATCAAGTCACCGTCACCCTCCACCGATTCGACGAAAACAGCTTCCCGCAACGTAGCCGCGGATTCCATTGGATTCAGGAGTACGGCAGCTTCTGACAATGGTCGGGCTGGTTGTGCCCGCGCGCTAGAAGATCTTGATCGGGTTCACGATGTCGGCGACCAGGGTCAGGATCATGTAGGCGCCGCCGATGACCACCACGACGTAGGTGGCGGGGAGCAGTTTCATGTAGTCCACCGGGCCGCCGGGTTGCAGGCCGCGGCGGCGGCGGAAGGTGTTGCGGATCTTCTCGAAGAGGACTACCGCTATGTGGCCGCCGTCGAGGGGGAGCAGCGGGAGCACATTGAAGGCGCCGAGGAAGAAGTTCAGGCTCGCCAGGACCAGAACGAACGCGCCCCATTTGCCGTGGGCCGCGGTCTCGCCGCCGATGCGGCTCGCGCCGTAGACGCTGACGGGGGTGTTGATATCGCGCTTGCCGCCGGTGACGGCGTGCCACAGGTTGACTACCTTGGTGGGCATCTGCGCCAGCGACTGGAAGGTCTTGCCGAACATGTCACCGGTGAAGGTGCCCGCGGCGGGGATCGCGGCGACCAGGCCGTACTTCTGCACGTCGTAGAAGTCCGGGGCCACACCGACCTTGGAGGACATGACCGGAGTGGCCGACACCCGTCCGGTGTTCGGGTCCTTCGGATAGGTCACCGCACGCTGCGGCTGCACCGGGAGGTCGAGCTTCTGGCCGTTCCGCTCCACGGTGTAGACGACCGTGCCGGTCTGGTTCTCCGTCAGCGACGCCAGGTCTTTCCACGTATGGATCGGGGTGCCGTTGATGGCGACGACGATATCGCCGCGCTTCATGCCCGCCAGTTGCGCCGGGCCCTCCCCGGTGCAGTCCGCGACGGTTCCGTCCGGCTTCTGGGCCGAGACGCAGGTCGGGTAGATCTGCGTTTCCGGCGGCTGGTCCAGGCGCGGCAGGCCCCAGGCCACCGCCAGCAGCACGATGAGCAGGAATCCCAGGAAGAAGTTCATCGCGATGCCGCCGAACATGACCACCAGGCGCTTCCAGGTCGCCTGCCGATACATCGCGCGGTCGAGATCCTTCGGATCGATCTCGTCCAGGGCGGTCATGCCCGCGATATCGCAGAATCCGCCCAGTGGCAGGGCCTTGAGGCCGTATTCGGTCTCACCGCGCCGGAAGGAGAACACCTTCGGGCCGAAGCCGATGAAATAGCGGCGCACCTTCATTCCCGTGGCCTGCGCGGCCCACATGTGGCCGCATTCGTGCAGGGCCACCGAGACCGTGATGCCGAGCGCGAACAGCACGAACCCGATCGCGAACCCCATTGCGGTATCGAACCCTCCTGCTCAGTTGCTCACCAGCGAGCGCGCACGCTCTCGCGCCCACGCATCCGCCGCGAGCACCTCGTCCAAGGTAGCGGGTTCGGTCCGCCACTGGTCGGCCGACTCGACCACACGCCCCACCGTCCGCACGATATCGGGGAAACCGATCCGCCCGTCGAGGAACGCGTCGACCGCGATCTCGTTGGCCGCGTTGTAACAGGCCGTGACGCTGCCCCCGGCCTGTCCCGCCCGCCGGGCCAGCTCGACCGCCGGGAACACCGCGTTGTCGACCGGTTCGAATTCCCAGGAGAACGCGGTGGAGAAATCGAGGGGGGCGAGCACGCCGGGGACGCGGTCGGGCCAGCCCAGGGCCAGGGCGATGGGCAGGCGCATATCGGGCGGGCTGGCCTGGGCGATGGTCGAGCCGTCGGCGAAGGTGACCATCGAGTGCACGATCGACTGCGGGTGCACCGAGACATCGATGCGGTCGTAGGGGACGCCGAACAGCATGTGCGCCTCGATGAGCTCGAGGCCCTTGTTCACCAGCGTCGCCGAGTTCAGCGTGTTCATCAGGCCCATGGACCAGGTCGGATGCGCCTTGGCCTCGGCCGGATTCACCGATTCCAGCATCCGCGTGGTCCAGCCGCGGAACGGGCCGCCCGACGCGGTGAGCACCAGGCGGTCCACCTCGCTCGCGCGGCCGCCGCGCAGGCACTGGGCCATGGCGGAATGCTCCGAGTCGACCGGGACGATCTGGCCGGGCGCGGCCGCGCGGGTGACCAGCGATCCGCCCGCGACCAGCGACTCCTTGTTCGCCAGCGCGAGGCGGCGGCCCGACTCCAGGGTGGCCAGCGTGGGTTCCAGGCCGAGCGAGCCGACCAGCGCGTTGAGCACCACGTCCGCGTCGGTGCGGCGGACCAGTTCGGTCACCGCCCGCGGACCCGCCAGCGCCACACCGAGTTTCGCGGCCGCGGCGGGATCGGCGACCGCGACGTTGCCGGTCCCGGTGGCCCGGATCTGCTCGGCCAGCAGCGCGGTATTGCCGCCGCGCGCGGCCAGTCCGACCACCTGGAAGCGATCCGGGTTGGCCGCGATCACCTCCAGTGCCTGCGTGCCAATGGAACCGGTGCTGCCCAGCAGCAGGACTCTCACGATGTCGGACACCCTTTCATTGTCGCGGACAACGGCCGACGCGCCGACACCCGCTCACCCCGCTGGCTACGACGGGCGGTCGTATGTCACCATAGGGGTGACCTACAGCAAGCCTGCAATGATGGGAGCGAACGTGGCCGGCACGGAAGTGGAACCCGCCAAGAGCACCGGTGTCGTCACCAAGGTCGACCCTGCCGAGGTTCCGTCCGCCGCGTGGGGCTGGAGCGGTGAGTCGCGGCGCGCCTTCCGCGTCGCCGGATGGGTGGTCGTGGTCATCCTGCTGGCCATGCTCTTCGAGGGTCCCCAGGGCAGCTCCGCGGGCACCGGCAATATCGGCTACCTGTTCCTCATCGGCTTCGCCATCGCCCTCGCGGGCATCCTCATCCGCGACTCGTGGTTGCAGGGTAAGCCGCGGTAGGTTTCGCGAGCGAGCTTTTACGGCGGTCGCCCGGTCGGATTTGATTGGGGGGCCGCCGTTTTCGTGTGGGGAGATCCCGGCCAAAAGCATGCCGGGACCATGGGGTGGGGGCATGCCGGGACCATGAGGTGGGGGCATGCCGGGACCATGAGGTGGGGGCATGCCAGGACCATGGGAGTGGGGCGTGCCGGGACCATGGAGTGGGTTAGCGGCCGCGGCGGCGAGAGGTGTTGCGCTGGCGGGGGTTCGAGGTTTTGCGGGTGGGGTTGGTTTTCTGGCGGGACGGCTTTTTGTGGGGGTCGGGGGTTTTCTTGCGCTCGGCGGTGGTGTCGCGCTTTTTCTGTTCGGTGGCGCCGCGGGAGCTGTGGGCGGTGCGGCCTCGGACTATGCCGATGAACTCCTCGATGGCGGGGGATTCGGTGGCGATCGGCCAGGCCAGGGCGATCCGGGTGTCGGGGGCGTCGGTGACGGTGCGGTAGGTGAGGTCGCGGCGGTGGTGCAGGCGGGCCAGCGAGTGCGGCATGATGGCCGCGCCGCCGACCGCGGCGACGAGTTCGACCGTGGTGGCCATGGCGTCGATATCGGTGGCGTCCTGCATGCGCTCGTCGGCCAGGTCGGCCCGGGACACCTCGTCGAACAGGGAGATCGGATGGTCCTTGGGGATCACCACGACGGGGAGTTCGTGCCAGAGGGGGATGGCGTGCAGGCCCTCGCGGTCGATCGGCAGGCGCACGAAGCACATGTCGACGCGGGCCTCGCGCAGGGCCGCCTCCTGCTCGGCCTGCGGGACGGCGACCAGCTCCAGGGGGCTCTCGGGAAATCGCTCGCCCCAGATCCGGGCCCATTTCGATACCGTGACGCCCGGCACGTAGCCGACGCGTAGCGCACCCAGAGCACATTCGGTCATTCCAGCAAGCCTATCCGCCCGCGATGCCGGACGAGATCACCCGGGTCGACGAGGTGTACAACTGGGCTTTGGAGGTGTTGCGCGCGCGTAACTCTCGCCGCCCCGTAGCGGTGGCGGATCCGATGTCGAAGGAGTTTGTGTCGTGAAGGTGACGGTGTTCGGTGCCGGGGGTATCGGGTTGTATTTCGCGGCGGTGCTGGGTGCTGCGGGGCACGAGGTGACCGTGGTGGGCCGCGAGTCCACCGTCGCGGCCGCCGGGCGGGCCCCGCTGGTGCTCACGCGCGGCGGCGAGCGGCTCGAGGTTCCGGGCGTCGCCGCGGTGTCGGCGGTCTCCGAGATCGCGGAGCCGCCGGACCTGGCTGTGGTGTCGGTCAAGGCGTGGCAGGTGCGGGAGGCCGCCGCCGCGCTGGCGCCGGTGCTCGGCCCGCGAACGGTCGTGCTGCCGTTGCAGAACGGGGTGGAGGCGTCCGGCGAGTTGGTCGAGGCGCTCGGGCCGGGCGGGGTGCTCGGCGCCAGCTGCGTGGTGATCGCCCAGCGCACCGAACCGTGGGCGGTGACCTGCCTGGGTCCCGATGCCACCCTCGAGATCGGCCCGGCGACAGCCGATTTCGATGCGGCACTGGATCCGGTGGTGGCCGCGCTGACCGAGGCCGGGGTGGGAATCACTCGCTCCGAGGACATTTCGGCCACGCTGTGGCGCAAGCTCATGCTGATCTCGTCCTACGGCGGGGTGGGCGCGCTGTCGCGGCAGCCGGTCGGCGTCACCGCGAGCTGCCCGCAGACCCGAGAGCTGGTGCGGGCGGCCATGATCGAGGTGCTGCGGGTGGCCCGCGCCAGGGATGTGCGGCTCGCCGAGGCCGATGTGGACCGCATGATGAAGGTGTTCGAGGGCTTCAGCCCCGACACCACCTCCTCCATGCAACGCGACCTGCTCGCGGGCCGACCGTCCGAACTGGAATACCAGAACGGCGCGGTGGTCCGCTTCGGCCGTGAAACCGGCGTCCCCACACCGATTCACGAGACCGTCTACGCCTCCCAGCTGCCCGGCGAACTGGCGGCCCGCAGGGAGTCGGCCTGAGAACTCGTGTGCGACAAACGATTCAGTTCGAGGTGAGGACTCCCGCGCCCGGAATGGCTTCCAGGAGTTGCTTGGTGTAGGGGTCGGCCGGGTTGGTGAGGACTTCGTCGGCGGGACCCTGTTCCACCACCCGGCCTTCGCGCATGACGACCACGTCGTGGGCGAGGGCGCGGACCACGGCCAGGTCGTGGGAGATGAACAGGTAGCTCAGGCCCAGGCGGTCCTGCAGGGAGGACAGCAGGGTCAGGATCTGTTGCTGGACAAGGACGTCCAGGGCGGAGACCGCCTCGTCGCAGACGACCAGCCGGGGGTCGACGGCGAGGGCGCGGGCGATGGCGACGCGCTGGCGCTGGCCGCCGGAGAGCTGGTTGGGGTAGCGCTGGGCCAGGTCCGGCGACAGCGCGACCTGGTCGAGGAGTTCGGCGACCCGGGCGCGGCGGGTGACGCGATCGCCGACGCCGAAGGCGCGCAACGGTTCCGTGATCAGCCGCTCGACGGTCCACATGGGATCCAGTGAGGCATAGGGGTCCTGGAACACCGGCTGCATGGCCCGCCGCGCCGCGCGCAGCCGATCGCCCCGCAGACCCAGCAGCCCCGCACCGTCCAGGGTGATCGTCCCGGACGTGACGGGCACCAGGCCCAGCACCATGCGCGCGACGGTGGTCTTCCCCGAACCGGATTCGCCCACGATGGCCGTGGTGCGGCCGCGGCCGATCGTGAACGACACGTCGTCCACGGCGCGCAGCAGGCCGCCGCGCCCGCGGATGCGGTACTCCTTGCTGACCCGCTCGACCTGAAGGATGGGAGATCCGTTGTCCGCCACCGTCTTCTGCCGCGGCGTCATGCGCGCCGGGGCGGCCGCCACCAGCCGCCGGGTGTAGTCCTGCCGCGGATCGGTGAGCACCTGCCGCGCCGGGCCGGACTCCACGATCCGGCCCTCCGACATCACCACCACCCGGTCGGCCCGCTCGGCCGCCAGGCCCAGGTCGTGGGTCACCAGCAGCAGGGCGGTGCCCAGGTCGCGGGTGAGGTCCTGCAGGTGGTCCAGGATCTGCCGCTGCACGGTCACATCCAGCGCCGAGGTGGGTTCGTCGGCGATCAGCAGCTCCGGGCGGCAGGCCAGCCCGATGGCGATCAGCACGCGCTGCCGCATGCCGCCGGAGAATTCGTGCGGATACTGCCGCGCCCGCCGCCGCGCATCCGGCAGCCCGGCCTGCGCCAGCAGGTCGACCGCGCGCTGCGACGCCTCGCGCCGCCCGCAGAGCCGGTGCGCCAGCAGCGTTTCCGAGACCTGCCTGCCGACGCGGGCCACGGGATTCAGGTTCGACATGGGATCCTGTGGCACCAGCCCGATCTCGCGGCCGCGCAGCCGCCGCAGCCGTTTCTCGTCGGCCCGGGTGACATCCTCGCCGCGCCACCGCAGGCTGCCGCCGGTGACCCGCCCGGAGCCGGGCAGCAGGCCCATGATCGCGTGCGCCAGGGTGGATTTCCCGGAGCCGGAGGCGCCCACCACCGCGACCCGCTCCCCCGGGTCGACGACCAGATCCGCGCCGCGCACGGCCGCGACGGAGCCGAAAGACACTTGTAAATCCGAGATTTCGAGCAGGGGTTCGGTCACGACGACTCCTTCAGCGACTCGTCTTCGGGTCGAGCGCGTCCCGCAGGGCGTCGCCGAAGAGGTTGAAGCCCAGGCAGATCAGCGCCAGCGCCACACCCGGGAAGATGCCCGGCCACGGCGTGCGCAGCAGATACTGCTGGGCGTCGGACAGCATGATGCCCAGGCTCGGCGCGGGCGGCTTGATGCCGAGGCCGAGGAAGGACAGGATCGCCTCGCCGAGCACCGCCATCGGCATGATCACCGTGGCCTGCACGATCACCGGGCCCAGTGCGTTGGGCAGGATGTGCTCGCCGAGGATGCGCCACGGCCCGACGTGCATGGCGTGCGCGGCGAGCACGAAGTCGGACTCCTTGAGCCGCAACGTTTCCGCGCGCACCACCCGCATCATCACCGGAACCTGCGAGATGCCCACCGCGATGGCGGCGTCGCCCAGCCCGCCGCCGTTGATGGCGGCCAGGCCCACCGCGACCACCACGAACGGGAAGGCCAGCAGCACATCGGTCACCCGCGACAGCAGCGCGTCCAGCCATCGCCAGTACCCGGCCAGCAGCCCCAGCGGCACCCCGACGACGACGGCGAACAGCACGGCGAGCACGCCCACCTCGAGCGAGGCGCGGGCGCCGTAGAGCACCCGGGAGAAGATGTCGCGGCCCAGATCGTCTGTCCCCAGGGCGAATCCGGCGGTCCCCGGGTGCTGGAACGGCGCGGAGAAGTGCACCTCCGCCGGAGGATACGGGGCCAGCAGCGGCGCGAACACCGCGGCGACGACCACGATCAGCAGCAGGACCGCGCCCAGCACGCCCAACGGGTTTCGCACCAACCGGCGCAGCACCCGGCCGCGATCGGTTGCCAGCGGCCGGATCTCGACAATGGCGGTCATCGCGCCCTCCCCGATACCCGCACGCGCGGGTCGATCACCGTGTACAGCACGTCCACCAGCAGGTTGATCAGGATGTAGGCGGTGGCGATCACCAGCACCACGGCCTGTAGGACCGGATAGTCGCGGGTGAATACCGAATCCAGGGTCAGCTTGCCGATGCCGGGCAGGCTGAAGATGCGCTCGGTGACCACCGCGCCCGCGATCAGCACACCGAGTTGCAGCCCGACGATCGTGGTTACCACGATCAGGCTGTTGCGCAGGCCGAATCGGACGATCACCGCGCCGCGGCCCAGGCCCTTGGCGCGGGCGGTGCGCACGAAGTCGGCGGTCAGCGTCTCGACCATCGATGAGCGCGTCTGGCGCTGTACCACCGCGGCGTGCGCCATGCCCAGAATCAGCGCGGGCAGGGTCAGGAAGTACAGGCCGCGGATCGGATTCTCCAGCGGCGACACATAACCCGACGCGGGGAACCAGCCCAGATGCACCGACAGGTAGACCACGGCGAGAATGCCGAGCCAGAACGTCGGCACCGACAGCGCGGTCAGCGAGACCCCGTTGACCAACCACTCCGGCCACCGCCCCCGGAACACCGCCGCGAGCACGCCGCCGAGCACGCCCGCCAGCACCGCGATCAGCATCGCGTAGATCGCCAATTGCACTGTCACCGGCAGTGTTTCGCGGATCATCGAGCGCACCGGGGTGCCGGTGCGGATGGACTTGCCCAGATCGCCGGTCGCCGCGTGCCGGACGAACTCCCAATACTGCACCGGCAGTGCGCGATCCAGGCCCAGCTGGGCGCGGACCGCGGCGATCTGGGCCGGGTCGGCCTGCTCCCCGGCCATGGTCGTGGCCGGGTCACCGGGCAGCGCCCGCACGCCCGCGAACACCACGATCGACGCCAGCACCAGCGTCACCGCAGACTGCCATAATCGGTGTAACAGAAACCGCAGCACAGTTTTTCAGCCCTTCTAATCCGCGGCGAACGCGGCCTTGCCGAGCCGGACGACCCCGTCGGGATACACCTCGATGCCGGTCACCTTGGTGGACTGAACGGTCAGCAACCGCGGGCGATAGGTGTATATGTACGGGTTGTCCTGCTGAATGATCTTCACCGCCTGCCCGTAGAGGTCGTCACGCTGCGCGGTGTCGGTGGTGCGGGCGGCTCGGGTCAGGAGGTCGTCCAGCGCCGGCGAGCTGTATCCGCCGTAGTTGCCGCCCGATCCGCTGATGAGGAATCGGGCGATGTTGGCGTCCGGATCGAGCCGGCCCGACCAACCGAGAAGCAACGCTTCGAAATTGCCCCGCTTCTGCATGTCGAGCAGGGTCGAGTACTCGACGGGCACGATCTTCAGATCGAACCCGCCCTGCGCGACGCTGGCCTGCAGCGCCTGCGCGTACCGCAGGTAGTCCTGCGTGGTGGCCACCTGCAGGACCACCGGGTACGGGGTCGGCACGCCCGCGTCGGCGAGCAGCTGCCGCGCGCGCTGCGGATCGAACGGCGGGCACGCGGTCGTCGCCGGGGTGGCGAACGGGGTCTGCGGCGCGATCGGCGTGCAGGCGGGCTCGTACCAGTTGTTGAAGACGGTGTTGGCCAACGCCTGTCGATCGATGCTCAGCGAAAACGCCAGCCGCACACGCGGATCCTTCGCCAGCGGCGTATCGATCTGCTTGGTGGGCTTGCCGACGCCGTCGACATTTCCGATATTGATCGTAAGACCTTGGAAGCCCAGCGATTCCGACTGCAGCAGATGCAGCTTCGGGTCCTTCACCAGCGCGTCGACGTCCTGCGGGGAGATGGTGTCGGCCACCTGCACGTCGCCGGAGCGCAGATTGGCCGCGCGGATATTGGCGTCGGACATGATCCGGTAGGAGATGGTGTCCAGGTGCACGTGCTGCGCGTCGTAGTACATCGGATCGCGGGCCACCACGATCGAGGTCTGCGGGATCCGCTTGACGAACTTGAACGGCCCCACACACACCGGGTGGTCGCCGAAGCTGTCGCCCTCCTGCTGCAGCGCGGTGGGCGACATGATCATTCCGGCCCGGTCGGCCAGCGCGGCGGTGATCGGCGCGAACGGCGTCTTGAACCGGAGGACGACATGGGTCGGGTCCGCGGTGGTGATGCTCTCGATCGGCCCCATCTCGCTTTTGCGCTGCGAGGTCTTCATCGAGTAGTGCCGTTGCAGGCTGGTCTGCACCGCCGCGGCGTCGAAGGAGGTGCCGTCGGCGAACCGGACACCGGTCCGGACGGGAACGGTGACGGTGAGGCCGTCGGGAGAAATGGCGGGCAGGGCCGTGGCCAGCTGCGGAACCAGTTTGCCGGAGGAGTCGATGTCGTAGAGCTTCTCGCAGATCGAACTCATCACATAGCGGGTGTAGAGCGAGGTCGAGGTGGTGGGATCGAGCTGGTCGGGTTCGGAGGATAAGCCCATGATCAGGTCACCGCCCTGCCGCACCTGCCGGGTGCCGACGGGGGTGCCGAAATCATCGACGTGCTTGTAGGTCGCGGTGGAGTGCTGCACCGGTGAGCAGGCGGCGAGCGCGGCCACGACCACGCCGAGTACCGCCATCCGGGCGAAGCGGACGATCATGCGGTACAAGATACTCACGAAACCCAAGGCGCTATTTCCTTTTCGTTAAATGTTTTTCGGCGGAAGGACCGCGCGAAAGACGGAAGGAAATTATGGGAAGCAGAAATCAGCGATCCGGCGAATTGGGGACCGCTGTATTCCGGGACCTATGAAGCTGTCGGCGTCGAACACTACCGCCCCACGGCATACCCCTGCATCCCACGCGGGTTCGCGCCCGCCGACAGCACTCCGGTCTCGGGGTCGCGGGCGACCGCGCACAGCCGCCCCTCCGACCACGGATCGCCCACGGTGACGCGATGGCCCCGCCGCTCGAGGTCGCCGATGATCTCCGCCCCGATCCGCGATTCCACCGTCACCGCACCGGGATTCATGACGCGCGGGTAGAACGAGTTGGGGAAGCTCTCCTGATGCCAGTTCGGCGCGTCGATGGCGCCCTGCAGGTCCAGCCCGCCGCGCACCCGCTCGCGCAGCGCCACGGCGAGGAAGAAGTGCACGTTCCACTGGTCCTGCTGATCGCCGCCCGGGGTGCCGAACGCCATTACCGCCTCGCCGCCGCGCAGCGCGAGCGACGGGCTCAGCGTGGTGCGCGGACGTCGGCCCGGCCGTAGCGAATTGGGCAGGCCGGGCTCGAGCCAGGTCATCTGCAGCCGGGTGCCGAGCGGGAAACCGAGTTCCGGCACAACGGGATTGGACTGCAACCAGCCGCCGCTGGGGGTGGCCGCGACCATATTGCCCCAGCGGTCGACCACATCGAGGTGGCAGGTGTCGCCGCGGGTGCCGCCGTTGCTCGCCACCGTCGGCTCCCCCGCACCCATCGGAACGTCCAGCACCGCAACGGAATCCGGGTCGGTGAAGTGGCTCAGCCGGGGCTGCTGGCCGTCGGGGCTGCCGGGGCGCAGCTGATGCGACGCGCACGGGCAGATCAGGCTGCGCCGCTGCATGTTGTAGTAGGGCGACAGCAGCGTCTCCAGCGACACCGGGGTGCCGTCGCCGTACCACGCCTCGCGATCGGCCATCGCCAGCTTCGAGCCCTCGATGAGGGTGTGGTAGTAGTCGGGCGTGCCGTACTCGAGCTGATCGGGCAGCAGGGCCAACTGCTGCAGGAACACCGGGCCCTGGCTCCACAGGCCGGGCTTGGCCACGGTCCAGCCGTTCCACTCGTAGGTGACCGGATCCTCGTATGTGGCAGCGTATTTCACCATGTCGTCGACGGTCAGCGGACCGGCGTGCCGCTCCCCGGAGGTGTCCATGGCGGGCCGCGCGGCGAAGCGGGCCAGCGCCTCGGCGACGAAGCCCTCCCGCCAGATCCGGCGCGCGGCCTCGATCTGGGTGTCGCGGTCCGCGCCCGCGGCCTCCGCCTCGGCGATCACCTCGCGCCAGGTGGCGGCCAGCGCCGAATTCTTCAGCAGCGCACCGGGAGCGGGCGGTTTCCCGTCGGCCAGGTAGACCGCGGCGGAGGTGGTCCACTCGGTCTCGAACAGCTCCTGCACGACCGCGACGGTCTCGCCGACCCGGTCCACCACCGGGTGCCCGCGCTCGGCATAGCCGATGGCGTAGGACAGCACCTCCGACAGGCGCTTGGTGCCGTGGTCGCGCAGCAGCACCATCCATGCGTCGAAGGCGCCGGGCACCGCGGCGGCCAGCGGACCGGTGCCGGGCACCAGGTCCAGGCCGAGGGAGGTGTAGTGCTCGATGGTCGCTCCGGCCGGGGCCGGGCCCTGGCCGCACAGCACCTTCGGCGCGCGACCGGCGGGGGCGAGGATGATCGGCACCTCGCCCGCGGGCCCGTTCAGATGCGGCTCCACCACCTGCAGGACGAATCCCGCGGCGACGGCGGCGTCGAAGGCGTTGCCGCCGTCCTCGAGCACGGCCATCGCGGTCGCCGAGGCGAGCCAGTGTGTGGAGGAGACCATCCCGAAGGTGCCCTGCAGGGTGGGACGCGTGGTGAACACCCGCTGAGTATCACCTGAGCAATGTCGGTACGTCCAAGACATCTATAACACCACACCGATAGCCTCGAAACATGGAGCGCAGACAGCTCGAATACTTCGTGGCGATCGTCGAACACGGCGGTTTCACGCATGCGGCCAAGGCCCTGCGGGTGGCCCAGCCGTCGCTGTCCCGGTCGATCGGCAAACTCGAACAGGAGCTGGGGGTTCCGCTGTTCCACCGGGTGGGCCGCAGCGCGGTGCTCAGCAATGCCGGGGAGCTGATGGCCGATCGGGCGCGGCAGGTGCTGCGGGATCTGGACGCGCTGCGGGCGGCCGCGCAGGCCGTCGGCGCGGGCGCGGTGGGCCGGGTCGACGTCGCGGCCACCTCGTCGTCGGCGCTGGAGCCGGTGATCAGCATTGTCGCCGCGCTGCGCGACCATCATCCGGGGGTCACGGTGAGCACCCGGCCGTCGCTGTCGGCGGCGGAGGTGATCGCGATGGTGCTGCGCGGGCGCTGCGAGATCGGGGTGTGCGGCAGCGCGGAGCGGCCCGCGGGGCGCGGGCTGGTGGCACATTACCTGCGCGAGGAGGACTTTCTGCTGGTCGCCCCGCCGGGCACCGAGCTCGGCGACGGTGCCACGGTCACCCGCGAGGATCTGGCGGGGATGAGTTTCGTGGTCCCCCAGCCCGCGACCGCGGTGCGCGCCCGCTTCGACCGGCTCGCCGCCGTCGTCGGGGAGTTGCACATCGCCGCCGAGGTCGGCGACCGCAGTTCGGTGCTGCCGATGGTGTTACGCGGCATCGGCGCGGGCCTGATGCCCGACGGCTGGGAGGAGCTGGCCCGCCGCGCCGGTGCGGCGGTCTACCGCTTCGATCCTCCGGAACGGTTGTCCCAGTGGCTGGTTCACCGCAACGGGCCGCTGACGGCGGCGGCGCAGGCGTTCGTGGACACGACGCTGGAGCAGGCGAAACCGGCCCGCTGAACGGACCGTATCGGCCCGCTTGCCGAGCCCGGCCACGCCGTGTACGGATAAGCGATGCGATCTCGATTCTGGCGGACGGTCGGCGTGACCGCGCTGCTGGCCGCCGGCGTGGTCGGGGTGGGGTGGTTCGCCGTCGCGGTGCTGCCGGGCTGGGCGGTCGGGCACGATGCGGCGGGGCTGTCGGTGTCCGAGCGGGTGGCGGCGCTGAATACCGCACGCGGGCACAGCATTACGCTTATTTCGGCGCTGGGCGCGTTGGTGGTCGCCGGATTCGGCATCGACCGGCATTTCCTGGACAAGGACAAGCAGCGCCTCGAGCACGACAAGCAGCGTCTCGACCAGGACAAGCATCTGACCGGCTTGTTCGATACCGCGACCGCCCGCCTGGCCGCCGCGGAGCCGATCTCCCGCGCCGGTGGCGTGCGCACCCTGTTCCGTCTCATGGCCGCCTCGCCCCCGGATCACCCGCTGGTGGTGGCCTCGATCTGCGACATGCTGCGGCTGTACGCGGTCGGGGGTCGGCCGGACGGGCGGCTGCCCGCCGATCTGATCGCGGGCGTGGAGGCACTGCGGGATCGGCCGATCCGGCCCGAATCGCGGCCGTTGGATCTGATCGGCGTGCGGCTGCCTGGGTCGGATTGGCGTGGCGCCCGGCTGATTGGCGCGCGTTTCGCCGATGCCGACGCCCGCGCCAACCTGTGCGAGGCGAACCTCACCGGCACCGACCTCACGGGGGCCGAATGCCCCGGTATCGACCTGCGGCGGGCCATCCTGCGCGGCACCGTCCTGACCCGGACAGATCTCACCGAGGCCGATCTGACCGAGGCGAACCTCACCGATACCGATGCCGTGGGCGCACGGCTGGCGAATGCGCTACTGCTGCGGGCGGATCTGCGCGGAGCGAATTTCCGCGGTGCGGATTTGCGGCGGGCCCGGCTGCGCGGCGCCCGCCTCGGCGCGGCCGACGGACTCGCCACCGATCTCACCGACGCGGATCTCACCGACACCGACCTGACCGGCACCGACCTGCGCGAGGTCCGCGGCCTCACCGATGCCGCGGTCCGCGCGGCCGTCGTCGACGGCGAGACGAAACTCCCTGCGGGAGTGACACATCCGCGCCTGCCCAGCGCCCGATCGCGGTGACCGGACGGCCGACCGTGGTGGTCGCCGTGCACGACGGCTTCTACGGCTGCGGCACCGGCGCGGGATACGCGAACCACGGCTTTCTCCACACGCTGCTTTCCCTGCTGCCCAAGGGAATTCATCTCGCCGTCCTGCCGGTGCGGATGGCCCCGGACAGCCCGGAATACCATCCGGACTGGCACCGCCGGGTCCGGGCGCTGCTGCACGACCGCGACGTCTCGATCCACCCGATCGACAATGGCACCGGCGGGCGGGACCGGTGGGGCGCCCTGGACAACTTCCGGCAATGCAGCGCCGACGCCGCCGACCGCATTCGGCGCGACATCCTCCCCCGCGTCGGGCGGGTGCTCATCGTCGCCTTCGACGTGCCGTTCTTCGGGCTCGCCGCGCTGCTGCCACCGGCCGTGCGGCGGCACCTGATCGTCGTCCCGCGCTCCAGCGGCCTGCTGCACGCCCCGCACGACACCGAACGCATCGCATGGGAGCGCGACGGCCTGCACGCCGGACTGTCGGCGGGCGCCCGGATCGGGGCCATCTCCCCGTACATGCGCAGGCATCTGCGCGAGGATTACGGCGTTCCGCATTGTGCCCTGCGAGAATTCGCCGATGGTTTGTGCGCGGTCGACTGGCGGCGGCTCACCGGTCCCGCCACCGATATCGGCATCGAGCTGCCCGGCGAATTCGTGTTCACCATGGGCCGGGCCGAGCCGTACAAGGGATTCGAGGATCTGCTCGACGCCGTCGCAATTCTGCGCGGGCGGCGAAAACATGTGCCGCATCTGGTCTTCGCCGCTACCGCGGAAACCTCGCGGCCCACCGACTATCAGCGATACCTCGCGGCACGCATCGCGGAACTCGGCATCGACGCCACGATCGTGCACCGATTCACCCCGGCGGTGCCCCGGATACTCACCCATCCGGGTATTCGCGCGGTGATCGTGCCGTCTCGCGCCGAGCCGTTCGGCAGAATTCCGATGGAGGCGTTCGCGGCGAGCGCCGGACCGGTGGTGACCACCACCGCGCACGGGCTGTCCGGTCAGATCACCGACGGGGTGACCGGATTCACCTGTCCGCCGGGTGCGCCCGACGCTCTTGCCGCGGCACTGTCGCGCGCCCTCGCCCTGGATTCCCGGCGGCGGCGCGCGATGCTGCGGCGGGCCCGGGCGCACGCGCTGCACCACTACGATCACGAGGCGATGGTGCGCGGGGTGCTCGCCGAGTCCGCCCCCTGGCTGATGCGCGCGGGGCGGGAGAACGATCGGCTACGGTTGCCGAGTTGTACTCGTTCGATTGTCACCGCAGGGGGTTCCGTGCAGGCCAGGCCGTCAGTGAAGGTTCCGATCGGCCTACAGGCGCGGCACTGGAATACGATTCGGCCCGAGCGCCGCGTACTGGTGGTCGCCCATCACGTCACCTCGCTGCTGCGGCTGGTCGATATGCTCACCGTTTTCGATTCCGACCCTCGCGTGCAGCTGGTATTCAGCTGGAACGGTTCGGACCCGTTCGTCGACGGAATCGACGAATGCCTGGCCCGGCTCGGCGCCATGGTTATCCCCTGGCACCAGGCGATCAATACCGAATTCGACCTGGCCATTGCCGCGAACCACGGTGGGCTGACCGAAATTTCGGCCGATCTCATTATTCTGCCGCATGGTGCTGGATACACTAAGAATTCACCAGGAGAGCCGGAGAGCCGGAGAGCCGGAGAGCCGGAGAGCCGGAGAGCCGGAGAGCCGGAGAGCCGGAGAGCCGGAGAGCCGGAGAGCCGGAGAGCCGGAGAGCCGGAGAGCCGGAGAGCCGGTCCGTGTTCGGGCTGTCGCAGGAATGGTTGCTGTACAACGGCCGTCCGATCGCGTCGGCGTTGGTGCTCGGGCACGAATCGGAGTTGGCGCGGCTGCGGGCACTCACCCCGGCGGCGGCCGGAATCGGCGTTGTAGCGGGCGATCCCGCATTCGATCGGATGCTCGTCAGTCGGCATCTGCGCATGCACTATCGCCAGGCACTGGCGGTGGCGCCCCACCAGAAACTGATCGTCGTCTGCACCACCTGGTCCGACCGCTCGCTGCTCGGCAACTGGCCCACCCTGTTTCGCGAACTCACCGCCTGCCTGCCCCGCGACGAGTACCGAATAGTCGGCCTGGTCCACCCCAATGTCTGGCACGGCCACGGCACCCTCCAGGTGAACACCTGGCTGGCCGACGCCCGCCGCGCCGGGCTCACACTGATCGGCCCCACCGAAGGCTGGCAGGCCGTCCTACTGGCCGCGGACCTGATAGTCGGCGACCACGGCGCCACCACCTGCTACGGCGCGGCCGAGGACCTACCGGTCCTGCTCGGCACCTACCCCGACGGCGACGTGGCCCCCGGCTCGGTCGGTGAGCTACTGGGCACGCTCGCCACCCGCATCAATCGCCACGAAACACTGCGCACACAAATCGAATACGCCATGCAGCGCCACCGACCCGGCCACTTCGCCCCCATCCGCGACCTGATGACCTCCTGCCCCGGCGAGGCCATCGAACGACTACGCGCACTGTGCTACCGGCATATGCGGCTATCGGTCCCCGCGACCGCGCCGGTAACCCCCGTCATCCCACCGGAGTTGATCGCGATCGACCGCCCGACGGTGCTCGCCGACCATGTGACCTGCACACCGACCGGCCCCGCCGAATACACGATCGCGCGGTACCCGGCGGGCGTCGAGATCGACCGTGCCACAGCGGGTTACCTGGATCGTGCCTTCCTCGTCGTGCACGAGAATCACTCCCAGCAGTCGCTACTGCACGAGGCACCGGTCGTACTCGCCACCACTCCGGCGGCCGGGCAGGACGCCGATGACGTGCTCGCCGATATTCTGCGCCGGTGGCCCGCCGCTCAGGTCGCGGCCGTGGCGGACACGGACGGGCAGCTGATCCTTACCCGCCGGGGTCATCGAATCTCGGTGCGCGGCAATGACACCGGTCCAGCTGCGGCCGTCGTCTACGAGTGGCTGCTGACCGGTGTGGGCGAAATTCCTTCGGAGCTGGGCGTTATCGTCGGTTCGCGGCGAGAGACGTTGGTGCTGCGCCGAACTCGCGATGACAATCAGTGATCGGCCGGAGGTTCGTCGAGTTCGGCCGCCCGTCCCAGCCAGTAACGCGCTTCCTCGTCTCGACCCAATCGTAGTAACAGATGCGCGAGTACGTCGCAGCTGTCCGCTTCCCAAGACCTCAGGCCGTGTTCGGCTTCCAGTCGCACGGCGTCGGTCAGCACGCGAATCGCCTCGTCGGCGTGCCGTTCTCCGGCGACCGCGAGAATGCGCCCAAGATTGGCAACCGATTTCGCGTGATTGTGATGTTCCCTGCCGCCGTCGAAATACCGCACCGCGCGGCGAGCGGCCGCGACAGCCTCGTCGGAGCGGCCCACCGCGGACAGCATCGGGCTGCCGTTCATATCCAGGAGCACGTCTTCGCGCTCCCGCCAGTCCTCCGGGAAATCCGGATCGGCCACCAGCAGACGGGCTTTCGACAGCGCCGCCACCGCGCTGTGGTGATCGCCGAGCCGCTGGTGCACGAATGCCTCCCAGATCGCCGCCTGCGCGAGGCCGAATACGGCGCTCGATCCGCGCAGCCGCCCGGCCAGCGCGCCCGCCCGCCGGAATTGATCCAGGGCCTCGTCGTGCATTCGCTTACCGAAATACCCGCGCCCCAGCGCATTGTGCATGACCAACAGCGGCAACGGTTCCCCCAGCCGTTGCGCGGCGGCCAGACCGTGGCCGTGCACCTCGATCGCGTCGTCGTAGAGATCGCGCTGGAAATAGAAGGTGATCAACGCTTCACAGAGCTGCCATACCAGGTCGTCCAGACGTGCGTCGCTCGCGGCCCTGACGGTCCGGCGCAGATTGGCTCGTTCCAGCTCGAGGTCGGCTTCCGCTCGCGCGTACGCGTCGTCTCCGGAGTACGCGGGCGCGACGCCCTCGATGAACAGCGGACCGAACCGCACCCGATCGCTGATCACCATCTCGCGAGCCACCGCGAACTCCAGATACGACTCGACCATGCGCCGCAGTGCCCGATCCACGTCGGCGGGATGCAATTCCGACAGCAACCCGCGCGCGTGTTGCGCTGTCAGGGTGTGGATCTCGAAGCGTCCGCCCGGCAGTTCGGCGAGAAGGCACCAGTCCACCAGTGTCCGCAGGTCGTCGGCGACGGAACCCGGATGATCCGGCCCTGCCAGCGCACCCGCGACGCGCTCGCCGAATTGTCCGCCCTGGTGCGCGCCCAACAGGCGATAGAGAGTCCGTGCACCCTCCGGGAGGCTGTCGAATGCCTCCTCGAACAAAGGAACCAGCACCGGCCTGTCATCGATCGTGAATTCGGCCAAGCGCGATTCGGCCGCGCGCAAGACCCGAACGTAGGCGGCCGGGTCGTCGCGATAGTGCGTCCGGAGCCGGGCCCGCGCGATGGCCAGGGCGTGTGGCAGATGTCCGCACAGGTCCACCAGCTCTCGCAACGAGGCGTCGTTCGCGCGGGCGGTATCGGGATTCATGCCGTACACGAGCAGTTTTCGCGCATTCTCGGCATCGAACAGCTCGACCGGCAGCACGTCGTAGTCGTAATACCGGAACCCGTCGGAGCGGCGTCGACTGGTCGCGATGACGACACTGTACGGGGAGCCGGGCAGCAGAGCTTGAATCTGCCCCGCATCCTCGACCCCGTCGAGCAGCAGCAGCGTGGATCGATGAGCCGTCCGCGCCCGGAAGACCGCCTGCATTTCCTCGATGGTCGGCGGCACCTTCGTGATCCCGAGCTCGTTCAGACAGATCCCCAGTACATCCTGCGTGGACCAGGCGTGGCCGGACTCCCCCAGCGTCAGCATCAGGACAACCTCGAACGACCGATCCGTCCGGGCCCGCAAGTCACGGGCCGACCGCACCGCCAGCATCGTCTTGCCGATACCGGGCATCCCGGTGAGCACCAACACCGCCTGACGCCCCTCGGCGAGCGCCCGCTCCACGGCGGCCATCAGACCGTCGCGCTCGTCCTCTCGGTCGACGAAGAGCAGCGGCGGAGGCTGGAGAAGATCCAGCACCACCGATTCACCCATCAGCAACCCCCTACCCTGCACACCGTCGGCCTTGCCGAGCACCCTACCCCGGTCCGCACACGGCACGAAGCAACGCACTCAACAGGTTTCGGGCCCGGGCAGGCCGGGATCGCTGCGCCAGAAGATATGGGTCTGCGCGTCCGGTACGCGCCTACGGTCCCGCTCGCTCAGCCTTCGGCTGCCAACTGCCCGCACGCGGCCGCGATCTCCTGCCCCCGCGTATCCCGCACCGTGCACGGCACCCCCTGCGCCTCAACCCGCCGAACAAATTCCCGTTCAACAGCTTTCGGCGACGCGTCCCACTTCGAGCCCGGGGTCGGGTTCAGGGGGATCAGGTTGACGTGGACGCGGGAGCCCAGTGCCCTGTGTAGTTTCGAGCCCAGCATGTCTGCGCGCCAGGGGTGGTCGTTGATGTCTCGGATCAATGCGTACTCCACCGATACCCGGCGGCCGGTTTTGTCCGCGTAATATCTTGCGGCGTCCAGGACTTCGGAGATCGGCCAGCGGTTGTTGACCGGGACCAGTGTGTCTCGGAGTTCGTCGTCGGGGGTGTGTAGGGAGACCGCCAGCGTCACCGACAGGCCCTCGTCGGCGAGCTTTCGGATCGCGGGGGCCAGGCCGACTGTCGACACCACCACATTTCGCTGGGAGATTCCCAAACCGTCCGGAGCCGGAGATGTGATGCGGCGGACCGCGTTCACCACCCGCTTGTAGTTCGCCAGTGGCTCGCCCATGCCCATGAAGACGATGTTCGACAAGCGTCCGGGGCCGCCCGCTACCTCGCCGTCGCGCAGGGCGGCCGCGGCCGCGCGGACCTGGTCGACGATTTCGGCGGTGGAGAGGTTGCGGTCGAGGCCGCCCTGGCCGGTGGCGCAGAACGGGCAGGCCATGCCGCAACCGGCCTGGCTGGAGATGCACAGGGTGTTGCGGTCGGGGTAGCGCATGAGGACGCTCTCCAGCAGGGTGCCGTCGCCGGCGCGCCACAGGGTCTTGCGGGTGGTGCCCTCGTCGCAGACGACGTGGCGGACCTCGGTCAGCAGCGGCGGGAACAGTGCCTGGGCGACCTTGGCCCGCAGGGGGGCGGGCAGGTCGGTCATCTGCTCGGGATCGGCCTGCAGGCGGCCGTAGTACTGCCGCGCGACCTGATCGGCCCGGAAGGTGGGCAGACCCAGTTCCGCCATGGCCGCGCGCCGCCCGTCCGCGTCGAGATCGGCGAGGTGCCGGGGCGGCATACCACGGCGCGGGGCATCGAACACAAGCGGAAGGGGGGTAGTCATAACCTCTCCAGTGTCCCATCCGGCCCGGCCCGCGCGCCGCCAGGGCCACGATAGACCGGTCACACCCGCGCGACATGCCGTCACCGACGGGCGGATAGACGTGCATATACCCATAGCGATCGGGAATGATCACTACATGACAAGCGATGCCGTTCCGCCCCCCGGCCCGGACCCGGCCCCGCCCGCCGAGACCCCGCCCACCCGGACCTCCCCCACCCCGAAGACCCCCGCGAAGCCGACGACCTCCACCGGCTCCGCCCCCACCCTGAAAACACGCACCGGCTACACCTGGACCGCGCTGGTCGCGGCGGCCCTGCTCGGTATCGTGGTCCTGATATTCATCCTGCAGAACCTCGAGCAGGCCCGAGTGCACCTGTTCTTCTGGAGCTTCTCGCTCCCGCTCGGTGTCACCGTCCTGCTGTCGGTCATCGCGGGCGCACTGGTGATGGCGCTCGTCGGCGGCTGGCGCATTCTGCAGCTGCGCCGCGCCGCCAAACGCAGCTGACCGCTAGTTCGAGGACGGCACCGACCGGCTGTCGATGTGCGGCTGACGCGGCGCGTTGTGGTCGGTGCCGCGGTAGTGCAGCGGGTCATCCTGGGACTGGCAGGGGGTGTCGCCGTTGTTCACGTCCGAACAGGGCGGCAGCGGGTGATCGGCCGCCGCGGTCCCGGCGGCAACCACCGATCCGAGCGCCACGGTGGCGGCGGCAACGACGGCAAACATCAACGGGCGCATGGGAATTCCTTCCGATCGAGAGGGATCACCCGATCCCCTCGACATCACACCGCCGCGAGCTTAGGGGCAGCTGGCAGCGGGCGCGGAATTCACCGTGAACCCCACAGGGCGAACCTCACAGCAAGGCGGTGAACACCACCCACGCCACGAACGCCGACGGCAGCATCGAGTCGAGCCGGTCCATGATGCCGCCGTGCCCGGGCAGCAGCGTGCCCATGTCCTTGATCCCCAGCTCCCGCTTGACCTGCGATTCGATGAGGTCGCCGCAGGTGGCCACCAGCACCACCGCGATCCCGACCAGCACCCCGATCATCGAATTCGCCTGCAGCAGCAGCGTCACCGTGAGCAGGCCGCCGATCACACAGAACACCAGCGACCCGGCGAAACCCTCCCAGGATTTCTTCGGGCTGATCGCCGGAACCATCGGATGCTTGCCGAACAGCACACCGGCCACGTAACCGCCGACATCCGAGCACACCACCAGGATCATGAACGTCAAGACCCGCAGATTGCCCCGCGGCTCCAGCAGCATCAGCACCGCGAACGAGGCCAGCAGCGGGATCCAGGACAGCACGAACACCGAGATCGCGGTGTCGCGCAGGAAGTTCCGGGGCGTCGCGGCGAGGCCGTGGTCGAACAGTCGCCAGGCCATGCACACCAGTGCCGTGCCCGCGAACGCGCCCACCACCGCCTGCGTGCCGAACGGCCAGCCCAGCCAGATCATCGCCTGCCCGCCCAGGATCAGCGGAATGCGCGGCACCAGCACGTCGGCCTCGCGCAGCCGCTTGGTGACCTCCCAGGTGGCGACGGCGATCGCGACCGAGACGACGCCGATGAGAACCTTGTGCGCGAACAGCAGGATGGCGATGAGCGACAGGCCCAGCCCGAAGCCGACGGCGAGCGCGGCCGGTAAGTTGCGACCGGCACGCGAGGACTTGCCGTTCGGCTGCGTCGCCGACGGCGGATCCGGAACCGGTGTCGCACCGGTCGCCTCGCTCACCGGTATCGCATCACCGGCCGCGGCGTCATCGACCACGATCGTCCCGTCGCTCACTTGTCAGACCTCGAGCAGTTCGGATTCCTTGTGCTTGACCAGTTCATCGATCTGGCCCACGTACTTGCCGGTGAGCTTGTCCAATTCCTTCTCGGCACGGCCCACCTCGTCCTCGCCGGCCTCGCCGTCCTTCTGGATGCGTCCTAGCTCGTCCATCGCCTTGCGCCGCACGTTGCGGATGGCGATCTTGGAGTCCTCGCCCTTGGACTTGGCCTGCTTCACCAGTTCCCGGCGGCGCTCCTCGGTCAGCTGCGGGACGAGCACGCGGATGATGTTGCCGTCGTTGGTGGGGTTGACACCGAGATCCGAGTTGCGGATGGCGGTTTCGATGGTCTGCAACTGAGCCTGCTCGTAGGGCTTGATGACGACCATGCGCGGTTCGGGAACCGTGATGCTCGACATCTGGGTAATCGGCGTCGGCGCACCGTAATAGTCGACGACGACCCGGTTGAACATGCTCGGATTCGCGCGACCGGTGCGGATGGACCCGAGATCGTCCTTCGCCACCGAGACGGCCTTCTCCATCTTCTCCTCGGCGTCGAAGAGCGCTTCTTCAATCACGACCGTTTCCTCCACAGCGTCATCGAGTTGATCCGTTCAGGACCGAACCAGTGTGCCGATCTTCTCACCGGCCACGGCACGGGCAATGTTGCCCTTCGTCAAGAGATTGAACACCAGAATCGGCATCTGGTTGTCCATACAGAGGCTGAACGCCGTGGAGTCGGCGACCTTCAGTCCACGTTCGAGCAGCTCCCTGTGGGTGATCTCGGAGAACATCTCGGCCCCGGGGTCCTCGCGCGGGTCGGCGGTGAAGACGCCGTCGACGGCCTTGGCCATCAACACCACCTCGGCACCGATCTCCAGCGCGCGCTGGGCCGCGGTGGTGTCGGTGGAGAAATAGGGCATGCCCATGCCCGCGCCGAAGATCACGACGCGGCCCTTCTCCAGGTGCCGCTTGGCGCGCAGCGGCAGATACGGCTCGGCGACCTGCCCCATGGTGATCGCCGTCTGGACCCGGGTGTCGACCCCCTGCTTCTGCAGAAAGTCTTGCAGCGCAAGGCTGTTCATCACGGTGCCGAGCATGCCCATGTAGTCCGAGCGGGCCCGCTCCATGCCGCGCTCCTCGAGTTCGGCGCCGCGGAAGAAGTTTCCGCCGCCGATCACCACCGCGACCTGCACACCGGTCGCGACCACCTCGGCGATCTGCTCGGCAACCGTCTGCACCACGTCGGGATCGAGCCCGACCCTGCCGCCGCCGAACATTTCCCCACCCAGTTTGAGGAGTACCCGGTGATAGCCCTTGCGGGCCGGTTCCAAGTCCGACATCGGTCTCCTTCTTCTCGGCAGACGGGTTCCACACATGCGAAAAGACCATCCGGTGTCGAGAGAGACATGGGACGGTGACAAAGCTCTGACTATCCTGCCCTACGCGCGGGCGAGGACGTCACCCGACCCTCGATTCGTAATCGTTCGGTTGCCTGCACGGCGGCGACGATAGGGGGTGGAATCGGGGCCGGAGCGGCAAAAGGCCCCTCGCGCGACGGAATTCGTTGCACGAGGGGCACTTTCGACGGCTTACGCCTGACCGACCTCGAAGCGGGCGAAGCGGGTCACGGTGACACCGGCCTCGTCCAGCAGCTGCTTGACGGTCTTCTTGCTGTCGGTGACCGACGGCTGCTCCAGCAGGACGACGTCCTTGTAGAAGCCGTTGACGCGGCCCTCGACGATCTTCGGCAGCGCGGCCTCCGGCTTGCCCTCCTCGCGGGCGGTCGCCTCGGCGATGGAGCGCTCCTTCTCGACCACGTCGGCCGGGACCTCGTCGCGGGTGACGTAGCGGGCCTTCAGCGCGGCGATCTGCATGGCGGCCGAACGCGCGGCCTCGGCGGCGGCGTCGCCCTCGCCCTGGTACTCGACCAGCACGCCGACGGCCGGCGGCAGGTCCGAGGACCGCTTGTGCAGGTAGGTCGCGACCGGGCCGGTGAAGGACACGACGCGGCGCAGCTCCAGCTTCTCGCCGATCTTCGCGGCCAGCTCCTGCACCACCTGGTCGGCGGTCTTGCCGTTGACGTCGATCGCCTTGAGCGCGTCCAGATCCGCCGGGCGGAACTTGGCGGCGGCCTCGACGATATCGCCGGCCACGTTCTGGAACTCGTCGTTCTTGGCGACGAAGTCGGTCTCGGAGTTGAGCTCGATCATCACGCCGTCCTGCGCCGCGACCAGGCCCTCGGCGGTGGCGCGCTCGGCGCGCTTGCCGACGTCCTTGGCGCCCTTGATGCGCAGTACCTCGACGGCCTTGTCGAAGTCGCCGGCGGATTCCTCCAGCGCCTTCTTGCAGTCCATCATGCCGGAGCCGGTCAGCTCGCGAAGCCGCTTCACATCCGCGGCGGTGTAGTTCGCCATCCTGGCGAGCCTCCTCGTTCGATTGGGTTCAGGTCTCTAGCACCACCATGCCGACCGCTTCCGAACAGGAAGGGCCGGCACGGTGAAATTCTGCGGTCGGGCTCGGAGCTCAGCTCTCGGCCGGGGCCGAGGCCGGAGCCGGGGTCTGCTCTTCGGCAGTCTCGGCGTTCGGGCTCGCCTGAGCCAGCAGCTCCTGCTCCCATTCGGCGAGCGGCTCACCCGCGCCGGCCTCCGGCTTGGCATCGCCGCCGGCACGCGCGGCACGAGCCTGCACGCCCTCGGCGACGGCGGAGGCGACGACCTTGGTCAGCAGCGCGGCCGAGCGGATGGCGTCGTCGTTGCCCGGGATCGGGTAGTCGACCAGATCCGGGTCGCAGTTGGTGTCCAGGATCGCGATGACGGGGATGTTCAGCTTGCGAGCCTCGCCGACGGCGATGTGCTCCTTGTTGGTGTCGACGACCCAGATGGCCGAGGGCACCTTCTGCATGTCGCGGATGCCGCCGAGGGTGCGCTCCAGCTTGTTCTTCTCACGCGTGAGCATGAGGATTTCCTTCTTGGTGCGACCCTCGAAACCGCCGGTCTGCTCCATCGCCTCGAGCTCCTTGAGGCGCTGCAGCCGCTTGTGCACGGTGGAGAAGTTGGTGAGCATGCCGCCCAGCCAGCGCTGGTTCACGTAGGGCATGCCGACGCGGGTCGCCTCGGAGGCGATGGACTCCTGCGCCTGCTTCTTGGTGCCGACGAACAGCACGGTGCCGCCGTGGGCGACGGTCTCCTTGACGAACTCGTACGCCTTGTCGATGTAGGTCAGCGTCTGCTGCAGGTCGATGATGTAGATGCCGTTGCGGTCGGTGAAGATGAACCGCTTCATCTTCGGGTTCCAACGGCGGGTCTGGTGCCCGAAGTGCGCGCCGCTGTCGAGCAGCTGCTTCATTGTTACGACAGCCATTGCTGCGTAGGCCTTTCGTTGCCGGTTGACGCAGGGGTCGGCGACTCCTGCCCTGGCACCCACAGCCGCCGGACCCGAGAACGGGACCAGCCGACGGCCTGTCGTGTGGATGCGCGAAGTCGATCCGTATGGGGGCGGATCGCCTGACCAGTCTACGGGGGTCGTGAGCGAGTTCCTAAACGGGGTGGTCGGAGACCCGATCGGCGCTCCGGGTATCCGCCTCGGGTGTAAAAGCTGGCTGTTCACAACCGCGTGGTTCATCCACACTCGCCGAAGGCGATCTTCCCACCGGCCGTGTCGCGCGGGAGGGTTGCGGGTATGCGCTGGTTACTGCTGATCCTGCTCGGCTGGCTGCTGCTGCCGATCGTCCTGCCCGCGCCCGATGCGGCGGCGGGGGTTCCCGGTTCCTACGACTGGCCGCTGCGGCCGCGGCCCGCGGTCGTGCGCCCGTTCGACAAACCGTTGCACGACTGGCTGCCCGGCCATCGGGGTGTCGATCTCGCGGGCGCCGCCGAGCAGCCCGTGCTGGCCGCCGGGGTGGGGGTGGTGGCCTTCGCCGGGGAGGTCGGCGCGAAGCCGGTCGTGTCGATCGACCACCCCGGCGGCCTGCGCACCACCTACGAGCCGGTGCGTGCCACGGTTCCGGTGGGGCGCAGGGTGATTCGCGGCGATGTCGTCGGCGCGCTGCAGCCGGGGCACCCCGGCTGCCCCGCGGTCTGCCTGCACTGGGGGCTGCGCCGGGGCCACGACTATCTCGACCCGCTGCGGCTGCTGCATCGAGCACCGCTGCGGCTCAAACCGGTCGGGACGTGAGGGTCAGTTCGGCGCGCCCGCGGTGGCCGATTCCCGTTCGGCCAGTTCGCGTTTCCACTCGCGGAAGCTCTCCTCGGTGCGGCCGCGGCGCCAGTAGCCGGAGATGGAGGCGAACGCGGCGGGGACTCCGCGTTCCTTGCGCAGGTACGGGCGCAACTCGTGCATGACGGCCTGGGCCTCGCCGTGAATGAAGGCGTGCACCCGGCCGTCGCGCCAGGGCTCGGCCCGCACTGCCGCCGCGAGCCGCTCGCCCGGGGCGGCGTCGCCGCGATGCACCCAGGTCAGCTCCACACCGGCGGGGCGGTCGAAGTCCAATTCGTCTGCGGGGCCCGCGATTTCGACGAAGACGCGGCCCACCGCCCGCTGCGGCAGGGCGGCGCAGGCGGCGGCGATGGCGGGCAGCGCGGCCTCGTCGCCGGCCAGCAGGTGCCAGTCGGCCTCCGGGCTCGGGGAGTAGGCGCCGCCGGGGCCGAACAGGTCGATGGGGTCGCCGGGTTGGGCGGCGGCGGCCCACGGGCCCGCGACGCCCTCGTCCCCGTGGTGCACGAAATCGATGGCGATCTGCTGATTGTCGGGATCGATCGCGCGCACGGTGTAGGTGCGCGTGACCTCACCTTCGGGAACGGGGAAGAGCAGTTTGACGTAGGCGTCGGTGAAGCCGTTGGGCTGGAAGGCCGCGAAGCCGGGGCCGCCGAGATGGACGCGAATCAGATGATCGGTCAGGCGTTCGGTGCGCTGGACCACGAAGCTCAGACGGGTGCGAGCCAAGGAGAACACCTCCATAATTAGGGTTACCTAATAGACCGTAGCATGAAGTATCGCCGATAGCTCGCGATACATCTGAGTTTGTTCGATTCGAGCGTCTGGTGCGCCGCGGCGATCCCGAGCACCATGGACACATGGCGACCCCGCCCGACGTTCCCCCCTTCACCTACTCCGAAACCGGCGCCACCAACGGCGAATTCCCGCCCGGCTACCACCATTTCCGGCTACGCCGCCGGATCGGTACGGGCCGCGACCTGTTCGAGTCGACGGCCGAGCAGATCCTGTCCTACCGCATGCAACGCGGCACCGGCATCCTCGCCGAGGCCAGCACCCCCACGGCCCGCCCCGGCACCCTGGTGACGGTCCGCCTCCCCCTGGGCCCCTTCACCATCACCGCCCCCTGCCGCGTCGTGTACACCCTCGACGACCCGCACCGCCGCGGCTTCGCCTACGGCACCCTCCCCGGCCACCCGGAATCGGGCGAAGAACTCTTCGCCACCGAATACGACCCCACCACCACAGCGGTCTACGCCCTGACAGCCGCCTTCTCCCGCCCCGCCACCTGGTACACCCGCCTGGGCGGCCCGATAACCCGTCTCGCCCAGCGGTACATCGCGGGCAAGTACATCGAGGCCGTCCGACCGCCGCAATGAACAATCCGGATCCCCGTCACGTCGGTCACAGCGCAGCGTCAGGACACTCGGCTTGACCCTCACGTTGCGTGAGGCTCGACGGTGGGGTCCATGAATGATTATTACAACGCTTTCGAGGTGAGCCCGGTACCTGATCCCGGCCCGGATGCGGTTGCGCCGGAGCCGTTTCGGGGCATTTATGCGATGCCCGCGTTCGTGACGATCCCGACCGGCGATGTGGCCGCGTCGGTGGACTTCTGGGTTCGTGGGCTGGGGTTTATCGAGCTGTTCAGCGTCCCCGGCGCGATTGTGCATCTGCGCCGGTGGGCATTCCAGGACGTGCTCCTGGTGCCGACGGCGAGTGTTCCGGAGCAGACACCGGCACTGACCGTCAGTTTCTCGTGCGTGCTCAGCCAGATCGATTCCCTCGTCGAGACCTGTCGTGCACTGCGCCCGAACTCGGTCGACGGCCCACGGGATACCCCTTGGAACACCCGCGATGTGGAGGTGATCACCCCCGAGAACGCACGGATCGTGTTCACCGCGGCAAAGCCCCTCGATCCGGCCAGCCAGGAGGCCCGGAGCTTCGAAGCCATGGGGATCACCCCACCGGACATCGGTCGCGGCGGCAATCGATAGTCCGGAGCATGCTTGCCGCCGATCAGGTCTCGACGCGTCTGGGCGTGACACTCCGCGCACTGCACCACTGGGATGACATAGGCCCGGCGCGACCGCCGCTGCGCAGGAAAGACCGACCTTCGCAGCACCAACAACCGGCGCACCGCCAGGCTCGAGCACTACAACAACGAACGACGCCACGCGGTCCTCGGAGGCCAGCCGGTCAGTCGGCTGGGACCGACCTCATGGCCGGGCGCGACTAGTCGGCGGGCAGGTGTCGAGTCAGTTCCTCTGCTTCGGCTCGTAGGTCGGAGGCGTGGGCGGGGCGGCCTAGCTGTTCGTATTCGGCTGCGGTGGTGAGTCGTTCGGTGATCTCTTGGTGGACGATCTGTTCGATGTCGGATTCGGTGAGGAGGCGGCGTTGGGCCTCGGCTGTGCCGAGGCCGACGGAGGTGGCCTCGATGGCGCCCGCGGTGATGTGGGAGGCGTCGATGGCCTCGGCGTTGTCGATGGCGGCGAGTGCCGAGCGGAGGGCCTTGGTCGCGTTGCGGTCGCGACGCTTCATGGCGGCGGGGAGGGCGGCACGCAGTCGCTCGCGTAGGGGAGGCACTTCGGTGGACGAATCGGTCGGCATGGTCGCGACAGTATGCGTTCGGGGATTCGAGGTCGAGCGGGTTTCCTGCGTGGCGGCCCACGCTCGGGTGGCGGCTCTGGAGTGGTACGGGGTTCGTAAGCGAAATGCTCCGAAGGACATTGTCGGCGGGCATACGGATATGGCTGTGCGACGGGTGAGATGCCGGAGGATGCCGCCGTCGGCCACGCATTCGGACCGATGGATTGGAGCTGGTGGAGCGGAGGTTCGGCTGTTCAGGCGCGGGGGTGGGCCTGGTCGTGGACCTTTTTGAGGCGGTCGATGGAGACGTGGGTGTAGAGCTGGGTGGTGGCCATGCTGGCGTGGCCGAGGAGTTCCTGGACCACGCGGAGGTCGGCGCCGCCCTCCAGCAGGTGGGTGGCGGCGGTGTGGCGGAGGCCGTGCGGGCCCATGTCGGGGGCGCCGGGGATGGCCGAGACCACCTCGTGCACAACGGTTCTGGCCTGGCGCTGGTCGAGGCGGCGGCCGCGGCGGCCCAGGAGCAGGGCGCGGCCGGAGTCGGCGACGGCCAGGGCCGGGCGGCCGTAGCGCAGCCACGCCTGCAAGGCCGCGTCGGCGGGGGCACCGAACGGAACCGCGCGCTCCTTGTTGCCCTTGCCGAGGACCCGGACCTGGCGGCGCTCGCGGTCGACGTCCTCGATGTCGAGCCCGCACAGCTCGCTGACCCGAATGCCGGTGGCGTACAGCAGTTCCACGATGAGGCGGTCCCGCAGCGCCATCGGGTCGTGTTGGGCCGCACCCGATTCCGCCGCCGCCATGGCCGCGCGGGCCTGTTCGCGCCCGAGCACCGCGGGCAGTACCCGATGCGCCCGCGCCGACCCGAGCCGCGGCCCCGGATCGACCGCGAGCCGTCCGGTGCGGGTGAGCCACGCGGTGAACCTGCGTGCCGAGGAGGCCCGCCGCGCCATCGTGGTCCGCGCCGCGCCGGTCGCCGACTGCTCCGCCAGCCACGACCGCAGCAGCGAGAGGTCGATCTCCCCCACCCCCGAATCCGCGGCCCGCGCACACAGATGCAGCAGCAGCGACCGCGCATCCCCCACATACGCCCGCACCGTGTGCGCCGACCGGTTCTGCCCCAACCGCAAGTGCCGCCCGTATTCCTCGAGCAGCGCCACCAAATCCTCGGGCAGTTCATCCATACGATCCACCGTCACCGACCAACCAGCCCCTGGCAAGTCACCGCGCCGGTCCCAGACGGTCGCTCCGGGCACAGACTCGCGCTCCGGTACCGACCGGCGACCACCCATGACCTACCGGGCATTTCGCGCCACCCTGAACCAGCCGGAACTGTCGGAGCCGATCAGACCGGCCAATTCCAGGGCGGGGAGGGCGGCACGGACCGCGGTGAGGGAAAGGCCGGAGTGCGTGGCCAATTCGCGCGGGAGCCGGGAGCCCGCGGTGGGGAGGGCCGCGTAGACGAGGGCCTCGTCCCCGGTGAGGTTGTCTTCGGTGGGTTGGTTGCCGGGGAAGCAGAGGTGGAGCGGGCCCGCCTCGTCGAGGATTTCCTCGGCCCGGGTGACCAGGAGTGCCTCGCCGTCGCGGATCATGCGGTGGCAGCCGACCGAGGCGGCGGAGGTGACCGGGCCGGGGATGGCGAGGGTCGGGCGGCCCAGGCGGCGAGCCCATTTCACCGTATTGCGGGCGCCGCTGCGCAGTCCCGCCTCGACCACCAGAACACCGTCGGCCAGGGATGCGATTAGCCGATTGCGGGCCAGGAAATGGTGTTTGTGGGCGGTGGCGCCCGGCGGGTATTCGCTGACCACCGCGCCGTTTTCGGCGATCTCGGTGAGCAGGCGGTCGTGCTGGGCCGGATACGCGCGGTCGATGCCGCAGCCCAGCACGGCGATGGTGGGCCCGCCGACCGCCAGTGCCGCGCGGTGGGCCGTGCCGTCGATACCGAAGGCCGCGCCCGACACTATGGTCCAGCCGCGCGCGGCGAGATCGGCGGCGATCTCGCCGGTGACCTGCTCGCCGTAACCCGTGCTGCAGCGCGCACCGACCACCGCCAGCGCCTGCTCGGTCGCGTGCAGCACCGACAGCGGGCCGCGCACCCACAGCACCAGCGGCACCGCCGCCGCGGCGTCGCGCGACGGATCGAGCTGGCCCAGCCCGAGCAGCCGCCAGGCGGGCCATTCCGGATCGTCCGGGGTAATCACCCGCCCGCCGAGCCGGTCGACCGTCTCCAGATCCTTTTCCGCACGGTCGATCCCGCGCCGCAGCTCGGTCGGCCCGCGCAGCGACTCCGGCAACGCACACTCGCGCACCGCCCGCGCCGCCTCGACCACACCGACCTGCTCGATCAGCGCCGACAATGCCGCACAGGGCCCCTCGACAACCCGCGACAGATACACCCACGCCAGCCGCCGCTCATCCGCATCGAGCAGCACCACATCCGGTGTGCCATCGACCATTCCCTCGATCCCGGCCGCCGCCGAAACCCCGAACGCCTCCGACCCCCTCACCGCCCGCACCCCCTCCCCTCCCGCGGACCTACCTCCCACATCACGAAATACCGCCCCCTGCCAACCCTTCCGCCGAAAGAACACGCGGCGGTGCCACCACGAGCCCCCGAAGACAATCCACACGACCACACATCGGACGAGCCTTCGTGCTCGGTAGCGACACACGAACGGAACGCCGGACCTGTACAAACTCGCCTCACAGCGCACCCCGCTGGCGGAAGTTCAGGGCCTGCATGACGTCTTGGGCGGTGGGGACTTCGCCGCCGCGGAGGTCGCAGACGGTCCAGGCGACTCGGATGGCGCGGTCGGCGCCGCGGGCGGACATGCGGCCCTGGCGGAGGGCGTTTTCTACCGGGGCCAGGGACTCGCGGGGGAGGCGGAAGCGTTGGCGGAGGACGTGTCCGGGGACCTCGGCGTTGGTGGTCCAGCCGTAGTCGTGCCAGCGGTGGGCCGCGGCCTGGCGGGCCACCGCTACCCGGGCACGTACCACCTCGCTGCTCTCGGCCTCGGAGGTGGCGAAGGCACCGGCGGCCTGGCCGTGCATTTGGACCCAGATATCGATGCGGTCCATCAGGGGGCCGGATAGTTTGCCCAGATAGCGGCGGCGGGCCAGCGGGGCGCAGATGCAGTCCACATCGCGGGCCGGGGCGCACGGGCACGGGTTCGCGGCCAGGATCAGCTGGAACCGCGCCGGAAAGCGGGCCACGCCGTCGCGGCGGGCGATGCGGACCTCACCCTCCTCCAAGGGAGTTCGCAGCGCCTCCAGGACCTTCGCGTGAATCTCGGCGCACTCGTCCAGGAACAAGACCCCGCGATGGGCGCAGCTCACCGCGCCCGGTCGCGCCGACCCCGAGCCGCCGCCGACCATCGAGCTCACCGACGACGAATGATGGGGGGCGACGAACGGCGGCATGGTGATGAGCGGATGGTCGCCCGGCAGCGTGCCCGCCACCGAATGGATTGCCGTGACCTCCAGCGACTCCGACTCCGTCAGGGCGGGCAGCAGCCCCGGAAGCCGCTGCGCGAGCATGGTTTTGCCGATGCCGGGCGGACCCGTCAGCAGCAGATGGTGCCCGCCCGCGGCCGCCACCTCCAGCGCCCAGCGCGCCTCGTCCTGGCCCACCACCTCGGTGAGGTCGCCGCAGGTGCGTTCGGTGAGCGGCAGTTCCCCGGCGGGACCGCGCAATTCGGCGTCGCCGCGCAGCCAGTCGACCAGCGCGCGCAGCGTCGGCACGCCGAGGATCGTAATGCCGTCCACCAGACCGGCTTCCGCCAGCGCGGACTCCGGAACCACCGCGACCGACCGGCCCGCGCCGCGCGCCGCGAGCACCGCGGGCAGGATTCCGCGCACCCGCCGCACCCGGCCGTCCAGCGCCAGCTCGCCGAGCAGGACCGTGCCCACCAGCCGCGAGGACGGAACCGAGTCGCCCGCGTCGAGTACGGCCGCGGCCAAGGCCAGGTCGTACACGCTGCCGACCTTGGGCAGCGTCGCCGGGGACAGCGCGAGGATCACCCGGCCGTCGGGCCACTTCTCCCCCGAATTCGTGACGGCGGCCCGGACGCGGTCCCGCGATTCCTGCAGGGTGGTGTCGGGCAGGCCGACCAGGTGCACCGACGGCAGGCCCTGGCCGATATCGGCCTCGATCTCGACGAGCTGCCCGTCCACACCCGTCACCGCGACCGAGTGGGCCCGGCCGAGCGCCATCAGAACACCGCCGCGAGATGGGTGATGACCGGCTCACCGCCGTCGCGCGGCACCAGCACCGACACCACGTCGAAGCGGATGTTGCGCCACGGCCCGGCCTGCTCGTTGAGCCACAGCAGCGCCAGGCGGCGGATACGCTGCTGTTTGACGAAGGTCACCGCCTCGGCCGGGGTGCCGAAACCCAGGCCGGACCGCGTCTTCACCTCGACGAACGCGGTCACGGCCGCGTCGCGGACGATCAGATCCAGCTCGCCGTAGCGGCAGCGCCAGTTCCGTTCGATGATCTCCATCCCGGCATCGCGCAGGAACCGCGCGGCCAGCTCTTCCCCGTGTGCGCCGAGCGCCAGTTTGTCTGCCACTCGCCCAGCGTGACCGAGACGGCTCCGGCCTCGGGCCGGGCGACCTGGGGAAACAGAAAGCCTGTGGATAGCCGCCCGGCTGTGGATACCGCTACTCGGGCAGGCGCAGGTCCGTCTTCTCCAGCTCCTCGATGTTCACGTCCTTGAAGGTGATGACCCGGACGTGCTTGACGAAGCGCGCCGGGCGATACATATCCCATACCCAGGCATCCGACATGCGCACCTCGAAATACACCTCGCCGTCGGCGTTCTGCGGGCGCAGCTCGACGGAATTGGCGAGGTAGAAGCGGCGCTCGGTCTCCACCACGTACGAGAACTGACCGACGATGTCCTTGTACTCGCGATACAGCGAGAGCTCCATCTCGGTTTCGTATTTCTCGAGGTCCTCGGCACTCATCTGGTGGAACGTCCTCCTTCTCGCCGCAATGCGTGTGCTGACATCATCTCGCATGCGCGGTATCGGTAGCCACTCGCCTCGAATCGGGCAGGTCGGGCTCATCGGTCACAACGTCGATCGCGCCGGTGTCGCGCACGTTACGCCAGCTCCGGCGATGCTCACTGGTGGGGCCGAGCCGCTCCAGCGCGGCGATGTGCTCGGCGGTGTTGTAGCCCTTGTGCGCGGCGAAACCGTAACCGGGCATTCGCTTGTCCAGGTCGACCATCATGCGGTCGCGGGTGACCTTGGCCAGGATGCTGGCCGCCGCGATACAGGCCGCCGTCGCATCGCCGCCGATCACCGGCAACGACGGCACCGGTATGCCCGGCACCCGGAAGCCGTCGGTCAGCACGTAGCCGGGCTCGGCCTCCAGCCCGGCGATCGCGCGCCGCATGCCCTCGATATTGGCCACGTGAATGCCGATGGAGTCGATCTCCCAGGCGGGGATCACCACGACCTTCCAGGCCAGGGCGCGGCGCTTGATGATCGGGAACAGCTGCTCGCGAACGGGTTCGGTGAGCTTCTTGGAGTCGTTGAGCCCGGCCAGCGAGTCGTACGCCTTGGGCGCGAGCAGGCACGCGGCCACTACGAGCGGCCCGGCGCAGCACCCGCGCCCCGCCTCGTCCACGCCCGCGACCGGTCCCAGCCCGCTGCGGATCAGTGCCGCCTCGAGCGTGCGCAGGCCCGCGGCCTTGCGCATCACCACCCGCGGCGGCCAGTCCGCACTCCGGATGACGGGTCGAATCTTCTTCTCGCCCTTGCCCTTCCGGGCGACGCGCTGCTGGTTGCGCCCCACTGCACCCACCGTTCGATTATGCCCCGGCCCCCGGCGTTCGATGCGCCGGGGCACGACGACAGCGTCGGTTACTGGGGATTCTGCGCTCGGACCGGTCCGATCCGGTTCGGCGGCCAGATCTTGAACACCGCCTTGCCGCGCACGTCGGAGACCGGGACCGTGCCCTGATACCTGTCGTCCATGTGGGCGCGCGAGTCGGCGGATCGGTTCCGGTTGTCGCCCATCACCCACAGATTCCCCTCGGGCACCTTGACCGGGCCGAACTCGCGTCCCAGCGGATTGAAGTTGCTGAAGGCCACTCCCGGAACGTACGGGGCGATGTACCGGGCATACGGTTCGTCGAGCGGCTTGCCGTCGACCATGACCCGGCCCTGGACGTCGCAGCACTGCACCGTCTGCCCGCCGACCGCGATGACGCGCTTGACGAGGTCGTTCTCGTCCGGCGGCACGAGCCCGAAGAACGAGAAGAAGTTCTGGACGCCCCGGACGACGACATTGCTCGACCGGTTCGAGTGATACGTCTTGTTCCAGGAGTCGGACGGGCCGACGAACACGACGACGTCGCCCGGCTTGGGATCGCCGAAGTCGTAGCTCAGCTTCTCCACGTAGATCCGGTCGCCGGTGCAGCCGGTGCAGCCGTGCAGGGTGGGTTCCATCGACTCGGACGGGATCACGTACGGGCGCCCGATGAAATTCACCACCAGCGCCGCGATCACCGCCGCGATCACGATCAGGATCGGCACCTCTTGCCAGAACGGGCGGCCCTTGGTGTTCTTCCCGCGCCGCCGCCGCTGGCTTCGCCGGGATCCGCTCGCGCGTTCATCGTCGGCCCCTGGCGCGGTCACCGAGTCGCTTTCGTCTGCCACGCGGAACAGAGTAGCCGAGCACCGCCGTCGCGGGCTTGTCGCCGCCTGAGCGTCGGACAAGCGAACCCCCGGCCCAAGGACCGGGGGTTCGATGCTGCGCAGACGCGACGGGTCAGCGCTTTTCCTTGATCTTGGCGGCCTTGCCGCGCAGATCGCGCAGGTAGTACAGCTTGGCCCGGCGGACATCGCCGCGGGTCACGACATCGATGTGGTCGATGTTCGGGCTGTGCACCGGGAAGGTGCGCTCGACGCCGACACCGAAGGACACCTTGCGGACCGTGAAGGTCTCGCGGATGCCGCCACCCTGACGCCGGATGACGGCGCCCTTGAAGACCTGGAGACGCTCCTTGTTGCCTTCGATAACCTTCACGTGCACGTTGATGGTGTCACCCGGCCGGAAGTCGGGGACATCGGTGCGCAACGACTTTTCGTCGACGAAGTCGAGGGTGTTCATTTCCGTCCTTTTGGAGTTCGCGCGAACAGAGGAACCTGGCGGCGCCGTCGGGCGCTCGGCCGGTTCGTGCTCCGGATATTGGGCGGTGCGCTGGGCCGAACTCGCCCAGGGCAACCCGAGCATTGTGCCAGATCGGAGCGGGTGGGGCGAAATCGGGGTCGGGATCAGCGCCGGACGCCGTCGCCATGATGCACCGGATCGAGCCCGCCGTCCGGCCCGCCGGGCAGCGGCTCGTGCTCGCCGCGGTGCGGGGCGGGCGGCGCCGGGAGCACGGTCCGGGCCAGTTCCTCCTCGGTGGCCCGGCGGATGTGCGCGACATCGGGTTTGCCCGCGATCAGGTCCTGCACGAAGATCTTGGCCCGGATCACCGGCCTGCGGTAGCGGCGTTCGCGCACGACCGCGCGGCGCATGAGCGTCTTGCGGCCCGCGTAGCGCCAGCGCGCCCACGGCGCTCCCGGCCGGCTCAGCCGCAACGCGCCGACGACCAGCAGCGGCAGGAAGAACATGCCGAACAGGCCGGTCCAGATCTTGCCCTTGGCGATGACGATCGCGGCGAGCATCAGATTCACCACCGCGAAGATGATCAGGAAGATGTGCCCGGCCCGGCCGTCGTGGCGAATGTCGTTGATATCCAGCAGCCACAGCGGATGGAAGCCCAGCAGCAGCAACCCGGTCACGGCGAGCGCGACGAACACCGCGTCCACCGAGGTGCGGCCCTGCTCCTCCCAGTACACGTCGCGCAGGTAGTAGATGAGCGCGAATTCGTCCAGCACCAGCGACGCGCCGAGGCCGAACACCGAGGCGAGCGTGGCCACCGTCGGCACCCCCGCGTCGTAGAGGGTGACCAGTCCGATGCCGGACAGCAGCACCAGCACCACGCCGAACACCATGTGGTGGATGTGCACATTGCCGGCGCGCAGATTACCCGGCCACCAGCGCACCTGCTTGCGAATCAGCCGCACGCTGAGGCGGATCAGCAGGAAGCCGACGATGAATCCGAGCAGGAAGCACAGCAGCGGCACCCGCCCGTGATCGATCACGGACTCGTCGAGCCACCGTCGCAAACCAGACATCCCGTCGTCTCCGCGTTCGGGCGTGGGCAACTGACCGAACCACCACATTGTGCAGCAGTCAGCTGAACACCCGGGTGCACCCCGCCCGACACGTCACTGTCCGCGGGGTGTCCCAGCGCTGCCGATCAGCGACCGAACCCCGCGCGCCGCAGCGCATCGGCCATCGCGCCGCTGGGCTCGGGTGCGTTGCGGCGCTGCGCATTTCGACCCTGGCCCTGACCCTGCCCCTGGCCGCGCCGGTCGCCGCCGCGCTGCTGCTGGCCGCCGCGCTGCTGGCCACCCCGGCCCTGACCGGACTGGCGGCCGCCGCCGCGGCCCTCGCCGCGCTCCGGCTTACCGGCCCCGGGCTCGTCGTCCAGGCGCAGGCTGAGCCCGATGCGCTGGCGGGCCACGTCGACCTCGAGCACCTTGACCCGCACCACGTCGCCGGACTTCACCACCTCGCGCGGATCGCGAACGAAGTTGTGCGACATGGCCGACACGTGCACCAGGCCGTCCTGATGCACGCCGATGTCGACGAACGCGCCGAACGCGGCCACATTGGTGACCACCCCCTCGAGCACCATGCCGGGCTCCAGGTCGGCGACCTTCTCGATGCCCGCGGCGAATTCGGCGGTCTTGAACTCCGGGCGCGGGTCGCGGCCCGGCTTCTCCAGCTCGGCGATGATGTCGGTGACGGTGGGCACGCCGAAGCGCTCGTCGGTGAACTCGGCCGGGCGCAGCGCGCGCAGCACGGTGGTGTTGCCGATCAGCTCGGCGACGCCGCGGCCGGTGCCGTCCAGGATGCGACGCACCACCGGGTACGCCTCGGGGTGCACGGCGGAGCTGTCGAGCGGGTCGTCGCCGCCGCGGATGCGCAGGAAGCCCGCGCACTGTTCGAACGCCTTGGGGCCCAGCCGCGGCACGTCGCGCAGCGCGGCGCGGCTGCGGAACGGGCCGTTCTGGTCCCGGTGCGCCACAATGCTTTCCGCCACCGACGAGGACACGCCCGAGACCCGGGACAGCAGCGGCACCGAGGCGGTGTTGACGTCGACGCCGACCGCGTTCACCGCGTCCTCGACAACCGCGCCCAGCGAGCGGGCCAGCAGCGTCTCCGACACGTCGTGCTGGTACTGGCCCACGCCGATCGACTTGGGCTCGATCTTCACCAGCTCGGCCAGCGGGTCCTGCAGGCGGCGGGCGATGGAGACCGCGCCGCGCAGCGACACGTCCAGCTCCGGAAGCTCCTGGGAGGCGTAGGCCGAGGCCGAGTACACCGACGCGCCCGCCTCGGAGACCACGATCTTGGTGGGCTTGTTCTCCGGGATGCGCGAGATCAGTTCCACGGCAAGGGCATCGGTCTCCCGCGAGGCGGTGCCGTTGCCGATCGCGATGAGCTCGACCCCGAACCGGGCGACGAGCGCGCCCAGCACCGCCAGCGACTTCTCGGTCTGGCCCTGCGGCTTGTGCGGGTAGATGGTCTCGGTGGCGACGACCTTGCCGGTGGCGTCGACGACGGCCACCTTGACGCCGGTGCGGTAACCCGGGTCCAGGCCCATGGTGGTGCGGCTCCCGGCGGGCGCGGCCAGCAGCAGATCGCGCAGGTTGGTGGCGAACACGTCGACCGCGTCCTTCTCGGCGGACTGGCGCAGCCGCATGCGGATGTCGATGCCGAGACTGACCTGCAGCTTGGTGCGCCAAGCCCAGCGCACGGTGTCCAGCAGCCAGGAGTCGGCGGGGCGGCCCTGATCGGCGATGCCGAACTTCAGCGCGATGCGGCCCTCGTAGATGGTGCGCTCGCCCGCCTCGGGCTCTTCGGTATCGGGCTCGAGGTGCAGCGTGAGCACGTCTTCTTTCTCGCCGCGCAGCAGCGCCAAGATGCGGTGCGAGGGCAGCTTGGTGAACGGCTCGCTGAACTCGAAGTAGTCGGCGAACTTGGCGCCCGGCTCCTCCTTGCCGGAGCGCACCTTCGAGCTGATTCGGCCGCGGTTCCACATGAGCTCGCGCAGCTCGCCGACCAGGTCGGCGTCCTCGGCGAAGCGTTCGACCAGGATGGCGCGGGCGCCGTCGAGCTGCTCGGCGCTGTACTGGGCGGGATCGGTGGTGGGGTCGGTCAGCAGGGCGTCGGCGACCGGTTCATGACCGGCCTCACGGGCGATCTGCGCCTTGGTGCGGCGCTTCGGCTTGTACGGCAGGTAGATGTCCTCGAGGCGGGCCTTGGTCTCGGCCAGCATGATCTGCTGCTCCAGGGCGGCGTCCAATTTGCCCTGGCCGCGAATGGATTCGAGGATCGACGTCCGGCGCTCGTCCAGTTCGCGCAGGTAGTGCAGCCGCTCCTCCAGCTGCCGCAGCTGCGCGTCGTCGAGTCCGCCGGTGACCTCCTTGCGGTAGCGGGCGATGAACGGAACGGTCGATCCGCCGTCGAGGAGCTCGACGGCGGCGCGAACCTGTTCGTCGCGCACGCTCAGCTCTTCGGCGATTCGCCGGCCGACGCTGGCTAGGCGGATGGTTCCGGTGCTGACGGGTTCGGAGGCTGTCGTCACGCCCGCAGACGATACAGCCCCGCCTCTCCGAGCTTTTAGGCCATACCAGTCGGGTGCCGCGAAAGTTGATCACAGGTCCTGCGTGAGTGGGTGATTGGGTTTTGGGCGTACCCGACGAGTTACCTATGTGCTGACTAAAGGGTGGGCCGCAGGTCACGGCATCAACGGTACTGCGTGACCTGCGGTCGTTTGCCATCTAGTCGTCAAGAATATAGGCAACGTCCCGCCGGGCGGTGGTCTAGCAGGAGCGGCGGCGGGCTACTTCGTCGAGTGCGGGGCCGATCTTGTCGCCGATGAGTGCGGTCACGTCGGCGTGGGGCTGGTAGCGGCGCACATACGCCTTGCGTAGCACGCGTGAGGTGTTTCCTAGTTGGTCGGCGACCTTGGTGGCGTCGAGTCCGGCGGTGATGCCTTCGGTGCCGATGTACTTGCGCAAGCTGTGTGGTGTGACCCCTGCGGGGAGCCCGAGGGCGGCGGCGAGCCGCCGCCAGCGATGAAGCATGCTCTTGAGGTTGCGGGGTCCACCGTCGTCGAGATCGAAGAACAGCAGATCCTCGGGCCAGTCCGCATCCTTGGGCCGCGGCGGCAAACCCGCCTTCAACCGGCGCTTGCGGATAGCCTGCCGCACCGCTTGCGACCGCTGCACACGTGCAGCCAGCACGTTCAGCACCGCGCGTGGCAGCTGGACGGGCTTGCTCGCGAACTTGCCTTGGTGGATGTCTTCGGCGTCGTCGCTGGTGTAGTCGATCCACACCTGTGCCGAGCCGTCGCGGGTACGGACCGCGCCGCGCGGGGTGACGATCCCGGTCTTGAAGTCGATGTCGGATTCGCAGACACCGAGTGTTTGGCCGAGCCGCCAGCCGGTGGCGGCGACGAACACCACCCAGTCGGCGAGATCGTAGGTCTGGCAGTACTCCGCGACCGTGGGCACTCGGTGTTTCCACGCTCCCTTGCCTTTTCGCTTGTCGAGTGTGGGGCATGGGGCATCGGAGGTGTACACGTCGATCAGGATGCGCTCGACCGTCGCGGAGTCCACGAACGCGGAACCACCGCGTCGACGCTGGAAGTTCCCGGGCTTGGGTAGCAACGCTTCCCGGACCGGGTTGCCCGGAGGGAGCGCGCCGACCCGGATCGCGAACCGGAACATTCCGGACAGGATGTTCTCTTTCAGGATGCGCGGGGCGCTGCCACCACGCTCACGGGCTACGTAGTCGAGCATGTCTTCGATGACAGCGGTGTTGGTGAGGCCGATCTCGCGGCGTCCGTATTGGGGGATGATGGTGTCGCGCATCATCGGCTCGTAGTTGTTGATCGTCTCTTCGAGCCGTCCACGTTTGCGGAGATCGTCCTTGTACGCGGCCCACACTTCCGCGACGGTGGACCGTTTGGTCAGTTTGCTGGCCAGGGTGACCGACGAGTCGATCCACTCGTGGGCGGCGTCGAAGTAGGCGCGGCGGGCGCGTTCGCCGCAGCGGTCGGGCTTGGCGCGGCCTCGGCTGTCGGTCTCCGGCGGCGAGGACCGGTAGATGCGCTGGTAGTTGCCGTTCCAGTCGCGGGGCCGTCCCGATGCCTCCCATACGCCTGGTTTCGTCGGATGTGGTTTCAGATTCGGTTCCGGGACATCACCCGGATCCAACTCGGGGCGACCACGTCTATTCTGGACCATGCCTCCTACTCCTTTGGTCGTGGTGGGGGCGTTGGCCTCCGTCGCCCGCTGCGCCAACAGCGGGGTAAACCGGCGGGGGCCAGCTCTTTTCGTCAAGGGCGTTCGGTCGCTTGCGCCTTCTGCCTGTCTGTTCGTTCGCGATCCAGTGCCGCGCCGAGCAGAAGCACGATGTCGCGCAAGGCTTGCGCTCTGCCGTGTTCGGACAGTCGCAGATACATCGGTGCGGTGACATCGGTGAACATCTGCAGTGCGCTGTCATCGGTCGGCTTGCCACGTGGGCTGCCACTGAGCGCGTCGACCAGTTTGCGCAGCGTCCCCGCGTGCGGGGTCCGCCCGGTCTCGAGATTGCTGATGGTTTTCGCTGGGACATCGGCCAGCCGTGCCAAATCCTCCTGGGTGATGTTGCGGGCTTTCCGTTCGGCCGTGATCTGCTGGGCCACCTCCTTGCGCTGGTCGGCGTTCATGGTCGCGAAGTCGGCGCGGGACCAATCCCGCTTGTCGGGTCGCTTCACGACCACCGATTCTATCGGGTATTTCTAGAAATATATTGGTTATTCGAGAAGGTATTCATGCGGCGGTGGTGCCGCCGCGCCGGGTGAGCTGTTCTTGCTCGGCGATCCAGGCTTCGACTTCGCAGCGGCGGTAGACCACCTTGCGGCCCCGGGCGAAAGACGCCGGACCGTAGCCGCGGTGCCGCCAGTACCGGAGAGTGCCGACATTGAACTTGTACTCTTCTGCGACTTCGACGGTGGTCAGCAAGTCGTCACGCCGGTTGATGCGCGTCACCCCATCGGCAGAGTCTGCCGGGGTGACGGCGTTTTCCTGCTTGAGCATGGTGAATTCCTTTCGGTGAGCAAGGTGCTTTCACCGGAAGGACTCCTCGAGAATGGCCAACACCGGACATCGCGCTTGCAACTTTGTCGAGTGCGGCCCGCACCCCGCGCACGTCGAGTAGGCGACGGTCCGGTTCTGGGCCGGTGAGCTGTGTGTGTTTGAGGTGGATGCGGCGATCTGCCGGTATCGCCGTGCAGGCCAACGCTCACCGAAGCCCGCTATCGGTTGGTGTGTTTCGGTGCGGCTGCTTCTCGGGGCGTGCGGTCAGTTGGCGGAGTACGAGCAGACCTGCCACTTGTCGGCGTTTTTCTCCAGATCGAAGACCGTGGTTCGGCCTTTGTGGTCCGGGTCGTTGGCGGCGTGTTGGTAGGTGATTGTGGCCGTTGTCGTTGCGGTGTTGTGGCCGATTCGGGTATTGCGGAAGTCGATGGCGGTTCCTCGGCCGCGTGCGTTGCGTGCTTGCTCGGATTGGCGGCGGATGTCGTCGGTGGTGGTGTTGGTGAATGCTGTCGCGAATTCGCCGCATGAGAGGTCTTTCAAGGCGTCGACGCGGCCGTCGTTGAAGGCGTCGAGGTATGCCTGCACTGTGCTGGAGATGGCATCGGCCTCCGGCGGTGTGTGTGACGCGGGTCCTGAGCAGCCGACGGTCAGGGTGAAGACAGCGGCTGAGACCAGTCCGGCCGTCGCGGCCGACCAGCGTGTCCGGTCTGCGGGTGCGGTGGTGTGCGGTGGCTGGGCAGGGTGTTTTCGTCGCATGGAAACCTCCGTTACCGCGATGGCCGGTCCTGTCCGGAGCCGGTGTCGCCGCCGTGGCTTGGCTGGTCTGGCGGGATGTAGCGGGTGGTCTGCCAGAAGTAGAGTGCTGCTCCCGATTGCGGGACCGGTAGTTGGTTGAGTCGTTCCACCTCTGCGCGGGCCTGTTCCATGGTGTCGTAGACGGCCTTGACGGTGATGTACACGCCGGGGTTGGCGAGGACGTGGTCCAGGGTGTCCTCGGCGTTGAGCCGATCGATTCGCAGCACCGCGTACAGCGCTTTCCGGTCTGTGGTCATCGGTACGGTACCTACCCCTGGGTCAGCGATCCCAGCCATTCACGTGTGGCGGGATCGTAAACGTTGCCTGACATGTCGAACAGCACGTTGTCCGCGCCGCCACGGCCGTGAGCGGCCTTGATGGCGTGCAGCCGGTCGCTGGCGGTATTGCGGTCGATGCCGTGATAGCGCGAGAGACGGTTGGCGATTTCGTCGAAACTCGAGGTCGATCGTGCGTTGGACGGCAGTTCGGAACATGAATTGTGTACCAGCACATGGCCGGTCCCGGCGAAGTAGGTATGCAGTCGGGCGATCTGGAGGTTGTAGGCGTCGACCACCTCGGTGTAGGGAGACAACGCCACCACCGACAGCTGTGACCCGTCCGCGGTGGTGAGGTGTGCGCCGACACCGACATCGGCGAGCGGAACGAACATACCGACCGAGGCGACCCATACCGGGTGATCGGCGGTAGCGCGCAGCACACTGCCATCGGACAGTGCTGCCACGATCATCCGGTGCGGGCCGCCATGAACGATGACGGCCTGCACAGGTTCTGCGGCGGCTTCACCACCGGCAGGGTCCGCCGCGGCGACCCTGTCGCCCTTGGCAACGTCGTCGATCGCCTTGACGGAGCCGTCGGCCAGCAGGACCGGTGTGTCGCCGGTGAAGCTATTGGCGCATCGGGCAGCCGCCTGGTCGAACTCCTGGGCTTCCGCGCGGGCAGCGGCTTCCTCGGCTGCCTTCTTCGCGGCCGCATCGGCGGCCTGCTGCGCCGCTTCCTCGCTCGCGCCGTCGGCAACCGCCGCATCCAGCGCTTCGTCCGCGGCCGCGCGAGCGGCAACGCCTGCCGCCAGCGCCTCCGGCGTGTCGGCTCCGAACGTCGCGATCACCGACGCCGCCAGCGCTGCGTCGGTGGCGTACTCGGCCATCTTGATCAGCGTTTCCCGGGACGGCACCCAGTTGTGCCCGGCACAGCTTCCGTCGGGGTTGTGCCAGGTGAGACAACCCGGTGACCACCAGCTCGCGTACCGAAGCGGAAGCCCGAGCCCAGGCAGGCTTGCCGGGACCTGCTGTGGTCCGGCAGGAGGCTGGGCAGGCGCGGCCGTTCCGGGTGCGGCCAGAGTTCCGGGGGACACTGTCGGCCCGTCCGGTGCCGGTTGAGGGACCTGCTGGCGCGGTGGCGTATTCGATGGTGCCGGAGGGGCGTTGCCAGGTAGCGCGGGTGAGGTGTCGCCCGGGGCCGGGATGAGGGGCGGGCCGTTGCCCGGGACGACCGGAGGTGGTGTCAGGGCTCCGGCGTTGGTGCCGTTGCCGGTGTCGTTCTGGGGTTGGCTGGGCATGGCCGGGGTCGGGAGCGGCGATGGCGTAGTCGGCGGCCCGGGCGGGGTGCTCGGCAGCGGCGGGGTATCGATACACGGCCAGCCCGGATGCATCTGCTGCCACTGGGCACACGGAATGTAGCCTTGCGCAGCAGCAGGAGCGACGTGCACCGCGCCAGCCCCAGTAGCGACACCGACCGCCATCGACACCACGACGGCACCAGCAGCTACCAGCCGACCCCGGCGACCCGCCGATCGTCTCGTGCGGACACACCCACTATTCATCAGCGCACCTTCCTCGGATTCGGTTGGTAGACAAGGCTTTCGAAGACCGAGCAACGGGGCAGTCACAGCCACAGTGGGTCGCCGTAGGCGGTGGTGGAGTGGTCCTCGGCCGGGGTGGTGATGGTGGCGGTGGCGAACGACCGCAGCGAGACCGGGCCCGCACACGCGGACACCTTGATCTCGACCTGATCGGCCGCGACCGCGCCTTTCAGCCCCTGCAGCGGTTTGCTGCCGAAGGTCACCGTGGTGATCCCGCCCGGTTTGACGGTGGTCGAGATGTTCGGCGACACCGACGCGCTCCCGCCGATGCTCACACTCGGCGGATACGAGATGTTCACCGAAGCATTCGGGCCGATCGAAAACCCAAGGCCCATCGTCAATCCCGAGCTGACATCGGCCTGACAGCCGATCTGATACCCGTAGGACACAGTCGCACCGGTCACCTGCCCGCCACCCTTACCGCCGATCTGAGCGACGGCCTTCAGCGACACGAATCCCTCGTGCGTGAACGGATCGGCATCCAGCGACGGGGCCCGGTCGATACTCTCGGCCGTCTTGGTCACCGTCAGGCTCCAGCCACTCTCGGTGGTCACCATGCGCACCTTGTCAGCAACCGCATCGGCGGCAGCCGGACCGGCCGCTACCGCAGCGGCCAATGCCACCCCGGTCAGGACAGGCGCAACGGAAGCTAAAGTTCTGGTGGTTCTCATCGCGACAACGAATCCCCCGTCGGCTAACATTTGGCAAATATGCTTGACGATGGCACGCGTCGCTGATGGAACGGAAGCGAATGTGACAACCACCACTTTCGGATAGAAGTGGCCAGGCGGTTGTGTGGGGCCGGAGCCACTCCTACCCAGGGGCATACTGCGAGCCGGGTTCGACCGACCGGGCATCGTGCCCTCGGGGCGAAAGGCGGTCAATGCTCGCGAACAGCTCGATCGGTGATCGGATGTTCAGAAGCCCGCCCCGGGCCGACACCGCTCAGGGTATCCGATGGTGTCGGAGCGGCGGACGCGCTGCGACTGCGGACGCGCCTATCGTAACCGCGTGGCAGCGCACTTCTCTCGTACGACGACGAGGTCACGATGACCATCGCGCTCACCTATGGCCCGGCAGGAGCGACACGACCCGAAGATCCGCGATGGCATGAGCAGGTACCGGGTTTCCGGCGGTTCGAGCGGACTGCGGTGATCGGATACGGAACAGATTTCTGGGAGACCGTCGCCGATGGCGTGCTGCGGTGGGATATCAAGCGCCGAAGCGGTTTCCGGGTGATGCCGTGCAGAGGCGCCACGGACCGGGTGGCCGAGGGAGCGGAATACCGGATCGCGGTCGGCTGGGGACCGGCGACGGTGTACGAGCCGGTGCGGGTGGTGCAAGTCGTCGACCTGCCCGACCGGTGCGGATTCGCCTACGGCACGCTTCCCGGACATCCGGTCTCGGGTGAGGAGGCGTTCATCGTGCACCGGGAGCCGGACGGCACAGTCCGACTCACGCTACGGTCGCTCACGCGGCCCGCGCCGACCGGCCTGTGGCGAACAGTGTTCCCGATACTGCTTATCGCCCAACGCTTCTACCGCCGCCGCTACCTGCGCGCGATGCTGCGCTGACTGTCCGGATGGTTCTCCTGCTCGGAGAGAGGGCATGCAGGCCACCATCCGCCGCACTCGCCAACTCGAATCCTCCTGCCCCGGAACGCAGCTGGCGAAGATCTTCACGAACTGGTCGGCGCAGAGAGTGGAGTCTCAGGACCGTAGCGGGTCCGTCACGCCACCGCTAAACATTCCGAGATTCCGCCCACGATTTCTGAGACCCACAACGCGGCTGTAGAACTTGATCAGGTATGGGCAAATTGTCCGTCAGCAACGCCTTTCGTAAAGGCATCCCACTCATCGGGGGTGTAGTCCAACGTCACATCTGCCGCGGTAATGGTCGCTCTACGATCCGGATGCACGACGATCGTAACGCCGCTGTCGAGCGTTCCGGACTCGCCGCTGAGGATCAGATCTAGGAATAGGGGCCACGATGCAGCGGGGATCGGCAGCGTTGGTTGTTCGTCAGCGGGCCCGGTGTACTTGCTGTCTCGGATGAGCACACACTCGTTGGCGAACTTCACCTCGACGCAGTTGCCACCACCTTCGCTGAAGGATGACTTGGTGTAGCCAGTGTCTGGTCGATACCTGGGCACGTTCTCATTCCTCACGTTATTGATTTTTTGAAACAAAATCGATGACTTGGACGACCAATTCCCGGCTCTCATCCTGCGATAGTGCGATCTCCTGTAGTCCGCGGAAGAGCCGATCATGATCGGCAACGTCGACATGGTTCCGTACGAGTACATCCTCGGTCAGAGACTCCGCGAGCGCCATCGGGGGATCGTCGGCAGCGAAGTCGTAAATCGAAACAGGCGATCGGGGTGCCCGTAGGCCCAGTAGCTCGCCGCCGACCGGCAAGACGCGGAAGTCGATCTGAGTGTTGGTGTCAAGAAGGTCGAGCAGATGCTCCAGTTGTTCGAGCATCGCCGGTCTCGGAACAACAATCCGCCGAATGACCGTCTCTTCGACGACGATCTCGATCGTTGGACCACCCGGAACGAAGACCTCTTGCTGACGACGTTCGCGGGCACGGATGTTCACGGGCGAGTCCAGCGCACGGTCACTGGTCACGGCTGTGTTGTGACGGGCCCGAAGGTATGCGGGCGACTGGAGAAGTCCCGGCATCAAGGCGAACTCGTACCACCGGATACGGCTCGCGCCCGCTTCGAGATCGGCAGGCAGAGCTTGCCGAGGTGACAAGCCCTTGAATGCTTTGCTTTCCCACCAGCCGGACTGCGCAGCATCACGGGCAAGCTGGTAGAACTTCTGCCAGCAAGGGGAGTATTGCTCCACGCCGAGGTGCTCGGCGATCTTCATGCTGACGTCAGCAGCGACCCGGCGTTGACCATTCTCGATTCGGGTGAGCAAGGTTCGGTCCATGCCGACCGCACTCGCGACCTGCTGAATCGAGAGTTCCTTCGGCTCCGCCTCTTGACGGAGGCGGCGTAGCTCCTCTCCAAGATGCAGTCGACGACTGTAGGGCGAGATCCGCTCGCTGGCCGAAGCCGATCCATGCGACACCGTCACACCTCCATGGCTGCACAGTGACTGACCGTCACTCGTCTCATTCTGTCACGAGACGCCCGATCGGCGGTTCGACGCCTACATGTAGTCCACCGATGGGCGATCGGTCAGTTGCCCGCCGGAAGCGCCGTCCACCAGCCTACGCACAATTCATTGCACGTTTCTATGCACTGTGACAAAATTACACAGAGCGACGCAATGTGACCGAATGTGAAACAAGGCAGGCTGCAGACGCTCCTGACTTCTGGGCCTTCGAAGGGTCGGTGATGGCGATGCATGCGATCGAGCCATTGGCACCGTGCGCTGGATCAGGCCGCGCCCGACTGTCACCAGCAGGTGACCGACGCCCCGGACCGGAGCCTGGATTCGAGGCAGCCAGGGGTGCGTCGTCGTGACCGGGCGAGTCTTGGGCGTCATCCGAGCCGATATGTGCCGATCGCTGCCGGTGGAGATGCTTATCGGTCGGATCGTGGAATGGGTCGACGACCGTGACACTGAGCTGGTCGGCGTGCACGTCGTGGTCTCAGAGGCCGAGTTTCCGCGGTTGTTCGCGTCGTTAGCACCGACACGCATTTCGGCGGTCGTGGTTCCTGCGCTGTGGCATGTGCACGGCTGGATGGGGACCATCCGTGGCGATGCCGATCTATGGACCCTGCAGCCGGAGATCTGCTGGGAACGGAAACTTCCACCACCTCTGCCATCCCGAAATTTACGTCGGCTGTCCGGATCGGGGTGGGGCGGTGATCGCCACGGCCTTGCGGGCGGTGGCTCCACGGGGGGAGGTGATCGAGACATTTGAGTATGCGATCGGCGGCTATCCGGTGCCGGAGCGGTCGCTGTCGAGGTCTCTGCGCGCCTATGCGCACCGAATATTCCAGGCAAGGAGCAGGTCATGTTCGATCTTCATCGAAATCGCGATCCGAACCCACCGAGCACATGCTGCCCCGTGACCGTCGCCGGTCGCGTAGTGAGGTTGCCGCCGTTGTGTTACGGCTACCTGCGCACGGATTTGGTCGCCGAGGATGCGGTCGAGGCGTGTGACGCCATGCTGGCGCGTATCGCTTCGGCGGAGTACCAGCACGAGCTGGCTGGCGTTTTTCACGAGTCCTCCCCGCAGAGTTGCCAGCTGCCGCCGGAGTTGGTGCGTCTGGTTGCCGAGTGCGCTCGTGCCGAGGCGCACCTGGTGCTGACCTTCACCGGGCACCTGTCCGGGATAGGGGTGGCTCGTATCTGCGTGCTCGACTACATCGCCAGCCGAGGCCACGCCCACGTCGTGGAGGTGTCCGATGTCCATTGACGTCGACCCGGATACCGATACGGACGCCGGGGAGCAGCTGTGCCGGTGGTACCGCGAATGCGGGCTGGCTCCCGTCGCTGTCCATGGCGGGCTGCCGACGCTGACGGCCGACTCCTCGGTCGGGGCGGTCATGATGCCGGGGGCGCTGAGCCGCGCGGTGTGTGGCCTGCTCGCCGCCGAGATCCCGGTGTTCCGCGAGCGGCTGTGGGGTAACCATGTGGCCTTGGTCGTGCCCGGACCAGGCCGGATCAGCGCCACGATCGCAGGGCTGTTGGCCGCCCATGCCGTGGCGGTGCTCCCGCACGGCACCCGGGTCCTGCTACCCCGGACGCTGACCGCCTTGGAGACCGAGGAGTCCTGGATCAACGCCCCCGCACCGGGCGGGGTGATTCCGTCGCTCCAACTGCTGCTGGCCCTGATCCGCGAATGCGTCGACCCCGCCCTGCACACCGAGGCCCCGGCCTCTTGATTCTGATCGCTGCCGCATTCACCGGCCGCGAGAAATTCCGATCAACCGATTTTATTTCACCTTATCGCAGATTGAGGAGAATTCGATGGTTACTACAGCTGTGCCCGAAACCCGGTATTCGGTCTCGATTCACGAGGTTATCGAGCGGCGCGATGTTTATCGGCGTGAATTCGGGTTGAATGCTTTCTGCGGGGATGGTGGTTTGTATGTGAGTGCGGGTCCGGTGTCGGGGTTGATGATGCCGCGCTCGCTGGCGGTGCGGGTGCTCGCGGCCGAGGGACTGGCACCGGTGCCGGTGGTGTCGATTCATTCGACGGTGTGGATGCTGCTGGCCGAGGGCCCGACCTCGCTGGGGGAGTCGGAGCGAATCGCGATGCGGCTGTTGCGGTTCGGGGTGATGGTCGTGGTCCCGCGTGGCGTAATCGGATTGCCGACGCCCGGTGACCCGATCCGGGTGTGGATACGTCCGCCGCAGGGCCGGACCCGGCCCGGCGTGCCCGCGCTGGCCGACGCCATCACCGAGGCGGCCACCGGGAGTCGTCGTGACCGGTGACCGCCTGCACCCGCACCTGTTCGTGACCGCCGACAGTCGGTTCGCGGAGGTGCTGTGCGGGGTCGAGTTCCTTGGACCGCTCACCCGTACCCGCGCGCAGCAGTTGCACGCCCTGCACCGCAATCACCCGCCCGACGACTGCCTGGTCCGGCTGGCCAGCCTCACCCGCCTCGCCGCCGACGACGAACCCACCCGGACCCAGAACCACCGCCCGGCATGACCACGGCGACAACCCGTTTCGCCCCCACCACCGTACCCACGACCATCCAAGGAAACCGTCATGAACCCTGAACCCGTACCCACCCCAGCCGACCTCCCAACCACCGAACCCGCACCCTCCAGCCCGACTCCGGTTGCGGGGGTTGATGATTCGCGGATCTATGTGCTCGACAGCCAGATAGGTTGGGACCTTGACGAGTTGATCGCGTTGTGGGTGGCCGCGCGCATCATCCGCCGGTTGATCGTGATCACCTCCGACGAGACCCGCGGGCGGCGCGCCTGTCTGGCGAGGCTGGTGCTGGATCTGCTCGGCCGCCCCGAGGTACCGGTCGTCGCGGGCGGTGAACTCGCCGACAGCGACACCCGCTTCCTGTTCGCCGACTACCCCCTGCCCCCGGTCCCGCACGGCGACGCCGTCGAGATCGTCGCCACCGGTGCCGAGCATGCCCCGGTCACGGTGATCGGGCTCGGCGCGTTCACCAACATCGCCGCCCTGCTCTACCGGCACCCGCACCTGAGCGAGACCACCGACTTGGTGCTGCAGGGCGGATGGCTCGACCACTACCGAAAAATGCCTCGTGCCAGCCACAACTTGCACATCGACCAGGTTGCCGCCGGAGTCGCTCTGCGCATGGCGCACCGGCCCCGACTGGTGTTGTCGACCCACACCAATCACCCGGGGCTCCGCGTCACTCCGGACTCGCCGCTCGCGGACTGGTTCCACACCACCGACACCCCGTTCGCCCGGCTCGCGGAACTGTACTGCGACCGCTGGTTCGCCCGCCGCCCCGACGGCAGCTGGCAAGCCGACTCCGTCGCCGTCGCCGTCGCGGTGGGCGCCCGAGTCGCCGAGTTCGTCACCGAGTCGATCCTCGTCGGCCCCGACGCCCGCCTGCACCGCAGCCCGACCGGGCGGCCTCTCACGGTCACCACCTCCATCGACTACGCCGCTGTCGCCACCTGGTTGAGCCGGGTCATCCCGGAAATCCGCCTCCAGCAAGCCATCAACCTCGACACCGAAGACGACCGATGACCGCGGGTCTTCCGTCTCGCCGACCTCTCCGGACACGCTCCCTTTCTCGGCGTCTTGGTCGGTTCCTTCTCTCCGCGAGCAACGCTGGTACCAAGTACCAGCCACCCGCCGGTGCGGTGGTCGAGATCATCCGGCACCGCGTGCAGAGCCGACCCGCGAACTCCCGGAGGCCGACGTGATCGCCGAATTGATCGGTCTCGGGTTCTGGACGGTGTGTGTCTTGTGCGCCCATGCCAGTGTCGGTATACCGCAGCTGGTTTCACGCGGTCGGCCTTCTCGAATCGTTGGGCCGCAGTGGGATTCGAGGCAACTACCGAGATCGGGCCCGGCTCACCGCATGCGCGGATCTCGGGAGAATGCGGCCGAACTGGTCGAACGGCTCGCTCCCGAATACGACCCGGCAGACGGCATAGAAGACACCAGCTTCGGCCTGGGCTGCCACATCTACCAGAAATGAAGGAAAGCAATGGAATCCGATCACGACGGCACACCGGACAACGCTACGGATCGCGACGATCCACGAGTAGCCGAGTGGACGGCCAAGATGATCGCCGCTGCTGAGCGCGCCGGATATCGGTTGCATCCCGACTCGAACCCGCCACACACGCTGCTGTGGCAGCGCGTCAGCGACGAGCCGACCGCCGAGCCTGTCTGGATCGACGACCTACCCGACTGGCTGCGGTGACGACCGCCCGTGTCAACGAGGGGCAGATCGTTGTAGCGGAGCGGGTTTCACAGGCGGTCGAGTTCTGCGTGCCGGTGTAGTCCCCACGCGATGGTGTCCTCGGTGGCCGGGGTGACGACGGTGTCGTTGTCGTCGACTGCGATCAGGTACCGGCCGACCGCAGGGTGCCCGTCGCGGATGTCGATCCAGTTCAGATAGACCGGCGGTGCCGGATTGCGGTCGTGCAGGTAGCGCTCGATGCACAGGTGTCCTTCCGCAGCCCGCGGGGCGCGCAGCAGCATCCGGATGCGTTCCTCGACCGGCTGGCGGCCGTCGTTCCCGGCTCGCCACGAGGCGGGGGGTTGCTGGCCGCGCACGCGCGGGGTGTAGCCGATCATCTGCCCGGCCGCGCCGGGGCGCGCGGGCGGCATGGTCGCGGCCAGATGCCTGCCGAGATGCTGGCGCTGGGTCACCACGAGCTTGATATCACCACCGAAGTCCGGTGTGGGACCGGACTTCTGGAACAGGACCACGCCGAGGTCGGCGTGTGCCGCGGCGAGTGCCCGGACCCGCCTCGGCGAGTCGTGGAACTTGCCGGTGCAGGTCAGCCGCAGGTCCGGCTTGGCCAGTGCGCGCAGCGGCCAGGTGAGATCGGGATCGCCGCGATGCGGGTACCGGGCACTGATCTCCGCGCGGCGATGCGCGTATTCCTCGGGTGGGGCAGGGGTTTCGATGATGCTGATCGGGTACGGGTACTCACCGGCCAGCCCCGTTTCCCCCCATACCCAGACGAATTCGTCCGGAGTGAAGTCCCATACCGTGCGCGTCTTCACTCAGCGTCCCGCGTCCTGCGGAGGATGCGCCGGGTCTGGGGTCGGATCGTCGTACCTGACTGGCAAACCTGTGCCGGGGCTGGAGCCGGGTGTGGCGGGGGAGGTTCGCTGTTGCGGGCTCGTCGTGTTCGGAGCCTGCCAGGTGGCGTAATCGCCGCCGATCGCACCGGTTGCTGCGGGTGGCAGATCGGCCAATTCCGGCTGTACCTGTTTCAGGTAGTCAGGCACGGGTTTGGTCCTATCGGTGTCCTCGTCCTTGCGCTTGCCGAGCGCACCGGGCGACATCGGTCCCATCGATCCGGTTGGCCCCGCTCCTGCGGCTCGTGGGCCCGTCAGTCCTTGGCTGCCTGAGACTCCCGATCCAGGTACACCCGGACGCGACGCCCCCGGCCCGCTTACCCCGGAACCCGATGCTCCCCGGCCGCCGATCCCCGGATACCCACCAGCACCACTACCGGTTACACCACCTGGCCCACCCCATCCGGTTGAGCTGACACCCGCCGGAGTGGTCGGCGCAGCAGCGACACCAGGTTGCCCCGATGTCCCCGGAGCCGGTACACCCGGCAGCGTGGCCGGACTGTTCGCACTGGCGTTGGCCGGAGCTGTAGCCGCAGGGTCGGCGCTGGCCGGTGTCGTCTGATCCTGTTGCCCACCCTGGCGATCGGGCTGCGCCGGATCACCCGAAGCCGAACCACCACCGGCCTCGGTTCCCCCGCCGGAAGCGAAACCACCTGTGGCAGCGCCGGTCCCGCCGCCACCGGCCGTGTCGCTGTTTCCGCCGACGGCGGTGGGCGGTGGTGTGAAGGCGGGGACGTTCTGTCCGGTGGGCGGGCACAGCGGCAGATAGATCCGGTTGACCGCGTCGATAGCCATCTTGCGAGCAACGGTCGCGGCGTCGGTATCGGCGCGGTCCTTAGCCCCGCTGATCAGGTTCGGCAACACCGATTCGGCGGGGTTGTCGGGACTGGGTGCGCTCGGGGCGGGCGGGGGCGGCACCGCGGCGGCGAACGCGGTCACGGCGTTGTGCATCGAATCCAGCCGGAAGCCCACCGATTCGGCGACCTCACCCATACGCACGCCAGCCTGAGCAAGTTTCATCGCCGCCTCGTGCGCGGCTTCCCCGGCTGCCCCTTCCCAACGGCCCTGAAGCACGCGATCGACACCCATGCGATGCAGCTGGAAGATGCTCGCCATGGTGGTCGACGTCTTGGCCCAGTTGGTCACCAGATCCCACAGAGCGGACCTATCGATGCTCTTGGCTGCCTGGTAGATCTGCTGGTGGGTCATGGTTTCCGGTGGGGGTTCCGGAGCGTTCACATAGGGGGCATCGACGTCGGCGCGGCCGAGTGCTTGGTCTTGCTTGTGGACGTTCTCCTGTGAGGTGACGGCCTTCTGGCGGACCGCGTCGACGACACCGCTGAACAACGCGTTCCCAGCGGACGAATTTTGCGAGCCCGGATCGGTCATCAGTACGCCCCCTTGTTCCCTTGTTCTATTGCTTCGGAAGATCTTGCTGGACGGTTGTCGCAAGCGGCCGTATTTCATCGCAGGGTTTACCGATAACCTGCCCCGGATTCAGGCCGAGTTGGAGGTTGATCACGCCGACCGGGGAGTCCATGGCCAGGAAGCAGGTGCCGGACACGGCCGATCCCGCGAGGAGGTAGGTGACCGCGTCGCGACCGGCGATTGTCGTATTGGTCAGCGACTCGGTGGGGCGGGTACGAAAGTCCTGGAGAGTGAGGTTGGTCGCCTCGATCACCAGCGACCTGGTATTCCCGCCCTGCGGATCCTTCTGATCGAAATGGCACCCCAGGAAGGTGTAGGTGTCGGCAGCCAGATCCCCCCGCTTGCGGGTCGAGGGATCGAAGCCCAGCTTCTGGATCTCGGCATCCCCGATCGCCGTGCAGGGATCGAAGGTGACCGCGGGGCGGCCGGTGTCGTGCTGAGCAGGTGGCGCCGGAACTGAAACGGCGACACTCGGCGACGTGCTCGTCGCTGACGTTTCCGTCGTCGCCGGTGCCGGAGTACCGGAACCGCAGGCTGCCAACGCGAAAACGCTCACGCCAGCGAGCACGATCGTCCACACAGTCCTCACGATGAAGGTTTCTCCGTTCCATCGATTTGCCCAGCCAATTGGATTGCTTGCGCGTTCTTGGCCTCGGCTTCGGTGATCCTTCCGCCCGAGATCAAGAAAGCCTCTTGCATTCTGACCGCGCCCTCGATGAATTGCGTCAACGTGGACGCGTATTCATGCGCTTTGCGGTTGAATCCGGCGGCGAGTTGCTGCGTCGATGGGAAGCCTCCGAAGCCCGTGATGCCGAGCACGAACTGGATACGCTGGAGCTCGGTGTTCAAGTTCTCGATGAGATGTCCGTAGAGCCCGACCATCTCGTCGACGACGTGAGGATCGAACGTGATCTTCCCACTCTGCGCACCCGCTTTGAAGGCAGCGATCTCGGCTTGCCCGTAGTCGATATTCACCTTCTCCGCCACCGTTACCCCCTTTCAACGTGCTGATGCAAGCAGGCTACCAGCCGGGACGGATGTCGACGGGCGACAGCAACTCGATTCAATCCGGTATGAGTGTCGCCGCTTCCGGTTGGCGTACAACGATTTTCGCCGATGCTCGTCCCGCGACAGCGTTGCCGTGCCCGGCGTTAGGTGTCGCCGCCGATGACGGGAGGGTGCCACTGCTTGGACCATTTCTCACCCTGGTATGTCTGCGGTTCGCCGGAGGAAATCCAGCTGTCGCGCCGGTAGTACGGATCGTCGTCGTCCTCGTCGTCAATCGGTCCGACCGTGGGCTGCGCGGGTGGTGGTCGTCGCACATCCTGCGCGGGCGGGGACGGTGGCTCGGCTGACTGTTGGGCACGTTGTTTGGCGAGTTCTTCTTCGTGGTCGGCCTGCCGCAGCAGGTCGGCGTACGCGGGCGGCAGCCAGCCGTATTTGTCGTCAGTCATCGCGACTCCGAGCCAGGTCGAGACGGTGATTCCGTACTGTCGGAACCAGATTCGAGCACCCGGTAGGTGTGCAGCCGCTCGGCCGCGCGATGGTCGGCGAGCTCCACGCGGAGCTGGGGGTGGCGGTGGTAGAACTCGATCAGCCGGTACGCGGCGGCGGCTCCGACGGCGTACTCAGCGACGCTGACCTCGAGGGCGGGCTTGGAATGGATGACGCGGTCGTTGAATCTCAGTGCCACGATCCGGGCGTCTACATTCGGGGTGGCGACTTGTTCGATGTCGCGCCATTTCGTTTCGGTGTTGCCGAAGAACGAATTCGGCGTCGTCACCGAGGATGGTGACAGGGCGATCTCGCCGATCGAGCCCCGGATGGCGTAGGCGACGAGCAGTACCGCCGCCAGCACGGCCACGACCAGACCCGCCGGAGCGAACGAGGTGTTGCTGCGGACCCCTTGGGTCAGGGCCAGCGTGTGTGTCCAGGTGCCGAGGCTGAAGGTCAGTCCACCCACCACCATGCAGGCCAGCAGCACCACCGTGAGGATCTCTGCCGCCCTCGGTTGTTGCAGCACGGTGCGCCCGTCTCGTGACCGCGCCCGCGCGTTTCCTACTCGTGTCCGGTTGCGGGTGGCGTTCTTGATCAGCGCCAGGGCTGGCAAGGCGACGAATGCTGTTCCCGCGCTGAGGAAGAAGACGAATCGCAGCCAGTGCAGCGAGGCGAGCGACACGATGCTCCACCCGAGCAGGAATGCGCCGAGCGGACCGAACAGCACCACGGCCAACCCCAGCTTCCACGGCACCGGGATGGTCCAGCTCGCGGGCAGCGGATAGTCGCGGGGTGCGGTCATCGGCAGATCGCCTGGCCGACTTGCTCGCCGATCTTGCCGAAGATCCAGGTCCCGGCCATACCCGCGCCCGCCGCGGTCGCCACGGCCAACGGTCCTCCTTCCGCGCCTGCCATACCGCCCACCGTACCGGCGACAGTCCCGCCGACCGTGCCGAGCGTGCCCGAAATACCTGCCACACACGCATCGTGCGCGTTTCGGGCCGCCGACATATCCCACAACGTGGTCGCGACACCAAGCGCGGGACCGGCGAACTTCGCCCCGATCTTGACGCCGCTGATCTCGCTCTCGTTGAGCAGCATCATCGACTTCCCGCTGCTGGCACGGTTATCCAGGCCGGTGACCGCGCCACCGACGGTGGTCAGATACGGGTGGGTGAAGAAGACATCCTGTTTCGCCGGATCGAGAGGCTTGCCGTCCGGCCCGATCGCCAGCTCCACCTTCGGCTGCTCGCCGGGCTTCTGCTGCGCGCTGTAGAACGCTTTGCCCGGGAAGGAAGTGTTGGTGCGGATCGTGCCGTCCTTCTCGGTGATGGTCTGCACGCTGCCGACCACCTTCCCGGACGGGTCGTAGGTCGTGGCGGTCTGCACCTTGGCACCGGGCGTGGGACCCAGACCCGGATGCGCGTCGGCCGGGTCGCCGGGCTGGGGCTGGTAGCTGGCAGTCGTGGTGATCACGTTCTTGCTGCCGTCCTGCATCGTGACCGTCTTGACATGCGACCCGCCCGTGTCCTCGTCGGTCACCGCGGCCACCGTCACCGCCGCGTCCTCGGCCTCGATCCGCTGCTGCTGGGTCAACCCGAACGCGGTGCCGGGATCAGGGGCCGCGTCCAGCGGTTTGCCGAGGATCGGCAGGAAATCCCCCAGCCCGTGGTCCTTGTCCGAGCCCACCAACGCCTGCGCTGCGTTCTCGTCGGCGGCGCTGAGCTCGAGCAGCAACGGGTTGAGCACCTTCTGCCACGCCGCCTGCGCCCTCCGCACCGTGGCGCCCTGCTCACCGGCCATCGGCTGATTACCGCGGACCAGCACCACCCACGCGTCACTGACCCACAACGGCCCGTTCTCGATCGCTTCGACCGCGGTATCGATCCGGCCCTTGACGGAACTCAACGCATGGTAGGCGGTGTCCAGCGTGGTCGCGATCTCGGCGGCGATATCGGCGAACGCCGCCGCCTGGCTGCCCGAACGCCCGAACATCGCCAACGCCGCATCATGCGCCGCGCCCTCCCACACCTTCAACTCCGGCAGGCTGGCGCACTGGGATTTCAGCGTCGTGATCGCTTCTTCGATCTGCGCCCCGGCCGTGCGCACATTCGCCGACGCTGCCAGCAGCTCGCCGAGGTTCCATCCGTGCAGCTGAGAACGCGTGGGCAGCATCGCGACTACTTCCCCTTCGCCTTCGGCGGATCGGTGTAGAGCATGGCGAACCGGCCAGCAAGCTCCTCGTCGGAGACTTCGAACGTGTCGGCCGCGCCACGCACAGCATCACCCATCCACCCGACCTCGGTGGCGAATTTCGCCAGCGGCCCATCCAGATTCACCCCGAGCCCATGCGCCGCCCACTGCAACGCCGAACCACCCACACCATCACCAGACCCGAACACCTTGTCCTTCAACCCCGCATCGGACACCGCCTTCGACGCCTCACCCACCTGCACCGCGAAGGCCCGCAGAATCGCCGGATCAACCAGCACACACACCACCCCCTTCGATATCCACACGAGAACCGCCGGGACGGTACCACGACCAACAGACCATCCACCCGGACATGAACTGACGGAACCAACAGGCATGCAGCACCTTCCGCCCCATTCACTCCACGACTGGGCGGAACCAGTGCCCGGTCCGGTCACGCCTATCGCCACAGCCGTAGAGGAGGGACCTTTGTTGGCCTGGACCACGCAAGACCACCCCTGTACTGCCTAAATATTCTTTGACCAGCGCCGCGCCTGTGCCGGGGCGTCGTGAATGGTCCAATGGTGGAGTGACCGAAAACACCGACCCGAGGCCATCGACCACTGACCTCCGTTTCGCTTTGGAACGCTTCCGTGAAATGGGCCAGCTGCCCGGGTTGGCCGCAGCGGTGTGGCGGGGATCGACGTTGCTCGCAACCGCCGCGGTCGGGGTACGTAAGTATGATCACCCAGCTCCGGTGACCGTAGGTGATTGCTGGCATTTGGGCTCGGACACCAAGGCGATGACCGCGACCTTGATCGGCCTATTCGTGGATCGCGGCATCTTTCGATTCGAGGACTGCCTGGGCGAATTGCTGGCTGGCGGGCCGCCTTGTCCCGGAGAGGCAGGTCTGGTGGGGGCGGCGGTCCACCGGGATTACGCCGGGGTGACGGTCGAACAGCTGCTGCATCATCGCGGCGGTACGCCTGAGAACTTTCCCGACGACATATGGGACCTGATGGCATCCAACAACGTTGAAGCGTCGGTTGGCCGCGCTGAGATGGTGCGTGCTGTTCTGGCTCGGCCACGAGCCCAAGTGCCAGGGCAGTTCGCATATTCGAACGTCGGGTACATAGTCCTCGGCATGCTTCTGGAGCAGCGGTGCGGGATCTCCTGGGAATCCCTCATTCGCACAGAACTTTTCACCGCACTCCGGATGTATTCGTCCGGGTTCGGTGCCCCAAGTGCTTCCGAGACCAGCGGCCAGCCGTGGGGCCACGACAGCACTCTCAGGCCGATCCCGCCGGGTGACCCGCACTCGGACAATCCACCCGCACTCGGTCCGGCGGGAACAGTGCACTGCACACTCGCCGATTGGGGCAGATTCCTCGCCCAGCACCTTGCGGGCGCTCGTACCGAACCGGCCATCCTTACCCCGACCACTATGTCCCGGCTGCATCAGCCACCACCAGGTGGTGACTACGCAGCCGGTTGGGTGGTCGGTAACCGCGATTGGGCGGACGGACGGGTGCTGTGCCACGTCGGTTCCAACACGTTGTGGACCGCCAATGCCTGGCTAGTGCCGGCGAAGAACCTCATCTTCGCCGTGGTGACCAACCGAGGCGACGACCAAGCCCAGCTGATCACCGGCGACGTGATCAGCTGGCTGGTAGACGCCTACGCCATGGGCTAATTGGAATGACGGCACGTCAATTAGTGTTCTGGCGGTTGAGTGCATCGAGGAAAAGCAGGCCACCGATCACTGCGGCCGGGCCGCCGACGACAATCGTGCCAACCGTGGCTCCAATGCCTGCGCCGACAGCCCCCGTCACCAGGCAACCACCAAGAAAGCCCGGTATAGAAAGCACACCGATCGTTCCCACTGCACCGATTGCCGCGCCGACGGATCCTCCCGCCAGGCAACCGATTCCGGCTCCTACGACTGTGCCGATGAGCGTTCCCAGCGTCACTGCGAGATTGATCTGCGTGGAGAAACGAACGAGCGCGTTGTCGAATGCATCGGACTGCGGGTCTATGGCGATGTCATGCGGTGTCTCTGCAGGTGTCGCGGCCGAGTCTGGGTGGGCGCGCGGGGTTAGCGTGGCGGTATTGCTGTCGATGGCGGCCGTTATCGGCCACGTTCGGCTGTCCCGGTCGTAGGACAGCGGGATCGAGGCAACCAGCCCGTCACTGTTGTCGAGTATGAATAGTCGGCGGCCATCAGTCTTCAACGAACCGCCATCGGTGGTAAGAGCTACCGACCCGCCGACTACGGCTGCCGAGTAATGAATTTCGGATTGTGGCACGCGGGCGGAGGCAGGACCGATCGAGCCGACTACGGCCACGATCAGGAAGGTCAGAATCGTCGTGAGTTTCATATGCACCAACACCTCGAAAGACTTTGGGCAGTCATCGTGCTTCAGAGAGTCCGGGCGCCAGTGCCGGGACGCTGAGCCCGAATCGGCGGCGTAGTGCCAACTTGGCGGCGAGATACCCGCACATCCCGTGCACGCCGGGCCCGGGCGGTGTGGAGGCCGAACACAAGTACACGTGTGGGAGAGGGGTGGAGTGCATGCCCCACCTGAGGGTGGGCCGTAGCAATGCTTGACGCAGGGTCACCGCACCCGCGCCGATGTCACCACCGACATAGTTCGGGTTGTAGGCCTCGTACTCGGCCCCACAGATGCCCCGTGCGGCGATGATTGTCTCCGAGAATCCCGGGGCGTAGCGTTCGATTTGCCTGCAGACCATCGGCACCGGATCGACGCCGTCGCCATTCGGCACGTGGGCGTATGCCCAGACGGGACGCTTACCCGAATGGGCGCGGTCCAGGTCGGCAACCGCCGGGTCCGACACGAGCACGAAGGGCGCTCCGGTGCCGATACCGGCAGCAGTGTGTGTTTCCTGTCGGAAGGTTTCGGCCTGGGTGCCCCCGAGGTGAACGGTTCCGGCGTGAGCCACCTCCGGATTCGTCCACGGGATGGGTTCATTCACCAGGAAATCGACCTTGGCGGCAGCAGGGCCATAACGAAATCTGCCGAGTCGGCGGACGTACCGCGCGGGTAGCTCGTGTTTCGCGATGCGGACGAACTCCTTCGGGCTCAGGTCGCAGAGTATCACCCGGGCATCGGCGAGTTCGCGGAGATCGTCTATCCGGTTGGCGGTGTGCACGGTGCCGCCGTGCGCTTCGATGTCCGCGACCAGCGCCGCGGCGATGCGTGTGCTGCCGCCCCGTGGTATCGGCCACCCGGTGGTGTGGGCAAGGTGACCGAGCAGCAGAGCGACCGCTGCGGACACGACGCTGGGCAGCCGCCCGTTTGCGTGGGCTGCCAATCCACTGAACAGGGCTTTGGCTTCTGCACCGGCGTAACGCCGAGTGGCCAACCGCGTGCAGTGAGACAGGATTCGGGGTGCCAGGACAAAAGCAGCGGAAGGACTGCGGGGCAGGACCTGCCCACCGGACAGCATCAATTGAGCGACGCCGGAACTGTGCTCGATCAGCGGAGCCATCAGATCGCGCCACCGGCTCCCATCGCCCCCCAGACGCGTGCACGTGGTTTCCAGGTCCCGGTACGCGAGACCGGCGCGACCGTCATCGAGGGGGTGCGCATAGCTGATCCGAGGCGTCGCGAACGCCACTCCCCGCCGGGAAAGATCGAATTGCTCGAAGAACGGGGAAGCCAGTGCCATCGGGTGTACTGCGGAACAGATGTCGTGGGCAATGTCTCTGTCAAGGAGCGGTTGAGTGCGTAGCCCACCGCCGATCGTTTCGGCTGCCTCGTGCAGTTCTACCCGAAGTCCGGCGCGGGCCATCGTCACCGCAGCGGCCAAACCGTTGGGTCCCGTACCGATCACCGCCACGTCGACCCGAGTCATCGCGCCAGACTTTCGGGCACCATTCGGTCTTCGGCTTGTGCATCGACCATTTGTTGAGATACGAGTCGTCGATACAGGCCGTCCGATTCCATCAGCTCCTTGTGAGTGCCGATGGCACGGATTCGGCTTGCTTCCATAACGATGATCGTGTTGGCTTCGGACACGGTGGACAGTCGGTGCGCGATCGCCAGCACCTGGCAGCGTAATCCGATCGTGTTGATGGTCTCTCGCAGCACCGTTTCGGAGTCGGAGTCCAGGTTCGACGTGGCTTCGTCCAGCAGCAGCACATCCGGTCGGGGCAGCAGGGCGCGGGCGATCGCCAACCGTTGACGCTGTCCGCCGGACAGACCGGTTCCGTCCTCGCCGAGCACGGTGTCGAGCCCCTCCGGTAAGGCATGGACGACATCGGTGAGATGGGCTGCTTCTATTGCCTGATCGATTTCGTGATCAGTGGCACTGGGCCATGCGTACGTGAGGTTCTCTCTGACCGTTCCGCGCATCAGCGGCGCATGCTGTTCGACCAGACCGATACGTGACCGTAGTTCGTCGAGCGGTATGGCGGAGATATCCACGCCCGACAGCCTGACCACGCCGCGATCCGGAAGGTAGAAACGATCGATTAGCTGGAACAAGGTGGTCTTTCCGGAGCCGGACGGACCTACAACTGCCGTTACGCCGGTGGTGGGCACCGCGAATGACGCACTCGCCACAGCGGGGGTTGTGGTATCGGGATAGGTGAAAGTCACGTCGTCGAATTCGATCGCGGGTGTGGTGGTCCTCGCGGCCGGGCCGCGGAAAGGCGTTTCGACGGCGGGTTCCTGCTCTATCGTTGCGAGGTCCGTCACCCGATTGACTGCCGCCCGCCCCTGCTGGAAATCTCCGAGTGCCATGAACAGCATGACCAATGGGGACACCAGATAGAACAGGTACATGATGAATGCCGTGAGGTTCTCGATCGAGAGATTTCCGGTTGCGGTGCGGGCCATTCCCCAGGCGATGACGATTGCCAGCGACGCCTGGGTGCCAACGTTGAGGGCTGGCATGAGTAGCGCGGACAGTCGGGTTACCCGGATACCGCTTGCACATGCGGCACCCGCTAGATTTTCGAGGCGTTCGCTCTCGCGCTGTTCGGCACGGGATGCTTTGACTGTACTCAGCGCGCCGAGGACTCGCATGATGCCGGAACCGTAATCGCTGATGTCTTCACGATTCTCGATCGCCGCGACATGAACCGCTCGGGCCAGAGCGAGGCTCGCCGCCGAGGCGACGCCGAGGCACCCGGCAGTGACCAACAGCATCCTCCAGTCGATCCACACCATCGCGGCAACGCAGCCGAAGGTGAGGAATCCGCTGGTGATGATCTGGGCGACAGACGAGGTCAAAGCGATACGGGCAAGCGACGTGTCAGCGACGGTGCGAGTGAATACATCACCGTGCTCAAGTTTCCCGAACGCCCGCATCCGCGAATGGAGCAGACGTCCGGTGAGGGTGGTGCGCATATCGAGGACGATGCGTTCCCCGGCTTTGCCTATCAGGTAGAAATGAACCGCAGCCATCGAAGCATCTACCGCGAACAGAACAGAGATGAGGATGATCGGCCATAGCAGAGAATTCCGGACCGACACCGCTTCGATCAGATGACCGATCAACAATGGCTGGAGCAGTGTGGCGATGGCACCGGCCAAGCCCATCAAGGTACCGACGGTGATCAACAGCCGGTGCCGGAGCACGATTACGGATATCTTCACGGCTCACCGACCTTCTCGTAGTCGAAGATCATGTCGTATTTGGGATCTTCGCCGTGGTCGTATCCGGAGTATCGCACCATTAGCACTTGGAACAACGGGTAGTCCGGGTGGGGCGTCAGGCGCCGACGAACGAATTCATTGACGAGCTGACAGGCCGACCGTTTCGCTTCCTTTTCCAACGCGGTTTCAGGGTTGTGCATGAGTGTCGAGGACACATCGAATATCGCCTTTTCGATCCGACGGCCAGGAAACCAGAAGGCATGGGTCAGCTTTCGGGGTGCGAATGAGAACACCTCGCGCCACTCGGTGTGCTCGGACTTGTCTTCGTTAGCGAGCCGATACAGGAAATGAGTGTCGTCTGTCCCAGGTTCCGGAGCGAAGAACCGCCAGTTCGGGATGAACATTCCCCCGCTGGACTTGTCCACCCGGCGGATTTTGTCGTAGGTGCGATCAGGATGCTGACCCAACACTGATGCAATGAACCAGCCAGCGAGAATCGTGGGGACTGCCCACTCGACCAGGGTCAGAGACTTGTTCATGCCACGCCCCCTGCTGTCATCGTTCTTTCCTGGAGTTGATCCGCTATCTGCATTACGGTTTCTTCGATCAGCTGCGCGGTGCGCGGTGCGTACTCCATACCGTCGATGATGGACTGGTGGCTGGAGCCTGTGACAGTAACGACCCGCCCTCCGGTTCCTGACTTAATGTAGTCCTCGTGCAAATCGCCGTATTCAGGAAAATCTCGGATCGTGGATTCAGCCACCATGACCGAGATCGGTATCTGCAAACGATCCAGCGACCGACCGCCATCGAGCATGAAACTGTAGGAACAGCTCCATTCTCGGCGAGCCGCGTTCCATGTTCCAGGACTGGAGGATTCAAGGCGTAGTGTCCGATAATACGGGCTGCCCGCGACGGCGGAAAACATTCCCTTCTTGTCCAGGAGCATCCCGCTGCCGAACACCGCCGACCATCGACCGAGACGCATTGCGAGGTTCGTTCCTCTTGCGCCTTCGCGCCGCCTGCGGGAGTGGGTCAACTGGCGCGGATGCATGGGGTCGACCAGTACAAGACCACGCACGAGGTCCGGGATGATCGCGGCGACACGATGGGCGAGATAGCCGCCCAGCGAGTGACCGGCCAGCACACACCGACCTTCGGCTCCGACAGCGTCGGTTATGACGTCGGCCAAATCGCTGACCGACTCGCCAATCGAATAATCTTCTAGGCTGCCCCGCAGCGAGCTGCGATATCCGGCGCGGTCGTACACCACCACCGAGATCGATGGATCCAGATGGTCGGCCACCAGCAGCCATGCGGCGGATGAGCTCATAAGTCCGGCCTCACACACCAAGGTGGGCCCGCCGCTCGTTCCTCTCCGGAGATAGTATGTGACGATATTTCCACTGCTGCAGCGCACTTGGTGCCGCTCGAATCCGGCATGGCCGGCCCGGGTCCTGATGGTGGCATAACTTTGGTGTGCCAGACCAGCTACCAGGCACGACGCCAGACCGACTGCGGTAATTCCCACGAATTTCCTGCTGTTCGGCTGCCCCTCATTGGTGCCCTTGGCCAATGCCCGCACCGATGGATAGGTCGACAAGAATGCCCATGCAAAACGCGACAACCCCATGAAGCGTGCATTGGCCAGGTGGAAAAGGCCCATCGCCGTCAGCCCGGCGTCGATGTACTTACCCTTCTTCAGGAGCAGCAGCGGAAATCCACTCTCCAGAGCGACCACTACATGGCAGAGAGTGCGGGAAGCAGTGGGATATTTCTTCAAAAGGTTGAAGATCCGCTCATCGCCATAGGTCTGCGTGCGCATGATCTTCACAAGCGCATCGCCCGACCGCCACATGTCACCGGCGAGTTTAGCCCACCCGGATGCCCCGTAGGACAGGACCGTCTGGGCGCCGATGAACTGCACTGCGGCGTCACGGGTTCCGGCGGTGCCACCGGCTCTACCGAGCGTGGCGGCGGCCTGCACGAGGAAGGCCACCTGGTCGGAGCCGTCGGTGCCGAAGAGATGCCGCAGATAGACCAGGCTTTCGCTGCCGGACAGATAGGCGCTCGCAATCAACCTCGCCCTGTTGTTTCGCACCGGCGAGATGAGTACGACCGCGGCCAGGGCGCGGGAAACGTGCACGCCCTGAGTCACCCGCTCGCGAGCAACGAAGTCTCTGATCGCTTGCACCGCTTTGGTCTTTGCTGGTACTTGGCTCCGGGTATGACTCCAGTTATTCAGACCCCCCAGCTCACGGTCGGCTCTACGGGATAAATATTCGAGGCTGGACAGCAATTGGGTGGCGGCGGAAAATCTCTCGGCGGTATTGAGCGGCGCGGAATAGAGTGAGTCGGCAGCCGACCGAATATGGAACATCATATCTTCCCGATCGCATACTTGTAGTTACGTCTAGGAATGGGCGGGGAACGCCCGGTTCCCCGCCCATCGGTGGGATTACCCCTTCGTATCCCTAATAGCGGCGCACACGCCTTCCGCAGATGTGACCGGGTCGACGATCAGCCAGCCGCACGAGTGGCCTTGGTAGCCTGGGCCACATTCGCGATGACACGCACCAAGGTGGGGGTGGACATAACCGGAGTCGCAGGCCCCGGGAGCGCGGCCGCCTTCAGCTCTCCGACCAGTGTGTTATCGGCATTGACCTTCTCAAGCAGCATGACTTCCTCCATCAGTTGAAACATGTTGAATAATTGACGTTCGTTCGAACTTCGAAACACGATGTCGACGATCGGCTGATCCCTCGCATCAGCCGATCCTTACCGACCATCCTGCGCTCGGATCGAATTCGGGGGATCCATTGCTTCCTCGATTCTTGTCCCGGGCCATCAGAACACCGCCGAACTAGACGGTGGCAGGCACTGCGTGCCTATAGCTATATTGCATCCTGTACTTCGAATCGCCCAGGTCGGATAGCCGGAATAATTTCCGGAACTCCCTCGACGCGCTTGAGTGGACGTTTGACATGGCTGAGCAGCGTCTCCCGCTCAGCAGAGTCGAGTTCCAGCCCCTCTGCTATCAGGTGTATTGTTCTGGCATGCGGATACCGTGTCTTCCCGAGCTCGATATTTCTCAACGCTCTTGCACTGATTTGCGCCCGCTCCGCCAGCTCCTCCTGACTCAACTGGGCGCGATAACGATGTCTAATCAGAAGAACCGCCAGCATGCTCATCGGTCGGCTGATTTCTGACATATGATTCCCCCGCTCTGTCACTCGGTTTGTGGCCACTGCGTGGTGGAAGCGCATAAAAACTTCGCAGATGAACGCGACTGTCGGAACGTGAAGGCTTCAGACAGCTCAAGGAGGTCAGGGTAAGGCGCGCCGCCCAGCGGCGATGGTAGCTCCGAGACAATACAGGTAGTTGATTAGCCTCCCCTTCTGCTCACATAACATCAAGTCGAGGCAATAGTTCCATAAGGAAAGTTTGCCGTCAACGACCGGGTGGAGAGCCTATTTGTTGTTGCCCCTGCAAACTATTCTCAGGGCAGAATAATGCCAATGCTGATCCGCTAGATGCATCTGCCGAGGCGGATCCACAGTGCACCGGTCTCGGAGTGGATGTGAAACTGTTCACCATGATAATCGTCGAATTGCAGAGCTGGAGTCGACGTCCTCTCGCGACCGTTACGACAATTCCAATCGGCCACGACGCCAATAAACTTCCCGAGATAATCGCCTTGTGTCACGCCGAATTTGCTCATGGCGATGACGCCGTCAGGCAATTAGACATCGGCGTTTCCGTGGCGAATCGCCCGTGTCGCAGGACAACCTGGTTCTACCGGAGCGCTGCTCCTCATGCCCGGCAAGCGCCACATCAACACTTCTCATCCGAGAATCTATAGCTCCATTACTCCAATGGAAATTCACATCGGAGGATTATCTATAAAGTCCAGGTCGGGAAGTCTGCTCTCATTGTTCAGATTGTCAATTCACTTGCTTACGCTGGTTCAATCTATCGGATATTCTGATCCAGTTTTCCAAGTTCTGGTTGGCAATCGACGCAAGCAGATCCAGACAATGCGCCGGTGCCCGATCTGCAATTGCAATAGACTCCTCTGCCGTGCGAGGGCTTGCTTCTAACCACCTGATCAATGCTCGTCCAAAATCGCTAAAGCGAAGTGATGGGTCGGTTCGCAAACGCTTAAGGCTGGACTCCATATCGATTCTTGCGCTTCGGTCGCGTCCTTCATGCGGAAGACTATCCCGCTGTACTGGCCTGACGTGCAGTCGGCTGGCTGTAGTCTCCGGCGACTCTATTGCGCACCCACTTGTACGGTTCCGGCCCGTTACCTCGGCTGGATTGACCGCTGAACGTTTCTCGGTCTCGATGTTTCGTCTTGGAACCTGTGGTCTTCGCCCGATCCGCTTCGCACGTCGAACGCGACCGTCGCGCCCCTCGCGCGAGCTCAACTGGGGAATTTCCCCAGTTGAGCTCCGGCGAATAGTCCCGACAGTCTTGTGGTCCAGGCCCGCAATCCGACCAACCCACCTGTCAGACCATTCCGGGTGGAACATTAGTATTCGACTCGCAGCTGATCTGCGATCGGCAAGCGAAAGCGGCAAGCCATGTGATATATTCAGTTGTACAGACAACAGAAATGCTTCCTCGTCCGTACCATCGAAGTACTGAACCCTGACTACATCCTCACCTCTTGATTGGACCGCCTTCAATCGATGTAGTCCGTCTATTACGCGCATCGACGGTTTGTGCACGAGAATCGGTGGAAGTGCATCGCTCGATTCGGCCAGAAGTCGGGTATGTGCTGCATCTTCTCCTGCCACTCTCGGCGAAATGTGACCGACCACCTCTCCGATTGGCACTTCAGTTACACTGCCAATCCTTTCGAGCCCAAATGAATCGTTACCAAATGGAAGTTTTGTAGCATCTATTGTCCAATCGCCCTTGGACTCACTGACCACTGTCTATCCTCCCTCATGGCTGGTACGTGATATACGGATGCGCCTTATGGCCACGACACCCCGATCCATAAGCCGCGATGACGTCAAGCAGAGCCAGTCGACAGTCAAGCTCTCTATGCACAGTGCCGAATCTCTATGCATGCCGGTCGTCGCGCCCCTGTAGATAGGACGACGATGGTATGTGGCGGCAGTGCCACGCCGATCTATAGGATCCGAGTGTAGCGTGCTAGGATGAGAACGCCAGAGGGATTCGAAGATTCGCCCAGGAGCCGTGTGGTTCGGGTAGGGACCTCCGGCCGGGTCGCTCCCGCGGAAGCCGAGCCCGTTGGACAGAGCAGAAGCTGTTGTATCCTCGTGCCGATCGGAGGGTGTGTGGCAGTGGCAGAGCCGGATGATGCAGAGGTTGGAGTGATCGGCCGACGCTTGAACCAGGTGATTGAGGCCGCACAACAACGCGATTCGCGGATGTACAGCAACAAGGATATTGCCGAGCGTTCGACCGAATTGGGCTACCCTGTCAGTCCTGCGCAAGTCTCACATATCAGACTTGGCCGTGTACGCAATCCCGGGTTCAGGGTAATCGAGGGAATTTCGCTTGCCTTGGGAGTCGATGTTCGCGAGTTTCTCGATGGTGCGGCTGCTGACCAAGCTCGGCTAGAGTCCAAGTTTCGCAAGGAACTCGCCGACTCCGGCGTAGAGGCAGTCGGATTTCGCCTGTCCGAGCTTAGTACACTTAACGATGTCGGGCGATCCACTTTTATGTCCATTGTCAGCGATATTCTCCGAGACCTTCAATCGCATGAACTGTATCGACGTCGCCGCCCAGAAGAGTCGAGCGGCGACTAAGGCATGGATGCAACGCACCGGCTCGATGATCTTCGCCGACCGTGTTTCAAGCCGAATGCCAGCCATATTCGGGCGGTGGAGAAACAAGTTCGAGTGTTGATCCGGCGAATGGGTATTCGTGAGTCGCTCAGCATACGTCAGCTCGTTGAGCGCTATAGCCAGTTCACTGGGACCAGTGTCCTCCTACAGGAGAGGCTGTTGCCAGTCGACTGTTTTTTCGCCATCACTCTCAAGTTAACTTCCCCACTCGATGCCTACGTCATCACCTACCAGCAAGCCACATCGCGGTGGCATCAGGACCATGGCATTGCGCACGAGCTCGGACATATCATATCCGGGCATTATGATAGCCGCTCTGGCACATGTCATTTCGACATGTCGGCGCAGATGGAATGGGAAGCGGAGTACTGCGCTAACATCCTGGGACGCTGGACTTATCAATTGGGCCGCGCCCTGGACCGAACCAAAGATCTTAGGCCCATGATTCCCGTCGTCGACGCCTCGGCTCCGCTGCGAGAACGTTTGGGCTGGCTATGATCTATATCCCGCATCCAGTGCTTATCGCGATATTTATGGTTGCCGCTATCTGGAAGAACCGACAGTACCGGAACAATTCCGATCCGGCCCTACTTGCTGTTATCGGGGCGTTCCTCTGCGATGCCATCGGTCTCGCATTCGGTGACTACGCGAAGGGGTCCGCTGCCCCATGGCTTCTTCATCGCATGGACTACGAGTTCATCGGAGTGGTCGTGCTATTATTCTACAAATACTTTACAGCCGCATTTTTTCTAATTGCATCGCAGCGCCGGGAAGTCGTCAAACGAGTTCTCGCCATCAGCCTGATCCCCATGGCAGTCTCTGTTGTGTTGTTACTCGCGGCGGACCTCAAGACGCACCCAACTTCCAGACCGTACGGCTTCGCCGATCCAGCCGTGGTCGACTTCAACTTTGCCGAGAAAATTTTTCTGCTACCAATCGACCTCGTCACCATCTGGTATGCGGTGGCCTACTTGCGTTTGTTGTCCGGCACGGCGGCACGAGGCATAGTTATAGCGGCCATCGGGTTAGCTCTATCCTTCGTCGCCGAGACGACGTTCACCGTAGAGCTGTTCTACTATGCCCAATCAAACCGTCCACCCCATGGTTTAATCGCTGCCGGACGTTGGGAGGTCTATATCGGCCAACTTATGTTCATTGTCGGCATATCGTGGTACGGGATCGTAATGCGCATTCGGGACCTACTGACGGGCCTGGCAGCGGTGCGTGACATCGTGAGACTGCATTGGTTGTGGAAAATAGCGTCTGCCACCCTTGTACAGTTCTTGCCTCCACGGATTTCGCCGCGTTTTGATGCGCTGCGACCTCTGACATCTGTTCTGGAACGCCGCCAGGCCATGATGGTCGATATCCGTGACGCTCTGATGCTCCTAAGCCCACAGATAGACCCCAACCGGGCCACGACTGTTGCGGATTATACCTCAGAAATCCTCCGGGTTGCCGTTGCCAACCAGAAACGGCCTGTTCTCTACGGGACCGCGGTACGAGCAGCGGCAGACAGTGCCAATTCCTTCGATGGCGACCGTCGACTACTCTCCGCAGTAGGCCGATATCTCAACCAGCGCGCCTTACGTGTCCCCAATTCAGCAAGTGGAACTTCATAGAGCTCACAACAAGGAGGGTTCGAGCATGACGGCGTGGCTGAGCGCGGCAGTGATCGGCGGTGGGATCGCCGGAACCACCGCCGCCTTGGCGCTGGCCAAGATTGGTGCCGATGTGGAGGTCTACGAGGCGACAACCCGCACCACCGCCGAAGGCGGATGGGTGACGCTAGGACCATCAGCAATTACGGCACTGGATCAGCTTGGCGTCGGTGAACAGATCCGAGCTGTCGGTTTCCCAGTCGTCGAGGCCCGCATGATGAACACTGTGACAGGGCGGGAGGACAGACTTTCCCGGTATGAGACCAGCCACCGCTGGTCAAGCACGCATGTCTGGCGCCGAGACCTGCTTTCAGTACTGCGCGATCGTCTCGATCAAGTGGATGTCCACTGTCACTTCAACACCGCTGTCACCGCAAACGAGGCAAGCGCCGATCTCGTTGTCGGGGCCGACGGAGCACGCTCGACAACCAGGCGCCTACTCGGAAACACGACACCGCTGAGCTTCACTGGACAGATCATCCGATACGGTCACCACCCCAAGGCAGTGCCCGGGCTGCCGAGGCACGTGCTTCACTTCTGGAGTCACCCAGACGGCGTCGTCGGCTACGTCGGCGATGATAAAGATGGCTCATTCTGGTTCAGTCGACACGACTCCGACGATCCGACAGACGTGGTCAACCTCGCCCAATTGCTGCACCCCCTACGGTCAACCCCGGTGGCCGCAGTCCTCGACATATCCGAACTGAGCGATCAATTCGCACTCTACGAACTGGACCCCCGCGGCATATGGAACCGCACAGACACAGTGCTGACAGGCGATGCCGCCCATGCGGTCTCACCAGCAGCAGGACGCGGTGCCACATCCGCCATCGAGGATGCCGTCGTTCTCGCAAGATGCCTGCGCCACACAGATACGATCGCCGCAGCGCTCGACACTTACACCGCGATCCGTCGCCCGGTGGCATCGGCAACATATCGGCCGACGCCCGGCAACCGCCCACAGCGCCCGACAGCAGATGACCTCTTTATCGGTGAAACTGCCCGAAGGTAATCACCGCGACGTTGTCAGGCGAACTCGATAGTAGAGCCGCCGTGCCTCCCGCAGGTCGGCCTTGATGGTCGTATATGCTCGCCCGGTTTCCCGGACGAATAGCCAGGATTGCACGACCTAAAGGCTCCTGCGCTTGGCTTGCGCCAAATCCGCAGGGCGCCCGAGACTATCAAGCAGGAGAGCGGCAGGACCAAAAGACCGCTCGTCACCGATACCCGCTGACCGGCGATCAAGAAGTAGCCACCAGGTCTCAACGTGAAGGCCACCACCGAAGCGATGATGAGAGCCACTCCGGTGATGGCGGCGCGCGTGGTTCAGCGACGAATCCAAGCAATCCCTCGCGCGTAGTCTTCCGGCGGTGTACCGGAACGCTGAACCCCCAGAAGGGTATCGCGCTGACCAGTGTAGGTTGTTGCGGCGGACGATCTTTCGGAGCTTCGCCATTCGAACCGACAGCCGTGGACACTTTCTGGAGGTTACTGCTTGCGGGCGGTTCTGTCCGTGCATCTAGTCGGCTCCAAATACCACTGACAACTCGGCCGCGTACAGACGCAAGTTGATCATGATCCACTCGTCCCTCGAGCGCGGCGCTAGGGCCCTGGCGGTCGATGCTAGACAGACCCAAGAGGTCGCTTTGATGGCGAAATCCACTGCACCCCACGATCTTTCGGTTACAGCTTGGAACTTGCGGACGAGGATCACCGGCAAGTATCAGTTGCATGCCGGTGAGCTGCGCGTCCTTGACGGCGCCTGCCGTGAGTCGGATCTGATCGACACGTTGCAGGCTGGGACGGCGGGTATCCGACGCTGGAATAGTCGAGGCCAGGCCCGGCTGCCGCCATTCCCGCTTACGCACTGGTCAGCTACTCCGCCGTGTTCCTCCTCCAGCGCTACCCGAATGGCGTTCCCCCAGGACTCCCCGATCCTCGCCGCACTCAACGACCCACAACGTAGGGCTGCGACAGCCGGTTGGGTCGGGCAATTCGGGTGGGTCACCCGCAACCCGAGGCCAATACATGTGCTTCGGCCAGAACGTTCCGGAAATGGGCGGCCAGCAGCCGACGAATGCGCAGATCGGGATAGTCGCACCAGGCAGTGCGCCCACGCCTGGTGCGACTATCACGCTAAGACTCGGGCCGCCGTATCCGGCGGCGCGGCGATCCGATCACGGCCGGTCGGTCTCGGCGAGCGCAGAACCTTACCAAGGCTCTGCCATGCCGCACAACGATGGGTGGGACTCATGCCGCTAGCCCGCCCGGTTCCATACCAGCCCGAGCCCCGAACAGCCGAGACGACGCCGATGACCACCCCGGTTCCTGCTGAAGGTGCTTCAGTTTCGGTGAACTCCGGTGGGTTCTGTCAACGGCAGCGGAATCCTGGATCTGGCACAGACTTGGTGATTGACCGGTTCGGGATGCGAAGGGGCGGTTGATAGTTCATCATGTCGCGAGTGTTCTGATCTTGGAGCGATGAGGGTCCTGTTCCCGCACCTGGATGGTCTGCGGATCGAGGTCGTCCGTGCGGCGGGTTCGACGGTGCGGATCGAGGCTGCGACCGGCGACGGACCGGCCGGGTGTCCCGGTTGCGGGACACTGTCTGCGCGGGTCCACAGCCGGTACCGGCGACGGTTGTCCGATACCTCGATCACCGGCCGCGAAGTCGTGATCGGGTTACAGGTCCGCAGGCTGTTCTGCGGCAATTCCGATTGCGGGAAAACAACTTTCGCCGAGCAGGTGCCGCAGCTGGCGGCCAGGCATGCTCGCCGCACCCTGATTCTGCAGCGTGCGTTGTGCGCGGTCGCGCTGGCGCTGGGCGGGCGCGCGGGAGCGCGACTGACCCGGCACCTGGCCGCGACAGTGAGCCGGATGACGTTGCTGCGCCAGATCCGGGCCTTGCCCGATCCTCAGCCCCCGGTCCCGCGGGTGTTGGGCGTGGACGACTTCGCCCTGCGCCGCGGGCATCATTACGGCACGATCCTGATCGACATGCAGACCCGCCGCCCGATCGAGGTCCTGGACGACCGGACTGCGGACACCCTCACGGCCTGGCTGCGGGCCCACCCGGGCGTGGAGATCGTCTGCCGCGACCGCGCCGGCGCTTACGCCGAAGGCGCCGCCGCCGGGGCGCCGGACGCGGTGCAGGTCGCCGATCGCTGGCACATCTGGCACAACCTCGGCGAAGCGGTCGAACGGACCGTGGCACGCCACCGCGCCAGCCTGCCCGCCGCGATCACCGCCCCTGAACCGCAGGACAGGCCCGATATCGCCGCGATTGCCGCCGAAATCCTCCCTGGTCCGGTCCCGCCCGGCGAACGGCAGGATCGCACCGCAGTGCGCACCCGCCGGCGCTGGGACCAGGTCCATGCTCTGCTGGCCCAGGGCACGAGCATCCTGGCGATCAGCCGCGAGCTGGGCTTGTCCCGCGGCACCACACGCCGCTTCGTCCGCGCCGAGTCGGTCGAGGAGCTGCTGGTCAACAACCGCCTCGGATTCCGAGTCAGCATTCTCGAGGCATACAAGCCTGAGCTGCATCGGCGGTGGAACCAGGGGTGCACCAACGCAACCCAACTGTTCGAGGAGATCAAGGCCCGCGGATACCAAGGCAGCGAGAAGCTGGTACGCAACTACCTGCAGCCCTTGCGTGCCCTCACGCACGTCCCGGTCGCGCCACCCAAGCCACCGACCGTCCGCAAAGTCGTCGCCTGGATCATGACCAACCCCGCCACCCTCGCCGCCGAGCACCGGACGAGCCTCGACGCGATCCTGGCAGTCAGCCCGGAACTGGCCGCGCTGACCGGGCACGTCCGCGCGTTCGCCGACATCATGGGCCAGCGGCGCGGGCAGGATCTCGAACGGTGGATGGCCACCGTCGACGCCGACGACCAGCCCGCGCTGCACTCGTTCGTGCGCGGCTTGCGCAGCGATCAGGACGCGGTCACCGCCGGGCTGACCATGTCTTGGAGCAGCGGAACGGTCGAAGGCCACGTCAACCGAATCAAGATGCTCAAGCGACAGATGTTCGGCCGCGCGAAAACCGACCTGCTCCGCAAGCGAATCCTGTTGAGCGAGTGAACAACCCGGTCGGTCGGGTCACGAAATTTGTGCCAGATCCAGTTTTCACCTGCCGTCGACAGGTTCGAGGTTTGCGGAAGACCAGGACATCTTCGTGTGCGATGAGGGCCAGGGGCAGTCCGGCGTCGCGGTTTTTGAGGACGAAGTCGCGTTGGAAGAAGGAGCTGTGTGCGACGATGCTGCCGTTGGTGAGGCGGCCGAGTAGTGCTGCGGCTCGGTCGATGGGGACGAGTCCGGCGGTTTGGGCGCATTCGGTGAGTAGTGAGGGTAGGTCGATCAGTTCGGCGTGCTGTCGCCAGGGGCGGGCGGTGATGATGACGTGTGCGCCGGGTTTGAGGTAGTCGGCGGCGGCGGTGAGGATGCGGGTGAATCCTGTCAACAGGCGGGGGACGCCGATGTTGGCGAGGTTGCCGCGGTCGAGGGTGTTGCCGTAGCGGTTGTTGGTTTTGTGTACTCCTTCCCCGGCGCGGACGCGGACGTGGCCGTGTGTGGAGTCTCCGTATGGGGGTGAGGTGATGAGCAGGTCGACGGTGCCGCGCAGGTCGGCGGGCAGGCAGGTGGCGAGTTTGCGGGCATCGCCTGTGTATACGGTGGCTTCGGTGTTGATGCCGTGTTCGCGGGCGATCTTCAGGTTGGTTCGCGCGGTGTCGGCCCAGCGGGGCTCGTATTCGACGCCGACGGCTTGGCGGTCGAGGTGGAGTGCTTCGATCAGGGTGGTGCCGATTCCGCACATGGGGTCCATCACCAGGTCGCCGGGTTTGCTGTAGCGGGTGATGGCTGCGGCGGCGATGTGGGGCAGCATTTTCGCCGGGTGCGCTGAGGAGTCGCGGTGGTAGCGCGTGCCGCGCTGGGCGGCGGGCGCGGTCTGCGCGGTCGCCCACACCGATACCCGCCCCTGGGCGGGGGTGCGGTCGTACGCGGTGGTGGGTTCGCTGGTGTACATGGGGGGATGGCCTTTCGCGGTGGGGGTGAACGCGCCGGGGTGCGGCGCGCGTGGGCGGGGTGTGGGGCTGGGGTTCATGCGGCGGTGGTGAGGTCGTGCGGCTGCAAGAACACCGAGACATCGGTGTGGATGATGTCGTTGTGCTCGTCCGGACCGGCCACGACGCGGCACGGGGTGCCGGGGTGGGTGGGGGCGGCGACGATGGCGGTGCCGTGGACGGGGGCGGCGATCAGGTGCTGTAGGTAGAGCAGGTCGCAGTGTTGTGCGGCGCTGACCAGGTGGCCGGAGAGGTCGCGCAGGTGACCGTCGCTGTCGTGGCCGCAGCGGCTGAACACGACGAGCAGGCCGCCGACTCGTAACCGGGCCGAGGCCACCTGGACTGCCTCCGGCACGGTCTGTGGTTCGGGCTCCGGGAGCAGGGTGGTCAGGATCAGGTCGGTGTCGGCGACGGGCACCGACTCGTCCGGGCCGGTGGTCGCGGGAACGGGGATCCGGCCGAGTTCGGCAAGGGTCGAGGTGGTGGGGGTGCTGGTGTCGGGGAGCAGCATGACCCGGTCGCTGGGGCGGCTGTATTCGAGCACGGCTCGGGTGAGCAGGCGCGGCGGCCACGGGTCGTGCGGGTCGATGGGTGTCGGCCCGGCCGCCCACAGCGTGGTCGGGATCATCGCGGGCGCTGTCCCCGTACCCCGGGCGGCGGTGCGGCGGGTGGGTTGGTTCTGGGTCATCGGGAGTACCTCTTTCCGGTCGGGTGTTTCTACCGGCAGCACTCCTCCCTTCAGCTGGTTTTCGGACATCGAGCAGGAAAAAAATTCACCCACGTCTCACGCCGCTCCGAAACCGGCCGGAAATGGTTGCATGCACGTGAGGCGGGCGTGCGCAATGGCAAATCGGATGCGGGGTGGGTCTCGGATTTTTTCACCGACCGCGGCTGATTCTGTGGCGGCCGTGTGGCGCTCTGGTGGAGCGCCACAGCAGCATTACACGGCGCGCTCATCTCCTGGTAGACGGTCATCTCGGTGGCGGTTTCAGGGGTGGGCGTGACCGGGTGTGAACGCGCCGCACTGTTCGACACTGAATGCGTTCTGAGGTCTTTCTGAATTCGTCGTGAATTGTTTCTGACGGTGTTTTGTGGCGGGTCTCGCGTGTCCTTGCTTGGTCGATTTTCTTTCGCTGAGCACAGGAGGTAAGTCCATGAATTCACGGAAGAAGCGGGTCCGCCGGGTAACGCCGACAGCGCTGCAGTTGGTCCGGAAACGGTTCGGTGAGCTGGCCGACCAGCAGATGGACGGTCTGCCGCCGTCGTGGGGGCCGATGAGTATCAGGCAGGCGTCGCGGCGGGTTCTCGATCGTCGGGTTCCCCTGGCTGAGGTCGATGCGGTGTGGGCGGAGCTGGTGACTCGGGCCCGGACCAGGCAGGAGGTCCCGGTACTGGTGTGTGCGGGTTTCGCGTTGCCGATGCTGTCGACGCTGTCGTCCACCTTGACCGGGCACTGGACCCACCGTCACGACACCCAGGCCATGGTGCTGACCGCACTCCTGGAAGCCGTGGACTGGATCGACCTGTCGCGCCCGTATGTGGCGTCGCGACTGCGGTGGGCGGTCTATCACCGGTGCCGCGCGGCGATCCGGGAGCGCCGGTTGGCATCGGTCCCGTCGTGGTGGGTGACCAGCCCGGACAGCATCGACGAGGACGCCGATATTCCGGTATCGATCGACCTGGGGCACGCCCGGCGCGGGCATCCGGACGAGCTGTTGGAGTTGGCGGTCGCCGAGGGGGTGCTCACCGCAGCCGAAGCCCGGCTGATCGCCGACACCCGCCTGGACGGCCAGCCGTTGCACGGCGTTGCCGCCGACGTCGGGATCGACTACGACACCGTGGTCAAGCGCCGCCGCCGCGCCGAGCTGCGACTGGCGCAGTGGCTCACCCACCGCCTGCAGGAGTCGCTGTCGGCGGGGTTCAGCGAGGTCGAGGCCGCCGCCGTGGACAACCTCACTCGCGCTGTCGGCCAGGCCCCGCGCAAAAAGTTGTGGCGGGCGATGTCCGAAAACGGCGATGCGGCAGGAGTGTCTCCAGTGCGGGCGCCTTCACAGGCTCTCGCGGACCCGCAACCCGCTCGCCAGGAGGTGCGCCGATGCGCATGACCCGTTCCCCCGTTTTTCGGCCCTTCTTCGCCCGTCGTGCCGATGGTCGTCAACGCCTGCGCAGGCCCGGCGGAGCGGTGCTCGCTGCCGGGGTGGTCTCGGTTGCCGCCGTGGTTGCTGCGGCGGCTCCGGCGGCGGCGGATCCGGTGGTGCTGGCGGTGGCCGGGTCGCTCGACGAAGTGTGTACGCACCTGCGGAACTGGCTGATCGGCATCCTGGCCACCGTCGCCACGGTCTACTTGACCGTTGGCGGGGCCCGCTACCTGCTCTCGGGTGGCGACGCCGGTGAGGTCGAGCGAGCTAAGGCGTGTGTGCGGGCCGCGCTGATCGGCTACAGCCTGGCTATCCTCGCCCCGGTCGTCGTGGAAGTCCTCAAATCCCTGGTGGGGGGCTGACCATGTCTGCCCCCACCCGCGCGGGCGGAGGCGCGCACCGGGCCCGGTGGCGGTGGTTGCTGACCGTCGCTGCGGCTGCACTCATGGTGGCGGCCAGCACCGCTGCGGCATGGGCGGACCCGGCCACCACCCCGCCCCCGGCACCGCCGGTGGTCACCGCACCAGCCGCCCCCGCCCCGACCCCGGCACCCACGGTTCCGGCAACGGTGCCGCCCGCCGCGCCCCCGACCGCGCCGTGCACGGATCCCGCTTCCCCGATGTGTGGGTCGAGGCCGGGTCCGGGCTCCGGTGATGCGGGCAGTGCGGGCGAGCCTGAGTGTGGGATCGACCATATTTCCGGCTGTGTGGTCAAGGCGATGGACGGGTTTTTCGCCAACCTGGTCGCTTCGGCCTTGAATCCGTTGCTGAGGTTGCTGTCGACCACGTTGTTGGCGACTCCGGATCCGGTCACGTTGCCGCATGTCGGGCAGTTGTGGTCGTCGTCGTGGCAGCTCACCGTCACCGTGTACGGGCTGCTGGTGATGGCCGCGGGGATCGTGTTGATGTCGTATCAGACGCTGCAGTCGCGGTGGTCGGTGCGTGAGATCGTGCCCCGGATCGTGCTCGGCATGCTCGCGGCGGCCTTGAGTTTCCCGCTGGCCACCGAGGCGGTGCGCGCGGCGAACGCGGTGTCGGCGGCGCTGGCCGGGGACGGAGCCGATCCGGGTTCGGCCGGGCAGGCGTTGCAGCAGCTGGTCACCGCGGGCCCCGGGTCGGGCATCTTCGTGCTGTTGTTGTCGGCCGCGCTCATCGTGCTGGTCTTGCTGCTGTTTGTCGGGTACGTGGTCCGGGTCGCGATCACCATCGTGTTGATCGTGGCCGCCCCGTTGGCGCTCATGTGTCATGGGCTGCCGGTGACCGAGCCGATCGCCCGATGGTGGTGGCGAGCCATCGGTGCGTGCCTGGCCATCCAGGTGGTGCAGTCACTGACCTTGATCACCGCCGCCCGCGTATTCCTCACCCCCGGCGGATGGAGTTTCTTCGGCCCGAACACCGGCGGTCTGGTGACCCTGATCGTGTCGATCGCCATGGTGGCGATCCTGGTCAAAACCCCCTTCTGGCTGCTGTCGGCGCTGCGGATCGGCGGCGGCCATTCCATGGTCGGCGGGATGGTGCGCGGGTTCATCGCGTACAAGACCTTCGGTCTGCTCCGCCAGGGTGCCAGGGCCGTCGCCAGGCAACCTCCGTACCCCGAAACCCAGGACGCACCCGTCGAAGCCGAGCCGCGCGCAGCGGAACGCGATGCGGGATGCCGCCGACCCGTACTGGCGGGAGAAAACGACTGCCGACGGTCAGCTGCTGTTGCCGTTGCAGGGGCTCACCCGGGTCAAACCCGCGCCTGCGGTCCCGGCGGCGAAACGGCCGCGGCGCGTGCCGGGTTCACCGCCCTCACCGCATACCGGTCAGCAGCTGCGGCTGGACCTGTTCAAGCCGGGCCCGCAGCTGTCTCCCGAAGCGCCCCGCCCGCCCGGCCAGATGGCCTTGTTCTACGCCAGTCCCACCACACGCCAGCGCCGCCCGGCCGCCCCGATGCGCCCGCCCCGGACGCGCACGACACCGGCCACTACCACGGCTGGCTCGGACACCGGAGCACCCGTGCGGAAACGGGCTGGCACGGGCCGCCAGCTGACACTGCGGTACCCGCCGCCCGAACCCAGACCCACGGTTGGTGATCCGTATGCGCGAGTGCAGGTCACCAAGGGCGGCCAGTACGTGCTGCCGCTCGGGGTGCCCCGGGTGCCGCGACCGGCCCCCGCCCCGGTGTGGGTGGCTCCCCCTGCACCGCGTGCTGCCGGTCGGCAGCTGCATCTTCCCCTTCCCGATCTTCCCGTTCGCCGCCGTTGTCGTCGGCCTGCTTCTGGAGGTGCCCAATGAGCATGTACCGCATCCCGTCCGATGTAGAGCGGCCCGACCGGATCGTCGGCCCGTTCACCGCCCGCCAACTCGCCCTGCTCACCGCCACCGGCGTCGCGCTGCTGCTGACGTGGGCGGCCACCCGGGTGGTCGTGCCGGTCGCGGTGTTCGCCGCCGTCGCGGCCCCGGTCGCTGCCCTCGCGACCGCCACCATCCTCACCACTCGCGACGGGATGTCGGGTGATCAGCTTCTGCTCACCGCGCTGCGGCACCGGATGCGGCCCCGTCGCCTGATCGCCGTCGGTTCCGATCAGCACGATCGCGCCGGTGCGCCGGGCTGGCTCACCGCCACCGCGACCGGGCCGCGGCCGGTGACCGCGCAACCGATCACCACCGGCACAGCCCCGCTGCCGCGCACCGTCACCGGTGCGGGCGGGGTCGGTGTGGTCGACCTCGGTGCCGACGGGATCGCGGTGATCGCCGCCGCGACCAGCATCAACCTCGCGCTGCGGACCCCGGCCGAGCAGGCCGGGCTGGTAAGCGCGCTCGCCGGATACCTGCACGGGCTGTCCCGGCACGGCGTGCAGATCCTGCTGCGCTCGGTGCGCCTGGACGTGACCGGCCACATCGCGCGCCTGCGGGCCGCGGCCGAGGACATGTCACCGGAGCTGGCCGAATACGCTCGCGACCACACCCGCCATCTCGCCGAGCTGGCCGACGACGACACCGCCGCGCACCGGCAGGTCTTGTTGGTGTGGCGCGAACCGCTCGGCCCCGCCACCCGCCTGGCCGCCTCCCCCGTGGGCGGGTTCACCGCCCGGGGCCGCCGCGACCGCGAGATCTCCGCCGCCGAGCGCCACGCCGCCCAGGCACGGTTGCTGGCCCGCGTCGACGAAGCCACCGACATGCTGGCACCGCTGGGTATCGGCGTCCGCGTGCTCGACGACGACGCGGCGCGAGCGATCCTGACCAGCTGCACCAACCCCGCCAACCTCGTCCCTTCGAGCGCTACCGACGCCGCAGGCCCCACCGAGATCATCACCCTCGGCCAGAGCGCGTTCACCGGCGCAACCTTCGACACCGACGCCGAAGACCAGGCCGAACAGACGGGGGAGGAAAACCCGACGACCGTGCACGACTGCGCCCGCGCTCATGCCCGTCGCCGGGGTGGTCTGCTGGCGCGTCGAGGCCGCCGGGTGGTGGAGTTCGCGCCGGAGTCGTTGACCATCGGCACCCGTCACCTCGAGGTGGGGGCGGATTTCGTGGCGACGATCGCGGTCACGGGCTACCCGCGGGAAGTGGCCGCCGGGTGGCTGACACCGCTGTCGGCGTTCCCGGGCCGGGTGGATATTGCGGTGCACATCGAGCCGATTCCGGCCGAGACCGCCGCGCTGCGGTTGCGCCGACAGATCGCCCGCCTGGAATCGTCGATGATGTCGGCGACGATGAACCAGCGGGTCGCCGATCCGGCGGTCGAAGTGGCTGCCGAGGACGCTGCCGTGTTGTCGGCGCAGCTGGCCCGCGGTGAGTCCCGATTGTTTAGGGCCGGGGTGTATCTGACGGTGCACGCGGGCTCCGAACGGGAGCTGGCCGGGCAGGTCGCCGCGCTGCGCACCCTGTGTGCGAGCCTGCTGATCGACACCTGCCCGCTGACCTACCGCGCCGTCGGAGGTTGGGTGACCACCCTGCCGCTGGGCCTGGATCCGATCCGGGCGCACCGCACCTTCGACAGCCACGCCCTCGCCGCGGCCGTCCCGTTCGCCTCCGCGCAGCTACCGCCCGCCGACCCGGTCGCCACCCGCCCGGCCGGGGTGCTGTACGGGCGCGACGGCGCCGCCGGGCTGCTGTTCCACGACCGCTTCGGGCCCAGCATGCACAACCACAACGAGGTCATCCTCGGCCGCTCCGGGTCCGGCAAGTCCTACCTGGTGAAGACCGAAATCCTGCGGTCGTTGTATCGGGGCATCGAAACCGTGGTCATCGACCCCGAGGACGAGTACGCGGCCCTGGCCGACGCCGTCGGCGGTGTCCGCATCCCGCTGGGTGCCACCGGCGTCTGCGTCAACCCCTTCGATCTCGACATCCATATCGGTCCCACCGGTCGGCGCACCGCCACCGCCGACACGCTCACTCGGCGAAAGCTGTACCTGCACACCGTGATCGCGGTCCTGCTCGGCGAGCAGACCCCGGCCCAGCGCGCCGTGCTCGACACCGCGCTGACCGCCACCTACACCGCGGCCGGGATCACCGGTAACCCGGCCACCTGGGTGCGGCCCGCTCCATCGTTGAGCCTGCTGCGCGAGCAGCTCGCCGCTGCCGGGAACCCGGTGGCGGCAGAACTCGCCGCCGCCCTGGCCCCGTATGTCCGCGGTGGTGCGTTCGGTGAGCTGCTCGACGGTGCCACCACCCACGGGGCCGAGGGCGGGTTGATCGTGTACTCGCTGCGGGCCCTGCCCGAGGAACTCAAGACCATCGGCACCCTGCTCGCATTGGACGCGACCTGGCGTCGGGTCAGCGACCCCGTGACGCGGCGGCCCCGCCTGGTCGTGGTGGACGAAGCATGGCTGCTGATGCGGCAACCGGCCGGAGCGAGGTTCTTGTTCCGGCTGGCCAAGTCGGCCCGTAAGTATCTGGCCGGGTTGACCGTTGCCACCCAGGACGGACCCGACGTGCTGTCCACCGATCTCGGTCGAGCGATCGTCGCCAATGCGGCCACCCAGGTGCTGTTGCGCCAAGCCCCGCAGTCGATCGACGAGGTCGGCGACGCGTTCGGCCTGTCCGAGGGGGAGCGTCGGTTCCTGCTGACCGCCGACCGCGGTCACGGCCTCCTCGCTGTCGGCGCGCACCAGCGCACCGTCTTCGCCTCGGTCGCCTCCCTCGCCGAGCACCAGCTGGCGACCACGTCCCCGGAGTTCGACACCGACACCGACGACCCCGGCTACATCGCCCTCCCGGCGACGACACCGACGATACCGAGATCGACCTCGGCGCCGACGAAGTCGACTGGCCTGCCGAAGACGACGAGGACATCGACGTCGACAACGAAAACGACTTCACCGACGATGCCGATGCCGATGCCGATGCCGATGCCGATGCCGATGCCGACGACGGTGACGGTGACCCCTACGTCGAGGTGCCGCAGTGATGGGCACCGGATATCACACCCAGACCACTCCCGCAGACGGCGGCAGCTACGGGCCGACGGTGGGGGAGCTGCTCACGCACCCCGGCGTTGTCGGCGACCGCGTTCTCGCGCTCGCCGTCCACTACGCGGTCCCGGCGGCCTGCATTACCGTCCTCGCCGCGGCGGGCATCCTCGCCCTGACCGCCCGGGTACGCAGGCTGCGCGAGCGGCGCTGGGCCGACGGGGCCCGCCACGTCGAGATCCTCTCCCGCCCGAGGTCCAGCCCACCAGCGCAGAAGTCTTGTGGGAGCAGCTGCACGGCGCACTCGAACACCCACTGTGGCGGCGCATGCTGTTCGGAACCCCACACCTCGGGTTCGAATACCGGATCAGCCCGGACGACGGTGCGGTGATCCGGATCTGGGTGCCGTCGGTTGTCCCGCCGCACCTGGTCGAGAACGCGGTCGCCGCATCCTGGCGCGGAGCGCGCACCCGCACCGTGGCCGCCGCACCGCCGATGCCCCCGCCTGTCGCCGGGCACCAGAACGTGCTGGTGGGTGGGGAGCTGCGGCTCGGTCGACCGGAGCAGTGGCCGATCCGCACCGACTCCCACGGCGACTCCGCCGCCGCATTGATCGCCGCCGCCGCAGGCATGCCCCCCGGCTACCATGCGTGCCTGCAGGTCCTAGCCCGCCCCGTCTTCGGCCGCCGCGCCCGCCATACCAGCCGCCCCGGCCGGGGAGCAGGGCTGGCATCGGGTCTTTTGGCCGGGATAGCGGGGGATCTGGTTCGTGAGATGTTCGGCCTGTTCTTCGGCCGGGCACAGACCCGCAACGGTGCACCCCGGCCCGCTCCGCGGTCCGCTGATCGGCAGGCCAGCCTGGAACAATCCGCGCGCGACCGCGCCGCCGCGGTCAAGACCCGCGGCACACACTGGGCCACCGTCATCCGCTACGCCGTCACCGCCCCCGTCCCCACCGGCAGCGACACGCAGGCATGTGTCCGTGCCCGCAAGGTCGCCCGGGGCCGCGCCCATGCGCTGTCGTCCTGCTTCTCGAGCTGTTCGGACTACAACCACTACGCGCGGCACCGCCGCTTCCGGCTGTCCACCGTGCTGACCGAGCGACGCCTCGGGCGCGGTGACCTGCTGTCGACGCCGGAACTCGCGACGATCGCGCACCTGCCCCTGGACGCGGGGATCGCCGAGATCCACCGCGCCGGAGCCCGCGCGCTGGCCCCCAGCGCGATCGTCGCCTTCGCCGGACCGGCCACGAAACCGCTCGGGACAGCCGACGCCGCACCGGGGCGGACGGTGGCCATGCGGGTCGCCGACGCCCGCCACCACGTCCACATCCTCGGGCCCACCGGATGCGGAAAATCGACGCTGCTGGGGCAGATGGTGCTCGCCGACGCCGACGCCGGGCGCGGTCTGGTCCTCATCGACCCCAAAGGCGACCTGATCACCGACCTACTCAAACGCTTACCACGCCGCTGCGCGGACACCGTGGTGCTGTTCGACGCCGACTCCGCCAGCCCGCCTCCGTGTATCAATCCCTCGACACCACCACCGTCGGCGCAGACCTCGACCTGGTCGTGGACAACCTCGGCACCATCTTCGCCCGCATCTACCACCAGTTCTGGGGCCCCCGCACCGACGACCTGTTCCGCTCCAGCCTGCTGACGGTATGTACTCAACCCGCACCCGCCACCCTGGCCGACGTCGCGCGCCTGCTGACCGACGACACCTACCGGGCCCGGTTGACCGCCACCGTGAGCGACCCTGTGCTGCACGGGTTCTGGACCAACTTCGAGGCCCTCGGCGACGCCGGGCGCGGCCAGCTGACCGCGCCGCTGATGAACAAGCTGCGCCACCTGCTGCTGCGGCCTTTCGTCAAGACCGCCGTGGCCGGTGGCCCGGCCACCGTCGACATCGGCCAGATTCTCGACCAGGGCGGCCTGGTGCTGGCCCGCCTGCCCAAAGGGCGGCTCGGTGAAGAAACCACCCGCCTGGTCGGTGCGCTGCTGGTGGCTCGCACCTGGCAGGCCGTCACCGCCCGCGCCGCCACACCCGCCACACAGCGCCGCGACGCCGCGCTCTACCTCGACGAATTCCACAACTTCCTGCACTCGTCCACACCGGTGGAAGACATGCTCGCCGAGGCCAGGGCCTTGAAACTGTCGATGGTGCTGGCGCATCAGAACCTCGGCCAGCTCACCCCCACCCTGCGCGACGCGGTCTCCACCAACGCCAGAAACAAGATCTGTTTCGCCGTGTCACCCGAAGACGCCCGCGACCTGGCCCGCCATACCCTGCCCCAGCTCAGCGAGCACGACCTCGCCCACCTGGACGCCTACCACGCCGCCGCGCGCCTGTTCGTCCGAGGCCAGAACGCGCCCCCGTTCACCGTCGCCACCGCACCGCTTCCCCCGCCCATCCGAGGCCGATCGGCCCACATCCGCGCCGCCGCCCGCACCCACACCAACGGCATCGCAACCAACGGCATCGCACGGCCCACGCCCACCCCGCCCGCGTCCGCCCCCGATCGGCGACACCGGCCCCGGGCACCGCCCGCCACGACCCGCGCCGCCGCTGACACGGCCCTGCCACCCGGCATTCCCGCCGTATACCCCGGCCATCCCCGTCCCCCGCCGCTGGAGGTGTATTCCGATGACCCACGTCACCCGCCGCGGACCGACCCGCGCGCACCGATTCCCGCCCGCACCCCGGCGGGCCGTCCCGGCCGGGCAGGCCGCACTGGCCACGGTGCTGACCGGGCGGGATCGGTGGTTGCTGTGGATGCTGTACGAGCATCGCGTCCTGACCACCACCCAGATCGCGGCGCTGGCATTCACCGCCGACCGCCGCGCCAGCCGACGCCTGCAGACCCTGCACCAGACCGGGGTGATCGACCGCTTCCGGCCCCGCCGCCTGGTCGGCACCGCACCCTGGCATTGGATCCTCGCCCCGGCCGGAGCCGCGGTCCTGGCCGGCGAGCACGGCCTCGACATCCGCGAGCTGCGCTGGCGCCACGACCGCGCACTCGCACTGGCCCACAGCCTCCGGCTACGCCACGACGTCGCCGTCAACGACTGGTTCACCGACCTCGCCACCACCAGCCCCACTCAGGGCGTGCTGACCGCGTGGTGGTCACACACCCGCTGCACCCGGCTGTGGGGCGACCTGGCCCGCCCCGACGGCTACGGCCGCCTCGACCCCACCCAGCCCGGCCTCCCGGGTGTCGAGTTCTTCCTCGAATACGACTGCGGCACAGAGTCACTCACCCAGGTCTGCGGCAAACTCGCAGGCTACGCGAACCTGGCCACCGCCACCGGCATCACCACCCCACTACTGCTGTGGCTACCCACCAGCGGGCGCGAAGCCGCCGCCCGCACCGCCCTGCACGCCACAGCCGCCGCACTACCCGACCCAGCCACCGTGCCGATCGCCACCGCCGCCGCCGACTACACCGCCGCCGCCGAGACCGACCCGGCCGGGCCGGTCTGGCTGCCGCTGCACCCCCGGCGGCCAGCGGCGGCCGGACCCGGCTCGCCCTGCACCGGCTCACCACCGCCTGGCCACAGCCAACCGGCACCACCGGACCCGACAACACCGAGAACCCGGCGGCGGACCGGCGCACCGTGCTCCCACCACCGCCACCACGCCCGCCCCGGGAAGCCACGCCGTGATGTTCGGCGCAGCCGCGGGTACCGCCGCCACGGCCCTGTTCGCTGCCGTCACCATCGGCGCGGTCACCGT